>JAZDGG010000024.1:0-7696 GCA_043807225.1 bacterium | reverse complement strand
CCCGCTGACGCACGGCTTCTGCAGGCCGTCAATCTGACGGTCAACGAAGCGCCACTCACCGGTGAATCCTACTCCGTGCCGAAAGGAACCAAGCGTCTCTCTGGATCCGTCCCCGTTGCCGAGCGGAACAACATGGTGTTTCTCGGAACCACGGTCGCGCAGGGAACCGGTACCGCCGTGGTGACCGCCACGGGTCGTGAAACGGAAATCGGACGCATCGCAACGCTGATCCGCCAGGTGCCGGAGGTCACAACGCCGCTTCAGGGGCGCTTGCGATCATTCAGCCGTCTTCTTGGGACGTCAATCATCGCCGTGTCGCTCCTCCTGGTGCTTTTTGGGCTACTCGCGGGGAGGGAGCTTGCGGAGATCTTCCCGGTTTCGGTCGCCGTTGCGGTGGCCGCGGTGCCCGAGGGGCTGCCGGTCGCCGTCACGGTCATCCTTGCCATCGGGATGCGGCGAATCGTTCGGAAACGCGCGCTCGTTCGCTCGATGCTCGCCGCAGAAACGCTCGGTTCGACAACAGTTATTTGCGCCGACAAGACCGGCACGCTGACCGAAGGGAAGATGTCCGTCGTGCGCATTCTTACCGAAGGGAACGACATCGGCTTTGACCGGACGGTCATGAAGCATTTTGATCCTACGCATGAGGATGCGACGCCGCGGATCGCGCTCGAAATTGGCATGCTCTGCAACGACGCGCATATCGAAAACGAAGATCAGCCGCTTGAACACCGCGTGGTCATGGGGAACCCGACGGAGTGCGCGCTGGCGTATGCAGCGCATGCGGCCGGCCTGACGCGGCATGAGCTTGAGAAAACCTGCCCGCGGCTTGATGTGATCCCGTTTGATTCCGAGCGGAAGTACATGCTCACGCTCCACGCGCGGGGGCAGAACGAGCGCATCCTGCTGATGAAGGGGGCGCCGGAGATTGTTCTCCCGATGTGTACGAGATGTGAAATCAACGGTGAGAACCGTGCGTTGACGCCGGAACGGCGGTCGGCACTACTGCAACAGAATGAACGAATGAGCAACGAAGGATTGCGGGTTCTCGCCGTCGTCGAGCGGCAGGTCGGCAGCAACGCGACTGCGATTGCCGGTATCATGCGGCCAATGGAAAATTTTGTTTTCGTCGGCCTCATCGGGATGAAAGATCCACTGCGGTATGGCGTCGTCGAGACGCTCAACGTTTGCCGGCAAGCAGGGATTCGCATCGTCATGATCACCGGCGACCACGCGTTGACCGCGCGGAAGATCGCCGTAGAACTGCACCTGCCCGCCGACGCGAAGAACATCCTCTCCGGTGAGGAATTAGCGAGCATCTCCGACTATGAACTCGAAAAGCGCATTCGGGATATCAGCGTCTACGCGCGGGTGACGCCGAAGGACAAACTCCGCATCGTCGATGCGTGGCAAAAGTCCGGCGAAGTGGTCGCGATGACCGGAGACGGCATCAACGACGCCCCTGCGCTCGTCGCCGCGGATATCGGCGTTGCGCTTGGATCAGGCACCGATGTGGCAAAGGACGCATCCGACCTCGTTCTGCTTGATAATAATATCCGATCGATCGTCGCCGCGGTGGAACAGGGAAGAGTCATGTTTGAAAATATCCGTAAGGTGATTCGCTATCTTCTCGTTGATAGTTTTGCAGAGGTCATTCTCATTGGCTTCAGTCTTCTGGTCGGTTTCGTCACGCACGCATTTCCGCTTCCCCTCCTCGCCGCACAAATTCTGTGGATTAATATCTTTACCGAAGGGTTCCCGAATCTTGCCCTGACCGTTGAGCCAGAGGAGCGCGAGATCATGAAAGAGCCACCCCGTGATCCTGCTGAGCCGTTGGTCAACTCAGAGATGATCTGGTTGATCATCGCCATATCAACGGTGAGCGCGGTTGTCGGATTCGTCATCTTCTGGTGGTACTGGCACACCACGGGCAACCTTCAACTTGCCCGGACGGTCGTTTTCATGGCGCTGGGTTTCAACGCTCTTCTGAAGGTGTTTAGTCTTCGAATTTTTCGACATTCACTTTTTCGTGTCAATCCTTTCGCAAATCGTTCATTGCTGTATGCCGTTGGTGCGGGCATCCTTGTCCAATTGGCGGCGCTCTTTCTCCCTCCACTGCGTGAAGTTCTTGGGGTCGTTGCTGTTGGGATGAGGGAGTGGGGTGTTGTGCTTCTCACCTCCTGTATTGTTCTCGGATCGATCGAACTGATCAAGGCAATCTTTCGCCGAACGCATCGCGTATGAAACGCCCAACGATTCTCTCGCTGCTCGGGTATTGCTCCCTCCTCGTCTTGTTGGTCTTGGAGCTTATTCTCCGCTATGACACGTGGGTGCGGCAAATCGCACTTGCGGTCACCGACCTCTTTGCGCTTGCGGCCTTGTGGAGTATCGCCCGATACATGCGGCGGAGGGGATATGCGCTCCCATGGTCGGTTGTGTGGTTTTCTGCGCTTGGCGTCTGGTTTGATGGGATGGGGAATTTTCTCCATCTCTACGCGAACGTGTCGTGGTGGGACAAGCTTGCGCATGCGGTTGGTGCCGGGGCGGTTGCCGCTGGTATTTTTGTGCTTGTTCAAATGTTCCAAAAGCGCGGAACGATTGTTCTCGGCCTGAAAATGCGGTCGCTGTTTGTTCTGAGCATCACCGTGCTTCTCACCGTCCTCTACGAAATCAGCGAGTATCTTGGCGACCTTTGGTTCCAAACGCACCGCGTCACCGATCTCTATGATACCGTGGATGATTTGCTGTGGGATCTGCTTGCAACGGTCTTGGTGATTCTGATTGTCCAGATATTTCGGAAGAAATCCACGTACCAGGATTCAACAGAATAGGAATACAAGCAACAAAAAAACGCTCCACGACACCGGTTGGTGAAGTGGAGCGAAAGGATCATGCGGGAACGTCAGCAGGCTGGCGTTTTCTCGTGGCAAGGAATGCTTCGAGGTCTCGCATCACGGACTCTTTCGTCACACAATGCCCCGCAGCAATCTTTTCCAGCTGCTCACGACAGAACTGTGCATGCAGCGACCTGCCGAGTGTCTCCTTTGAATTCTCGATAACCGCGCTGAGTGATGTGACCCCCGTGTGCTCACGTTTGGCTCTCTCTGACACTTGCTCCAACGCCGCGTTGGCTGCCTCCAGTGCAAAGTTGGCATCGCCGTATGGCAGCCATGTGATAAGTTTGTCGAGAGAGTCGCACACAATCAGGGAGGATCCCCTCGTTTCGCGAATCTTGAATCTCTTGCCCTTGGCACACACCTTGACAAGGCGCCATCGAGGCCATACGCGGTAATCAGGCGCCGCCGGTGATGTTGTCGGGTCTGACTGATGGACATACTGTTTCTCGACCTGCCAGATTCGCTTGCGTCCGCCTGCGATGGGCTGATTGATCTCCAGGGCAAACCGACTGATGAAGAGCGGATTACCCGTCTCCGGATCATTCACGCCCGCGTACCCGCCAGCGAAGAGCCGTTCGTGCACGTGTCGATCATTCTTCGTATCGAGGAAGAGATACTGACGACAACCAGCGAATTGATAAAAGGCTACAAGCGCACTCCCGACAAAAAGCAGCAATCCAACGAAGAAAAGGAAAACCATACCAGAGGAATAGCTCCCCTGCGCTTTGGCGATCGTTGCTGATAGAATAGTACTGCCCAACCCCGACACGAACCCGAGGATGGTTAGCCATAATGGTGTAGAGCCGATGCTGTACGCCTTGCAGTGCGGGCAGGTGGGTTTGTGGTCTTGCTCCTCGGTCTTGCCACGCGAATCCGCAGTCATAGAACCTCCAAAACGGGAGGCCATTCCTGAATTAAGTTCAGGATTCCTCTCGTCGGAAGCGCCAAGGCCGGCCATTGCTAGCGTTTGCCAGCACATTCCGTCCAGGGCAGTTGTGAAAGAGCGTGGCCATGCTAGCACTAGTGCTGCTTTCCGTCTAGTGCCGCACAAGAAGCCAGATGCTCTGTATGAAAAAACTGACGCGGGAGGCGTCAGCTGAAAGAAAAAGCAATAAGAAGAAAAGCGGTCCCATGGTTGGAACCGCTCAGTGCGTATTGGCACACAAGCAGCCACTATTGCCGGTTGACGTGTTCGGCAAACCCGATGCATGCATCGTTGCCGGATTCTGTCGCGATGCGGCTGATATCCTCCGTCGTCAGCACACCGAACCATCTCCCAAGCGCACATGCGACGGCCTGATTCCCCGGCCAAGGCAGGCCAGCGATCAGGATACCGTAATTCAGCGACTTCACTCGAATGCCACCGCGGGGATACCGCTGGCTCAAGGGCAAGTTCTCCGGATTCGGGGAACTGCTTGGTTCCGTCGTCCAGTCCCCAGGGTGTTCCATAAGCGCCAAGCTCTGCCGATAAGAGAAGTAGCCGGTCGTCAGAACTTCCTTGAGCGACATGTCCCCGACGCGGAATTGCGGCATGAGCTGTTCGCCGGTCGAAAGATCCACGAGTGTACACGTCAGCCAGTTTGTCTGCGTGTCAAAAACATTGTCCGCAGACGACAGCCATAGGGTGACGAGCTCCTCCAATCGCTGTTGAATCGCATCGCGATCTTTTCCGTAGACCGTTTCTTTCCACCGAACTGGCATAAGACCCTCCATCCGACTTCCGTCGGCATTTCTCTGACTTGAGGAAGAACGTGAAAACGGAGCGATGGTAGCAAAAACCCATCCCCCTGTCAAGAGTTCCAGAAAAAGAAAAACACCCCAGATGGGGTGTTCGTCATACCAGGACAGAGATTTCCCAGACATTGATCTTGCGGGAGCGGGCTTGATGCACCACGTCCTGCGCGATGGACAGGAGGTCTGCACCCTCGCAGGAGAACGCAAGTTGCCGATCCTCGCCGCCGTTCGGGTTCTTCAGTCGATCCGGTGCTGCGTCGACGTCAGAGAAAATGCGGGCGGAGTAACCGGAAGAATCTCTGTACACGCCGACAACGATCCTAGGCATGGTGAGCATCCTCCTCGAAAAAGAACACAACGATGAGTGTGGCAGACCACCTTCTTTCGGTCAAGTACACATGGTGCAGAGGTCGATTTTTGGTTGACGCAACACGAAAAAGTTGGTACACTCTGGCTACAGAACCGCCGTTTTGAGGGAAGCGTGCGGCGTGTCTGCTCGCTCCGCATTTTTCTCATTTTCCACCATGTTTCGGACGCACACGTGCGGTGAAATCCGTACAAATGACGTTGGAAAAACCGTGACGCTTTCGGGATGGGTGCATACCCGACGAGATCATGGCGGTCTTCTTTTTCTCGACCTCCGTGATCGATACGGCATCACACAGGTCACGCTTGATCCCAAAAAGTCCAAAGCAGCATGGAAGATTGCCGAGAATGTCCGCAGCGAGTATGTCGTGAAGGTCCTTGGGGTGGTGGTGGGGCGACCAAAAGAGATGATCAACCACAAGATTGCGACGGGCGAGATTGAAATCCAAGCGGAAGCCATCGACATTCTCAACCCGTCCAAGGCGCTCCCGTTTGAGGTTACGGACGATTTGGCTCAGCAGATATCCAATGAAGACATACGGCTGAAATACCGTTTTCTTGATCTCCGCCGAAAAAGGATGCTGGCCAACCTGGAGTTCCGCGCACGCGTCATCCGGTTCATCCGGAACTGGTGCGCCGATCACGGCTTTCTCGAGATAGAGACGCCGATTCTCACCGTCTCGTCGCCAGAAGGCGCGAGGGATTTTCTCGTTCCGTCGCGGCTTCATCCCGGAAAGTTCTACGCGCTTCCGCAAGCGCCGCAGCAATACAAGCAGCTCCTCATGGTCGCTGGCCTTGACCGGTATTTTCAGATTGCCCCATGCATGCGTGATGAAGACGCGCGCGCCGACCGCAGCCCCGGGGAATTCTATCAACTCGACCTCGAAACCAGCTTTCTTGATCAAGAAGAGTTTTTTGCGCTCATGGAACCGCTCTTCATCGAGCTCACCGAAACGCTGACGAAGAAGAAAGTTCTCTCCAAGCCATTCCCGCGGATTCCATACAAAGAAGCGCTCATGAAGTACGGGACGGATAAACCCGATCTCCGTTTCGGCCTGGCGATTCAGGATGTCACCGATCTCGTCCGCGAATGCGGTTTTTCCGTTTTTACGGACGCGGTCAACAACAAGGGTGTCGTCCGCTGCATCACGGCGACAGGGGCGGCAGCATTCTCCCGTTCAAAAATTGATCAGCTGACCGATCTTGTTCGCGAAAAAGGAGCCAGGGGGCTCGCGTACATCGTCGTGAAGAAAGAGAAAGCGGAATCCCCAATCACCAAATTCCTCGGTGAGGAACTTACGAAACGCATCATCGCTGCGGTCGGCGCGCGGCCAGGGGATACCATCTTTTTCGGTGCGGGGGAAGAAAAAATCGTCTGCGATTCGCTCGGCGCGCTCCGCGTTCGGCTCGGGAGTGAGCTCACACTGATCGATCCGAACACCATGGCATACTGCTGGGTGGTCGACTTCCCCATGTACGAGTGGGATGAAAAGGAAAAGAAGGTAGACTTTTCGCACAACCCCTTCTCAATGCCGCAAGGCGGGAAGAAAGCACTGGAAGCAAAGGATCCGCTGGAGATTCTCGCTTATCAGTACGATATTGTGGCGAACGGCGTGGAGCTGTCGAGCGGTGCCGTTCGGAACAACGTGCCGGAGATCATGTACAAAGCGTTTGCCATCGCTGGCTACCCGAAAGCCACCGTCGACGAAAAGTTCGGCCACATGATTAAGGCATTTTCCTATGGCGCACCTCCGCACTGCGGGTTCGCCCCTGGCATTGAGCGTATCATCATGCTGCTCCGCGACGAACCGAACATCCGCGAGGTGACCGCGTTCCCCAAGAACAGTAAAGCGGAAGACGTCATGATGGGAGCGCCATCTTCCGTGACGGAGCGCCAGCTTCGCGAGCTCCACATCCGCCTGACGAAAAAAGCATGATGCGCATCTCTTCGCTCCAAAAATACATCCTCGTCCAAGCGTTGCTTTCGCGTAAAGCGAACTGTCCGCGCTCACTGTTTAAAAGTTTCTACGAGCGACAAGCGCAGCCACCAAGCACTGAAGACCAGCAGAATAGCATAACGAAGAGCATGGAACGACTCATCGATAAGGGACTCCTCATCGGCTATGGCCGTCGGACGCCAGAAAAATGGTTTATCGATTCCCTCAAACTCACCCCAAGCGGACGCCGCGTTGCAAAAACGCTCCTCGGCGAACAGCAACGGCTGCCGCTTCGACTCCGATCATTAAAACCACGCACATGAGTATCCCCGCCAACGTCACCAACTACCTTACAAAAGCCAAAGTCCAGTTCACCGTCGTCGCGCACAGAACGGTCTTTACGGCCTACGATCTTGCGACGACGCTCCGAGAAAAGCTCGAAGCAATCGGCAAGACGCTCCTCGTGAAAGCGGATATGCGGTATGTCCTCGTCGTCTTGCCCGCGAACCGGCGGCTTGACTTGGCGAAACTCAAGACGGTTCTCCAAGCGAAGAAGTTGTCGATTGCGACCGAAAAGGACATGGTGCGAGAGCTCAAGGTGAAGCCCGGCGCGCTCACGCCATTTGGAGCGCTCCACAAGATCGAAGTGCTTGCCGACACAACGCTCCTCAAAACACGCGATCTCCTGCTTGGGGCGGGGAGTTTTACCGAGTCCCTTCGCATGAAGGTGAAAGATTTTGTCCGGCTTGAGAATGCGAAGAT
>JAZDGG010000023.1:0-27041 GCA_043807225.1 bacterium | reverse complement strand
GATACCGCATTCGACCAGACAGTTCATCAAATTCTCTCGACGTTTCAGTTTACAGATTAATATTTTCAAGGAAATATGTACGATCTGACAACAGCGTATATGCGTCATACGAGTACAGGCGCATGATACCCAGACGTTATATGTCATTCCTGTTTTTCTTCCGGCTGTCGCTTTCCAAATCCGATCTTTCGTTTTCACGATAAAAAATACCGGCCGGAGTATTCTCACAGAGAAATACTCTCAGCCGGCACAAGGGACGATTCGGCCCTGCTCATGTTCGTTTCGCGTCGCGCCAGGCGTGTGCGTTCAGTCTTTCGATAACGATTCTGATGGAGACGAGAAGTGGCCGGGCGTTCGTACGACTGCGCTGACACATTCTACAGTCTTTGCTGAGAATTCCGTACGTGAACATGGAGCTACCGCATACGTGGCCCTCGCCCATTCTCTCCAGATCCCAGGGGGTATATGTCCAGTCAGAATACGACATCGCCTTACCTCCTTTGGCTCTGACTTGTTCCATTGCACCATCTGCTACGGCAATGTGTTGACACGCTTTACTATGGAATTCACTGCCAGTCAATATGGGGCATGCAAAACGAAGCGAGATCGATTTGCATCGGATAATCTGCAAGTGTGGATTGAAAGGAAAACATGAATTCCTTCTAACACCGAATATGCGATATCCAGGAACGATCGCAGACACGCAAACGTTGTACGATATTGTGTTTTTCAGAAAAAAAGGGCCGCCCGATCCACGAATGGAAGCGGGCGGGATAGACATCAATACACATCGCGTTACTCTTGTGCCACGCCCTCCTCGATGCGGCCGGTGGCAAGAAGAATGCTCAGTCCGGGTTCCAGGTCGGTCCACTGACTCACCTTCGCCAGGAACGTCGGAAGTCCGGCATGAACATCGGCTACGAACGGCAGCGGTATGTCTCTTTCACTGTCCGTAGCAAAGACGGTCCGAATAGAACTTGCCGACGGCCACCGATCTAAGAAACGATCATCCTCTGTTGACACACTCACTTTAACACCATGTACGCTTCCATGGTTCACGTGGCAACCCGTGTTGATTGACCACTTCATCCCGGCGTGTACAAAACCGAATCCCCGGTCCGGATGTGACGGTCCCACCAATCCGAGTATAATACGAACGACTGAGCGGACCTCTTGTCTCATCTCGTTGACTCGGCGGGAACCCCCAAGTAGGAACCTGACATCCAATTGTCTCATGTGCGCCTCCTCCCGTATCCGGGAACCCTATCGGGCGTAGGTCAAGGAACGTACCTCCGGCGTGTCCGGTAAGTCGCTCATATCTTACACGAATTCCGCGCCTTGTCAACGGTCATCTGGAAAACTAAAACACGACATCGCACAACAGCATATATCTGCCACCCACCTACGCTTTCAGCTTCGGCGGGCGAGCACATGATACGCAAACGTCGAGAAGCTACTTGCTTACCCTAAAACCAGAAAAATGCATCATCAACAACACCCCCACCAATAGTTTCGAGTGGGGGTGTTTGCTGCCGTTCTTCTGGGTGTTACTCTTTCTGCTTCAGTGAGAAATTGACGTCGGTCTTCGTCTTCCCTGCGGTGACCGTGACGGTTTGCTGGCCAGGAATGTCGTAGTACGGATTGATTGCGACAATCTTCCGTTTTCCTGCGGAGATGCCGTCGAGTGTGTAGAAACCATTGGCATCCGAAGATGTCGTAATCGAGGTCCCAACAACTCGAACGATCGTAGAGGCAAGCGGGAGTTTGGTTGCCTTATCCGTCAAAAATCCTGAAACCGACCCGGCAACGGCCAGCTTGACGTTCTTTGTCGTTTGCAGCCCGTTCTTGACGCTGACGTTGACCAGCTGCTGGACATACTCTGTCGTCAGAATTTGCAGGCGGTAGGTTCCCTTCTTGAGCCCAGAAACGAGATAGAAACCATTTTCATCCGTTGTTGCTGATGTGTAAGAAACCTGCTTTCCGTTCTTCAGGGCATAGACAGCAATGACTGCCCCAGCGACCCCGGAGTTGCTCCCTGTGGAAGTTTTGCCATAGATCGAACCGCCAAGGTCGAGCTTTATGGTTCTCCCGGTGATATTCGCGCTGATCGCCAACGAGTCGAGAACGTAGGAAATATAGCCGGTTTTTGTCACTTTCACGCGATACTTTCCGGGCGAGACGCTGGTGAAGACGAATGATCCGTCACTCTTCGTCACGTAGGTGAAATCGGCGACCTCAGAGCGTGACTTGTTCCGTTTGTAGAGAAAGACGATAGCACCCTCGAGTACCTCATTGCTCCCCGAGACGACCGTTCCGCTGAATGTCTTTGCCGTTGGGAGCGTGATGTTCTTATCAGAGGTTGTTGCGCCTGCGGTCACCGTGATCCCATACAGTTTCTGACCGACGTATGACGATTTCGTTGCGGTCAGCGTGTACCGCGTTGATGATCGGAGGCCCGTGACCGAGTAGGTGCCGTCCGATCCGGTCGTTGCCACGTAGGTATAGCCAAACCCGTCATCGGCAACGATTGCCACGCCAGAAAGCGCGTTCCCGGCGCTGTCCTTGATCGTTCCCGTTATCACTCCCGCCGCTGTTAGGGTGTAATTATTCCCGGTCAATGCCGTGGAGTCATCGGTGATTGAGAGAGATGCCGTTTTTGCGAGATATCCTGACTTGCTGACCGTCACCGTGTAGTCTCCAACGGCCGTACCGTTGTACGAGTAGGTGTCGAAGATCGAAACGGTATATGCACCAGCCGCATTCGTTTGTGCGGCATAGGACCATCCGGTGCTCTTCAGGAGCGTCACGGTCGCCGTTCCAATACCTGTTCCGCTGCTATCGGTAATCGTGCCCGACACTGTACTGGCAGGGACAAGTGTAATGTCTTGTGTTGACGTTGCTTCGTCGGCAGTGAGCGTAGCGTTCGTCACCGATGCCGAAAAGTACCCTGCTTTCGTGACGGTAAAGGTATACCCCCCAACCGCCGACTGCGACGCATCTGAGGCCGTGGGTGTTGCAATGTAACTTCCATTCGAGAGCGACGTCGTATAAGCACTCCCGCTGGTATATCCACTTATGTGCGTGCTGGTGATCGTCGCGCTCGAAATCGCGGTGCCACTCCCCGATGCAACGACATGGCCGGTGAATTTTCCTCTTCGCGTGACGGCAAAATCCTGCCCAGATTTCGTTTCGTCGCTCCCGACGGTCACCGTTAAAGTCTTTTTGAGAAACACCACGCCGGCTTCCGAGGTGGTGGTGGAGGTGGTGAGGTCATACGTTCCCGACGCCAGCGTCATGGTGTAGGCGCCGTCCGCCCCCGAGTACGCGCCGGTGGTTAGCACGCCGGTCGTTGTGTTCGTCGCAAGCACGGTCATGTTGGGCACCGCAGTGCCGTCAGACGCGTGAGTGATTGTTCCGCTGACTGTTCCATTAGAAGCGAGTGCTGGCGAAGCAAACGCAAACGCTCCGCAGACCGCAAGGAGGATGAGGAGTTTCTTCATGGGTTCTGAAGTTAATTATTTGATGTTGCTTTGAGTATACCGGAGAAGAGCAGAAGTCGCTAGAGTGCCAAAAAGCGCACAAGAAAAAGGAGGACGGGGAGACGGCCGCGCCCGGCTTATATTTATTACATGATCGAGGATTTTCTATCTTATGGAGAAAGTGGACAAAATCGCTTCTTTTTTCTACACTACCTGGTAAAGACAAACTAAATCACATTCCTATGAAGAACCTTCCATTCTCTCGCGGCTGGCTTGTCGGCGCTTTTTTTGTCGCCGTCATCGCCATCGTCGTGCTCCTCACCCATTCCGCTCCGGCAACCGCCGGGACCGCGGTCGTCAGCGGCCAAGTACTCTACCCCGACGGTTCGTCGGCAGCGAATGTTCACGTGGAACTCCATCTTTCGGATGGTTCAATCAGTTACTCGATGGAGACCGACACGAGCGGGAATTTTTCGTTCTCGCAGCCGCTCACCGTCGGCGACAACTGGTCGCTCGAAGTACAGCCACCGACGGGATACAACAAACCGACGAACTGCCCGATGACCTTCGTGTACCAATCCGGCGATGCGACTCGTACCGTGACGTTCACGCTTGTCTCTGCACAAAAGGTGCTGACCGGCACAGTTTCCTACGACGACGGCAAGCCGGTGACAAACGCGGACGTTGATGCGTACCCGGCTGGAAACAACGGCACTGGCAAGGTGAGTGCGCACACGGACGGTACCGGAGCATATACACTCTACGTCCAGGGCGGAACGTGGTTTGTGAATGCTGTCGCAAACCTCGGCGATCAGAACATCGACTGGATCATGGAGGCGGCGCCAATCCAGGTGGATTTTGCTTCGACGGCGACGGCAGAAACGTCAACGAATAACTTCACCGTGACGCGTGCAACAGGCAGTCTCAAGGTCATTCTGCTAAACAGCGACGGCAACAAACTCACCACAAGCAACTTTGTCGCGGATATTGACGTTCGCCGCACGGACGGTATTGGAACGGTACGGAAGGTGGCATCGGCGGATTCCAGTTTGAACATCCAGTTGACGCCGGGCATCTACCGGATGTGTGCGTACCACAACGATCTGACGGGAAAATCCTTTGATCCAGAAAAGACGACGTTTGTGATGACCGACGGTGGTGCAGTGAATCTCGGAACGGTGCAAGCGGAAGTTGACGGCGCACACCTCAAGGGACGCGTACTCGACCAGAATGGAAAGGAGATCACCAACCTTCAGCTCATGGCGTTCAGTTCAACGGGCTGCAATCGCCCGACGGCGGATACGGATTCAAGCGGGAATTTTGATCTCACGGTCGGTGCGGGCTCGTGGACAATTGGCCTCAATACGAACGGGGGCGTGAATCCGCGCTTTCGGCAAGTTGCTCCCGCGACGGCGACGGTGACGAATAACCAGACGGTCACCGGGCTTGCCATCACGATGAAAACAATTGACCGCACGGTGGGTGGAAAGATTCTCGATTCAAAGGGAGCTGCGGTGACCGGCTTTGTCGGAATGGCCTACCTCCGCACCGCAAACAATGCAACGCGCGTTTCTGCTCCGGTGATTGACGGCGGATTCTCTATTGCATATTCCTCATCTGAACTTTCCAACAACTCGCTCATTCTCGGCGTACTGGCCGACGCGGGTTCTGGGTATACCGGTAGTCGTGAAACAACGGTGAAAGTGAAAGGGGAAACAACCACCAAGGATATTACCGTGAAACCGTATGATGCGACCGTCACCGGGACGTTGACCGTTGGCGGGGCCGCTGTGACGAATGAGGACTCAGCAATCACCGTCTTTGCACTTGATACAGAGGGAAATTTTGCCTCGACACCCGTTGCAGCGAATGGGACGTATTCATTGGATGTGTCCGCCGGTACTTGGTACGTCAACTACGACATTGCCAACCCGGAGGAAACCGGCGACCTTCTCGATCGTCCGATCGGTGAAGATGTGGTGACGGTCAAAGCAGGGAAGTCCGTCACAAAGAATCTCACGGTGCTGAAAGGGACGAACACCATCACTGGTACTGTTACGGACGCGGATGGGGCTGTTGTGAAACAGGCGCAGGTGACGATTGATAATCGTCCGAAGTTAGAAAATAATTCAGATCTGAATGCAAACAAAGTCGTGACGGTCTCTGCGGAAACGAATGAGTCTGGTGTGTACAGCGCCGTTGTGCCGGACGGAACGTACCTCGTTACTGCCGGTGACACGCCATCGGTCGGGTCGGATGAACTCCAGCCGGATGGAAAATCCGTGACGATTTCTGGCGGAAAAACGATAACGGCGAATCTGGTGTTCAAGAAAACGAACGCGACAATTTCCGGGACAGTGAAGTTGAAATCAAAAGCGGAAGGTGGGGGATCGGTGACCGCCTGGTCGCAAGATGGCGCGCAGACGTCAGCAGCCGTGTCAAAAGACGGAAAGTTTACGCTCCATGTCACAAGTGGCGAAACGTGGACGCTCGCGGCAACGGATTTCTCGAAAACCACGCTACTCGCGAGTGGCTTCACGAGCGTCAAACCAAAGACTGGCGGCAATACAAAGAATCTCACCCTCACGGACACCGGGAAGAATGTGTACGGCCCGGTAACGAGCTCGTTCGATGCAACAGATCCCGCAAGCGTGAGCTTGCCGGATGGAACGAGTGTTTCCGTGCCGAGCCGCGCGCTTGATGTGTCGGGAACGGTTTCCCTCACCCTCTCGCCAGTCGTAAATCTCGATCCGACAACGAGTGACATTGCCGCGGGGCTTTCGTACGAAGTGAAGGCGACGGATAGCGACGGCTACGAAGTCAAACAACTCAATGCGCCTGCGACGATTTCTCTTCCCTATGACCAGAACGCGCTTGGCGACAAAGGGCTGCGGGAAAAGTCGCTCGGAACAAAATACTTTGATCCCGACACGAAGGTTTGGGAGGATGCGCCCGGCATTGTTGATACCAAGGACAATTCCGCAACGTTGACCACAACGCACCTCACCCGATTCTCAATCACGGGAGTCGCAAAAACCGTACCAAGGATTACGAAGGTTGCGAAAAAATCACTCACCACATCCACGTTGGTGATAACGGTCACCGGCAAGAACTTTACCGGCAAACCGACTGCAACGCTCGATGGCGTGAAGGCGAAAACTGTTCGGCTGAAAGGGAGCACGCTCACGATCACCTTTGCGACGAACAAACTCAAAGCGGGCGAACCAACCCTTATTATCACCAACGGCAATGGACGGACGGCAACTCTATCAAAGGCGCTCAGGATAATCAAGAAAGGGGCATCACTCAGCTGGTAGCACTCTCATGAAGAGAATCACAACAAGCGGCCTGAATGGGCCGCTTGTTTGGATTGATGTTTCTGGTCGCAGACCGCGAGTGAGCAGAGCGAGTCAAGTGGCAGGCCACTTCTGTTCAGTACCAAGATTCCATGAGCATTATAAGGGGCTTTTGAGGATTTTCCTAGAGCGTGTTTTGAGGCATGTGGGTCAGGGGCGTTACGACTTGATCATAAATGGGACTAGTAATTCTTTTTATTAATCATTTGCCGTTAAGGATTTATTGCATTCCGTAATGATGATACATCTGTAGCAAAATTCAAATTCTGAGCGTCTTTTTGGTTAAGGACGGAATTTAATATCCCCACGACTTGACCGTATGTGTTTAAAACCGGTCCACCGCTACTACCCGGTGAGGCCTGAGCGGTAATTTGAAAGAATGTTCCTGCTTTCTCATATTCATGAATCCTGCTAATCAGTCCATTACTCACTGAAAAGAAATTGCCATAAGGGTGACCAATAAGAACAATCGGATCGCCGACCACAACAGCTGATGAATCACCGAGTGCAAGGAAGGGGGCATCTTCTACATCGATTTTGATTAGGCAATAATCCTTTTCGCTATCACAGGAAAGAATTGAATCAATCGGAAAGTAGTTCCCCGACTTCACCATAATCACGGCATCAGTGGCCCCTACCAAAATATGTCGACTTGTGGCTATCACGCCATCAGCAGTCAAAAAAAAGCCGGTTCCGTGCCCCCTATTAGTGAAAACAACGACGACCGCAGACGATTTCTGGTCATATATCATTTTTGCATCAAGAGAAGTCGTAACTGGAGAGGCACTACCCAAAGAAGGCCGTACACCCGTAGATGAGCCCATTTGTTGTTTAAGGGTATTCGGATGCCCCTCGAGCCATGCTATAGCCACCTTTTCTTGAGCTGAGTCCCCTTTCGAACCTTCATCCGTTGGCGAGAATTCAGGTGTCGTTATAATGGCAACAATCAACAACGTTATCGAGCCATACATAAAGATCTGCCCAATAAAATTTCCGACAAAGTAACGACAAAGTAAGTGCCAGGGATTCTTTTTTGGTAATGGAGTATCGGAAAATAGTACTCGACCCCGTTTTGGATGAAATACAAAAAAACACAGAAGCGCTATTCTCAACAGTGAAGGCCAAACATCATCAATATTCTCCCAACCGTCACCAAAGACGTGAAACGATGTATAGGACGTTATAGCCAGGAGAACATTCATTACAATAAACAGTCTGGTGTTGCGTGAAGCAAAAGGGCTTCGATTGAGTAATTGGAAGCCGACAATTACACCAAAGATTGCTAAAACGATATCAATGACCGCCCAAGGGTCAGCATAAAAGGGTATTAACTGCCAGATAGTAAATGCCGGATAGCCAAAAAGCAGTAGCAAAACAGCCAGCAACAAACGCCAATCTAGCCATTTTTTTTGGGGCAGCTCAATACTTGAACCGACCGTAGGATGAATTGATTGTTTGAATATAATATGTTTATTAAGAAATCAAATAATTTTAGACATACTTTTTTGAAAATATCTCCCGCAAAATTTCCATCCTTTTCTCTGTAATTGGCAACTCGAGGTCTACACATCCCCGCCGTTCTGTCTTTAGTAAATTTCGGAAGTACAATGACACTGAAAAAATGTTTAGAAACTTGAAACTTGTTTTATTTGATAAGTTTCGAAAAACTGATACTGGAACCTTAAAATAGGGCTTCATGGCACCTTTATTATTTATGGGCATCCAGTAAATCAATAACGGTTCGACGTTGCTATATTCAATATTCTTAGGTGGAAGCATTGGTAAAATAACTTTTGAAAGTTCGTTTGGAAATTTATCTTTAACAAATACTACTTTGGATTGTCTTTTCCAGTTAATTTTGGTTACTTTCATTATATCTGTCTGCTTCGAATCGACAGCTAAGTGCTTACCACCAATTGCATTCGCAGCCCAGTTTTTTATTTCACACTGATACAATGTTTTGTTTTTTTCTCCAATCGAAATCCATTTGTCAAGGCGCTTACCCTTTTGTTTCCCTAAACTAACAGTCCCATTAATGAATCTAATTTTTTTCTTTTGTGAATTAATATAATGGCAGAAAGCAGCTGCACAAAGTTCCTCTCCTATTAAACCAGTAATCCCTGAGGCATGGCCCTTTTCTTGTGGATCGTCGTAAAACTGAAGAATTTTTCTGATATTTACCTTCATATAATTAATATAAGGGGTTTATATTTACACCTATAAAATCGACGTTTTAGGCACGATTGTATTTTTGACGTCTAATATCGATGACGTAATTACCCAATCAGATTTGAGCATTCTTCTTATTCCAAAAACCAAGTTCCCAACTAGCAATTGATAAATTCTTTTCCTTAGCTTTGATACCTGCTTTTTCAACTAACTCCCAATAATCTTTTTCATTAAATTGCGGATCGGTCCATACCTTATTTGATTCGAGTTCGTGAATAACAATGGAATCGAAGGGACAATGTGGTGGTTCAGGTATTTGCCCTAGTACCCATAAGTATTTAAGATACAAATTCAGCAATTTTTGTGTCCTGCCAAATCCGATTACTCCATTAACCAATATTTTGCCAGATCCTTGCGATAATAATTCCTTCAGCTCCGTGATATTTACGGTGTGTTTCTTGCTATTCACTTGGTTTTGATATTTCAAAGAAAAGTTCCTTAGAACTTGTCGCGCCTTGTATTTAAAATTATTTTTTATTTGTTCTGTAAAATGTCTTATATATATCGGCTTGCCGCGACTAAAACTACCCTGGATTGACCAAGTAATTATTTCGTTATTAATAAATTCCCATTTCGGGTTATTCATTATTGGCTAGATTTCTCAACGACCTCATGTGGTACGAATAGCCGGGTCGAACCTGGAATACCAATTATGAAGAATCGAGGTATGTGGGTCGCCTCCGATACTAAGTTTTCTTGGCAGGTTCGAGAGGATTCGAACCTCTGACCTCCATCCCGCCATACGGCGGGATCAATGCGGCGCTCTATCCCGGGCTTCGCGCCGCTTACTGCGGATCGCTCAGCCCGTCTCGCGGCTCGCGAGCAAAGCAGTTTGCTCGCTTTTCGCCGCTCGACCCAACTGAGCTCTGAAACATATTCTCATGGTGGGCGCGACAGGAGTCGAATCCCGAAACAAGTTCGGGACAAGCTCTGTGACCTTTTGTTTTTCTGTGCTTGGGTGGGCGGTAGAGGGCTTGAACCTCTGACCTCCACAATGTCAATGTGGCGCTCTAGCCAACTGAGCTAACCGCCCACCCAAGCACAGAACGATCCTTTCAAGTAACTTCTTCTTATGCGACGAAAGTATAAGGAATGCAGCTGGACAATGCAACCCGGTTTCCAATTTTGCTCCACCAACGTAGAATGACGGCAATGACCACCTTTCCCCAACACAAGCATCTTACGAGCGCACAACGGACGTTCCTCACACGACTTTCTCGGCGTTGCTCAAAAGGCAAGCTCTATCTTGTCGGCGGAACCGTTCGTGACCTTTTGCTCCAGAAGACGGTCACGGATATTGATGTGGTCGTGACCGGCATTCCACTCCGCACGATGCGGACGATTGCGAAACCACTGGGATCCGTGCATGAGATCGGTGCGCGGTTCGGTATTCTTCGTGTCACGCCAAAGCGTGGAGACTTCCACGTTGATATTGCAATCCCTCGCACGGAACAAGGAAAGAGAACCGGCGGGTATCGGGATTTTTCCTTCTCCCCCGACCATCGCCTCCCCATTGAGGATGACCTGTCGCGGCGGGACTGCACTGTAAATGCCATCGCGGTTGCGTGGCCGAGCGGAGAGGTGGTGGATCCATTTCATGGACGTCGTGATCTTCAGCGCCGTATCCTCCGTATGGTCGGCGACCCGATTGAGCGTTTTTGCGAGGATTATTCTCGTCTCCTTCGCTTGGTTCGTTTTTCAGTCACACTCGGCTTTTCCATTGATCCTCGGACGGCAACAGCTGCACGGAAGCTCATGAAGCACATCAATGACCGGCGGAACAACCGATTCATCGTTCCACGGGAGGTGATAGCAGAACAGCTCGTGCGCACGTTCGCCGTGCATCCACTCCGCGCGTTTGATGCTTGTAATCGTTTCGATGTTTTTCGCATTCTTCTGCCTGAAGTCGCCGCCCTCCGTGGATGCAAACAGCCAGAACGTTTTCACAGCGAAGGCGACGCGTTTGCGCACACCCGCCGCGCACTTGCGAATCTTTCTGGCACAGCGTTCCGGAGGATATTTCATGAATCGCCGACCCCGAGCGTTATTTTTTCTGTTCTCCTTCATGATATTGGAAAGGGTGAGACGCGACGCGTTGTTCGCGAACATGGACGCTCGGCTGTTCACTTCTGGGGGCATGCAACAAAAAGCGCGGAGAAGGCGAGAACGATTGCGGAACGGCTACGGCTTTCCAGTTATAACGGACTGGTGGAAACGGACGATATGGTGTGGCTCATCCGTCATCATCTCATCGTGACCATCAACGATGTACGCGTCTTTCGCGCGTCGACGCTCGCACACTATTTTTCCGGCGAACGAGGACGGAAACTGCTTGAATGCGTGTGGGCGGATCAATCCGCATCACTCCATTCGTCAAAAAAACCGGCGTTGGAGGGATTTCGTGCGACACAACGACGTCTTCGCTCGCTTTTCGGCACGTCGGACGGACTCGTGAAACCGCCGCGTCCGATCCTCACCGGGAGTGATCTTCTTCGCGAATTCCCTCTTGAAGAGGGGGCGCGGGTCGGTGAGATTTTGCGTGCACTTCGGGAAGAGCAGCTTTCCGGTCGCGTGCGGACGAAGATGCAGGCGCGGACATTTGTTCGCATGTATCTCCGCACCATATGACTGTTCCGCCGAAGGAATGGATTGTCGAAGAGAACGTCGAAGGCCAGCGGTTCGACCGATACTGTGCGGAAAAACTTGCACTCAGTCGTTCGCGCGTTCAGCGGATGATCCGCGACGGGGAAATTGAGGTTGATGGAAAACCGCCCATCGCACACCAGATGATAAAGCTGGGGCAGCATATTGTCGCCCGTTCTCCGGTAAAACAACTCAAGCATCTTACACTCATTCCACGTATTATTGCCGAGACAAACGACTATCTTATCGTAGAAAAACCCTCCGGTCTGCTCGTTCATCCGACGCCAACGAGCACAGAAACGACGCTTGTGGATTGGCTCCGGGATCATGTGCCGGATAGTGGTGCGATTGGAGAGGAGGACCGGCCGGGGATCGTTCATCGGCTTGATCGGGACGTGTCTGGACTCCTTGTGGTTGCGAAAACGCCCTCTGCGTACGAGTTCCTCCGAACGGCATTTCGTGAACGCAAAGTGAAAAAAATCTACACCGCGCTCGTTACTGGTTCGGTACAAGCGGATGAGGGGGAGATACGCTTTCCAATCGCACGGTCGCGCCGCAAGCATGGCCGCATGGCCGCCCGGCCCATCGGCGGGGAAGGGAAGGAAGCGCTCACCCGCTACACTGTCCTCCGCCGCTTCCCCAACGCCACACTCCTCGAAGTGGAGATTGCGACGGGCAGAACACATCAAATCCGCGCGCATCTTTTTGGCATCGGGCATCCGGTTCTCGGTGATCCGCTCTATCGCATCCCGCGGCTGCATCCGGCGGCAGAGCTTTGTCGGCCGTTCCTCCATGCGTCGGTTCTTGGATTCACCGATCTCGACGGTGGGTGGCAGGAATTTCATGCTGACCTTCCGAAGGATCTCAAAGCCATCCTCGCGGGTTTTGAGAGGTCGACCCGCGCAAACAAACCGCTTGATTGACATCCAGAAGAAGTTTTTGTACCCTGCAGAAGCGCAGAGGCCGCATTTATCATACTAAAAATCTCACATATGGAAGATACGAAAGAAGCGCCGAAAGTACCGGCCACAGTAAAAGTGGAGGAGAAGCCGCAACAAAAGGACTACAGCGCCATCCGCCCGGGATCTGTTGTTCGTGTTGCGCAGAAGATCGTTGAAGGGGAGAAGGAACGTATCCAGGTTTTTGAGGGCATGGTTATTGCGCGTCACGGGAGCAAGAAGGAACATGCGACCATAACCGTCCGAAAAGTTTCTGGCGGCGTTGGCGTCGAGCGCATCTTCCCGCTCATTATGCCATCAATAGTCTCGATCGACGTCGTGCGCATTGCAAAAGTTCGGCGGGCAAAACTCTATCATCTTCGCTTGCCCAAGGCGCGCAAACTGAAAGAAAAAGCCGTCGAAAAAAAGAAGTAGTCGTCGGACGCTCGCGGACGTGGTGGAATCGGTATACACACCAGGTTGAGGGCCTGGGCTCGCAAGAGCGTGAGGGTTCAAGTCCCTCCGTCCGCACCATTCGGAAAAAGAGCGAAATTCAGAGAGAACACATCCTGCCCAGATGGAGAATCCGGGCGGAGTGTTTGTGTTGAGCGACCGCAATTCTACATCTTCGCGCTGCTGATCCTTGCGAACAAGAGGAAGACTGCGGCAAGAAGGATGGTCATCACGACCGGCGCTGCCGTAGAGAGAAGATTTCTTCGGTTCGGCTGGAATGCACGGAGGAGGAGGGAGTTGAGGACAACGGAGACTGAGCTGAATGCCATTGCAAGCCCGGCGAGCTCTGGTTTGAGAACGAGGCCGGCGAATGCAAACACGCGCGCGGCTATCGGAATCCCGAGCGCATTGTAGAACAGCGAGAAGAAGAGGTTTTGCCGGACTTTGCCGATGGTTGCTCGGCTGAGTGCAATCGCGGTGGCGACGTCGCGAAGGTCGCTCTTCATCAGCACAATGCCGCCGGTTTCCATGGCAACGTCTGTTCCGGACCCCATGGCAATACCAAGATCTGCCTGAGCAAGCGCCGGTGCGTCGTTGATGCCATCGCCGACCATGGCGACTTTGGAACCCGCCGCTTGGATTTTTTTTATCTCCTGTGCCTTCTGGTCTGGCCGAACGTTTGCAAGTACATTGGCGATGCCAATCTGTTGTGCGATTGCTTTCGCAGTCCGCTCGTTGTCGCCGGTGAGCATGTAGACAGTGAGTCCCATCTGCTGGAGCGCGCGGATGGCGTGCGCCGACGTTTCTTTCACGGTATCCGCGACAGCGATAACGCCGAGGATGTTTGATTCAGATGCGAGAATCATCGCCGTCTTGCCGGATTCTTCCAACTTCTGCATTGTCTGTTCAATCGACTGTGGACCGAGTGAGAACATGTCAGCAACGAGCGCACGGTTGCCAAATCCGTACCGGACGCCGCCCACTTTTCCTTCAACGCCGTGGCCCGGAATCGCTAGAAACCCATCGATATCAAGGGAGTCAACGGACTTCTCTCTTGCGTACCGGCAGATTGCCTCGGCAAGCGAATGCTCGGACTTTGCTTCAAGCGCCGCGGCAATTTGAAGGACTTCCCTTTCACTGGATTGTCCGATGCCGAGAATGTCGGTTACTTCCGGTTCACCGTTGGTGATCGTTCCGGTTTTATCAAAGACGATGGTGGTTATTGTGCATGCGGCCTCGAGCGGTTCGCCGCCTTTGATGAGAATCCCTTGCTCAGCGCCGCGGCCGGTCGCAACCATGATGGCCGTTGGGGTGGCAAGCCCGAGTGCGCATGGACAGGCGATGACGATGACCGCGGTAAATGCCATGAGCGCAAACGTGAGCGTTCCGCCAAGCACGAAGAACCAGATGAGAAAGGTGAGGATGGCTATCGCAATCACTGCCGGGACGAACTTTGCCGAGATGCGGTCGGCAAACCCCTGAATCGGCGCGCGGGAACCCTGCGCATCTTCAACTAGCCGGATGATCTGCGCGAGCACGGTGGCACCGCCGACCTTTGTTGCGCGAACGTTGAAGCTCCCGTTCTTGTTCACTGTGGCACCGATGACCGTCGCGCCAGCTTGCTTCTCCACCGGAATACTCTCGCCGGTGAGCATGGATTCATCCACTGAGGAGTTCCCCGAAAGCACAACGCCGTCAACTGGAATCTTTTCCCCGGGTCGGACGATCACCGTATCACCTTCAACAACGTCGCCGATCGGAATGTCGAACATCTTGTTCTCGCGAAGCACGCGGGCGGTCTTTGGCTGCAATCCCATGAGCTTCTTGATCGCCTCGGATGTCCGGCCTTTTGCTTTGCTCTCCAACCACTTCCCAAGTGTCACGAACGTGATGAGGAACGCGGCGGTCTCAAAGTACAGTTCAGGAATTTTTGTGCCATTCAACCCGACGAGTGAATGATTCGCGGTAATGGAGACCGCGAAGTTCACGATGCTGTAGACGTACGCAGTGGATGTTCCGATGGCGATGAGCGAGTCCATATTGAACGTTCTCATGCTGATGCTCGACCACATCCCTTTGTAGAATCCCGCGCCGAGGATGAATTGCACTGGCGTTGTGAGGATGAACGAGAGCAGCCCGACAAGCGGCAGGAGTACGGTGCGGAACGGCATCCATGGGAAGAAGTCAAAGAGCATAAAGTACAGCATCGGCAGACTCAAGATGACCCCAGCGATGAACTTCTTTCGGTAGCCGCCAATTTCCCGCTGCCGGCGAGCGTACTCTTCTTCGGGGGTGGACTCTCCAGCAACGGTCGCTTCGTACCCAGCTTTCTTCACGCGCGCAATGATTTTCGCGTCAGTGAGTTGTGCGACATCGTAGACGACAAGCGCTTTTTCTGAGGCAAAGTTCACGTGCGCTTCCTGAACACCGGGGAGTTTTTTCACGCTCCGCTCGATGAGCCCAGCGCACGACGTACAGTGCATTCCTTCGAGAAGGAACTGTGTTCTCTTGTTCTGCTGACCCATGGCAATGCGGCTGTTGGGTTGTGCTGTTTTCATGACTGTGGCGATTCCTGAATAATCATGATGGTCTGAGAGCGGCTGTTGGCGGCAAGATGCTTGCGGCTTTCTCTGAAGGATCCTGCTTCACGGTCAGACGATCCACGACGGTGAACGTTCCCCGATACATGCCCATCGAACAGGAAAAGTTGATTTTTCCGATTTCCGTCGGCGTAAAGTCAATCTCATTTTCACCAAGACGGAGATCCTTCGTGATATTCAATGTCGGCATCACGATGGTTGAGGCACAGCTGTACGTGGTTTTTGACGTGATGATCCATTTCACCGGAACGCCTTTCTGCACCGTGAACGCATTTGGGGAATACCCGCCAGCAAGTTGGTCCATTCTGACTGTTTGGACGTTATAGGTTATCGCATCGCTCGCTGTTGCTTGGCTTTTTGCCGTTGCTCCGTGCGAGGAAATCCCTGTAAGCGTAAGACCATTCCGGATGTTGAGAATCCCGAAGACGAGAACGGCGATGCCGGCTGCCATCGAGAACTTCTTCGCTCTCGATCCTTTAAGAACGGAGGTCAGGCCGCCAATACTCAGAAGCGCCGGTGCGGTTCCAACAGCAAAGAGCCCCATCGCAAGCGCACCGCGGGTAAAGCTGCCCGTTCCGATTGCATACAGCTGCATCGCCTGCGTGAATCCGCAGGGGAGGAAGAAGGTGAGTGCGCCCGTGATGAAAGCTGCTTTATGGCTGTATTCCTTGTTATGGCGGGAGAGTCCAAGGAACCGTCCGATGGATGATGGAAGGGTGATGGAGGTTTTGCTGAGCCGCGGGGAGATGCCAGTGAGTTTCGTTCCAAGCAGAATCATGACGATCCCGACGGCAAGCGTGAGAAGTGCGAGCATGACGTTTGAGAGCCGCAAAAAACCTCCAATCGCACCGAGAAGTCCGCCGAGCACGGCATAGCCAGAAACCCGCCCGGCATTCAGAAAGAGGTGCGGACGGAATTTCTGCCATGGGGTTGCCTCCGGATGCTGTTCGTTGTGTCTCGTGCTAAGACCGAGGATGAGTCCGCCGACCATCGCCATGCAGGTGGAAACACCTGCGACGAGACCGATGACCACCGCGAACGGGAGCGACATGGCGCTCGAGGCAATGGAGAGCTTGAGAAGTCCGGATCCGCGTGCGAGAAAATACAGCGCAAGAAGCGCAAGCGCGCCGAGGCCAAGATCGCGGTAGTCACGGGCATTTCTCGTCAGCCACGGTTCCTGTTGCGGCTCGCCGACGCGGTACCCAGCATTGGTGACGGCACGTTCAAGCGCCTCATGGTCGGGTTGATCCGCTGTGTAGCCGATGGCCGCACAGTTGTTTTTCTGTTGCACGCGGACGCTCTTGACTCCCTGGACTCCTCGAAGATGGTCCTCAAGGGTGAGCTCGCAGGAGCGGCAGTGCATTCCCTGAATGGAGAGAGTGAAGTATTTCATGGGATGAGTGAATGATAAAAACAACACTTTCGTCTTCGAAAGCTCTCCGAGTGAAACTATTCGAGTTTGACGATGGCCTCGATGCTCTTCTGCGCCGGTGGAGGGAAAGGAGTGGTCGGTGATAACGCGTCTGCGTGCGATTGTTCGAGAAAGGAATCCTGAATGGGGACGATTGTGGCGGCTGGCTCAGTGAATCGTTCAAGAAAAGAAACGGTCTTCTGCTGGTCGGCCCGTCTCCACGCTGTTTGCGTCATGGTCATCAAGCACTGTGCGGACGCCGTGCTCGCACGGAATGTCGCCGCCGAGGTTGAAGTGGTTTCTTGGGAAGCGAAGTGACAGTGGCTATCGGCATTGATGACGGCTGCATCCGAGTGAGCAAGTTCCTGTGCATTCGCCGCGCAAGAAAAACAAAAACTTCCGGTGAGGAATGAGAGGAGGAGCAAACTGATAATAATTTTTGGAAATCGGAGCATTTGTTGAATGTCCTTAGTCTCTCAAGTAGACGAAAGATACCATAATCGCAGTTTATCAGTCAATGCAAGCTTATTGTTAAGACGTCGGGCTTGACTTTGGCGTGTACGAATGCCACAATTCGCTTGCGTATTTTCTTTTCGCTTTCGGATATCGGGGGGGTCATAGCTCAGCTGGGTTGAGCGGCGGAAAGCGAGCAAGCTGCCTTGCTCGCGAGCCGCGAAACGGGCTGAGCGATCCGCTGCCAGCGGCGCGAAGCCCAGGAGAGAGCGCCAACATTGATACTTCGCTTTTCCAATGTATGGGCGTGTAGCTCAGTCGGTTAGAGCGCCTGCTTTACACGCAGGAGGTCGAGGGTCCGAATCCTTCCGCGCCCACCACTCCCAGGAACACGTGGCGTTCTCAGTGTGACCCGTCATGGCTACAAACAAACACCTTACTATTCTTTCGTGATCGGACAAATATTCTTTGGGCTTCTCCTCGTCGTCATTGGCTATTTCCTCGCTTGGAAGGCGAATGCCTTTCTCGCCAACTTTGGCCGCATTGCATGGTTTGAGCAGCACCTTGGCACCGAAGGCGGCAGCAGGACCTTTTACAAACTCCTTGGTATCGTAACGATTATCCTCGGTTTTATGTATGCGACGGGCATGCTGCAGTCACTTCTGCGCACATTTTTCAGCCCAATGTTTGGAGGATTGTAGTTTTTCTCGGAGCATTGTTAGGGGGATATAGCTTCCGGCGTAGACCCGTTAGACGGGTCGAGACCGGACCCCGCCGAATGGCGGGGCAGCTTCCGCCAGAGGCGGATTGGCCATTGACCAAGGTTAGAGCAGTCGATTAGTCTCAATTGGGGATGTAGCTCACTTGGTAGACCTGCCCGTCTGTGCTTGCTGGGCCTGTAGCTCATCTGGTAGAGCGCTTCCATGGCATGGAAGAGGTAAGGGGTTCGAGTCCCCTCAGGTCCACCAGAGACAAATCGACTGATGCCCCGCACCAGCAGCGGTGCGGGGAGGTCGAGGGTTCTCCGCCACATCAAAAAAACACGATAGGTACGGCGGACCCGCCTCTGGCGGGGAATCCCTCTATCTCCACCACAGTTGTTCGCTTCCATGCCTGCCCTCCGGAGCGGAGCGAAGGAGGGGTATAGAAGAGGATAGGGTTTGAGTTCCCTCGTCTCCACCAAAATTGTATGGGCCCGTAGCTCAGCTGGTAGAGCATCGCATTTGTCCCGATACTTTGCGCTCGTATGTATTCTGTATACATTTTACAATCGATACGAAGTAGAAGATATTATATTGGCAGCGCAGAAGACGCTAACAAGCGCTTAGCTCAACATAATAGTGGCGGGGTAATATCAACACGTCTTTACAAACCATGGAAGATTGTGTACACAGAATGTTTTCAGTCACGATCTGACGCTTTGAAGCGTGAGAAACAAATGAAGTCATGGAAAAAACGCGCTGCAATTGAGAAGCTCATTCGCGCGCAAAGTATCGAGGATCCTCGATCACCCGTGGTGGGCCCGTAGCTCAGCTGGTAGAGCATCGCATTTGCAATGCGGAGGTCAGCGGTTCAAATCCGCTCGGGTCCACCACGGGTGATCGGGACAATGCGGAGGTCGGGAGTTCGAATCTCCCACGGTCCACCAGATAATAGGAGAGTCGGCGGTTCTCCGCCACAAGAACATATAAGAAAACAGCGGATCCGCCTTTGGCGGAAAATCCGCTCGGGTCCACCGGAGAATATGGAAAAAGAAAAAGCGCCGTACCTGAGGAAGGTCGTGCGCTTGTTTGGAGCTGTTTGTGGAAAACGGAAGATGTCAGCCGTCTGAAGAGCCAGCGGTGGTTTCGGTCTCCTCCATGGCCTCCACGGAGTGACTCCAGACCACATCATCCGTCTCAACACAAACGAAGCAGTGGCGGATACTGCATCTCGGGACTCTCCGCCTGATCGCCCGACTGATGCCCTTGGCGATTGTCATGATCTCGACGCCAATCCCCCTCGTCAGGGTGACGATGACCGTCAGGGTCGAGAAAGGGAAATTGAGGAGCGAGGGGTCATGCGACATAACAACTGTACAGCCAACAGGAAGCGGAAACAACTCGCCCGCAAAGAAGCCCTCGATGTCACCGCGGATCATCGCACGCTCGACGGCACTGACTTCGGTCGACAAGCCGTCAATTTGGACATGGACGAAGGACATGCACTCCTCCTTGTAACAGGACGTTGCGGATCATCAAACTTCAGACAGCAAGACCCTAGCAAACCTCCGAACGATGGTCAAGCAGCGCAGACGAGATCACAGAAACACGAGATCGTCTTACCAGAGATAGATCGACCGCTCACTTCGTCATCATGCCTTCCGAAGCGGGGAAAAAAGAAAAAACTTTTCTTGTGCTGCACATTTTCTTTATTGCGTTTGATTGCAATGTGTTTTATACTTATCCACAGAGAAAACTTTTTCTCAATGTCGAATTACAAAAAGGAAAATTGAACGCAAGGAGGTGATAACACACATGGCACGCAAAAGAAAAGTTGCGAAGAAAGCAAAGAAGGCAAAAAAGACCACACGACGCCGCAAGAGGTAATCTCTGCAGCTTCGAGAACAAAAAGGAAATCCCGTTTCATGAAGAACCGGGATTTTCGTTTCAGCTTGGGTTTACCGGTCAACGCGTGTAAAAACGTCAGCAATGCCATTCTGGACGATCACGGTCGAACCCGGAACCTCCAGACGAAGTACTTGGTGGTATACGCCGGTTTTTGAGGGCGATTTGAGCTTGACGAGGAACGTTCCTGTCTGTCCCGGCCGGACGGATTGCTCTTTGAGCGTCCCTTTCCCTGTTGCTGCGGGGAGAACGAGGAACCTGCTCGGCTGAAAACCACGGTCATAGACACGGAGCGTCAGTTTGCGCGTCCAGGTCACGGTGCCAGTGTTCTTAAAAGTCACGAGCATGGTGTTGCTCCAGCCGCGCTTGACGGCAACTGGATACTTTTTTGCAACAAACTGTGCCTGCCACATGGAGTCCGCGCGGGTGATCGTTCTGAACGCCTCGGTCGCAAAGACTGATCCGTCAGCTCGTTCGAGGGAAAAAAGATTCGCATACGTTCCGGGTGTTGCCGGCGTTTTCATTTTTACGATGAACGTCGCTTGCTCGCCTGCTGCGACGGTCGCTGTGAGCGGAAACGCTCCGTTCTCCTTTGGCCATCCAGTTGTGCGGTAGCGGCTCGTCGTTCCGTCGATGTCGGTTACGTTAAGAACGACGTCCCCCGGATTCCACGTTTTTGTTCCGAGGTTCTTTGCGTACACCGTTACGGTTTTCGTCGATTTGAGAAATGTCGCGGGCTTGATCGGAACGCTGTCGATGGTGCCAGCATACTCATGATTTCTCACCTGAACGTTGAGCGTAAAACGCGTACCGGGAAGTTCGGTGTTGTCGGGCGCGAAAAGCGCAAAACTTTCTGTCGTCGTGAGAAGTTCTTGCGCGGGGAGGAGGGGAATGCTGAATGACGCGGGAGTGCCAACAAGAACGTTTGCCGTGTCGCCGTTCCCGACTGCGTCCTGCGACGACCATCCGTCAGAAGCGAGTTGCGACGGAACAGCAAGAGGCCGAAGCGTAACCGACCGCGCGGGAATGTACGATTGCCATGCGATGTTGCTCGTATTGGTGAACTGGACTGTCGCCGTTGCGGTTTTGCCGGCCTCAAGAGGTAGTTCAATCGGTGACGCCGTCGCCAGTTGCGCGGAGAATTGCGGGGCAGGAAGCGATGGGAGCACCGCGAGCTGTGCCCCCGCAGCGGCACGGATGCTGTCAAGCTGAGAGTAAATGTTCGCCCCTGGACAGGTGGTTGCATCCACATCGCGATGTCCGATGATGTTCGGAAGATCTTGACGTTCGTGAAAGGTGCTGGTGCCCGTCGGGGAAATGCTGAAGAGCTGCGCCTTTTCCGCAATGAGCGCGGTCACGCTCGCCCGCTCCGCGTCGGTAAAGATGTCTGTTTGGTAGTTGCCAAGAAAGGAGATGCCCATCGTTCCGGGATTGTAATCCGTGCGTTCCTGATCGTTGTAGGTATGCCCGCCGATGACCCCATCCCCTCCGTACCGACCTTCGTAGATTTTCCCCAAAGGATCGACGAGGTAATTGTATCCGATGTCCCCCCAGCCGAGCGTCACCGCATGAAAGTAGTAGATACCGCGGACGACCGCTGCGGGGTCGCTCCCGCCGTTGGATCCCGCGGTATGGTGGATGATGAACTTTTGCACTGGGGCGTAGGTTGGCTGCCAGAGTTCATCGTCGTGCGGAAAGCGATAGCTCTCGTCTGCTCCCCACGCACTCCGAGAAATGATCGGCACGGCGCCATCAGCCGCTGCAGTATTCCGCTGGAGAATTCTCCCGAGCCACGAGAGCGATGCGTTCGGCGTGGCGCTATCGACATAGGTGAAGTTGATATCGCGGAAGACCGATGCGGTGATGTGTGCAATATCTCCCGAGAGACGATACTGAAAACGCTCGCTCGGCTGAAAAAAGACTGGCTCGCTTGCGCTTCGTTCTGCGGAGAGTGCCAAACGCGACGGAGCGCCATCAAGAGGAGGAACGGGTATCCATGCAGACCACACACCGTTGTGCTCAA
Source organism: bacterium (assembly GCA_043807225.1). Classification (GTDB taxonomy): domain Bacteria; phylum Patescibacteriota; class Patescibacteriia; order CAZCGY01; family CAZCGY01; genus JAZDGG01. The sequence continues at coordinate 4,850 of JAZDGG010000023.1, read as the reverse complement.
CGCGAATATCGAGGGAAAGACGGTCAGAGAGCACGAGACTCTGTGAAAAGTCGGCAAGCACGCCATTGAACGAAAATGCCGGCGCGAGAATGTCAGAGACAATTGTTCCGCTGCGCGCTGGCGCCGTTCGTTCCGTCGACACAGAGAGAACGCGAGCGTTGGTGATAGTGCCTGCTTTCGTCTCCGGCGGATGCTGCGCTTGCGCTGGAAACACAAGAACGCCGATGGCAATCAGCAGGATGGTAAAGAAAAGGAAAGATTGCTTCGTTTTCTGCTTCATTGACGTTTTTTCATCGTACAGAAAAAAGGGCACAGATGCCCCTCATTCGTTAGTATGAGTATACACCAAAAACTCACTTTTGTCCAGCTTTCTCTTGTGGTGATGCCCCGACGAACGGTTGGTCGAGGACTCTGTGCTGATCGGAGCGCAGCCGACCGGCGAGCGGAATGAGTGCGAGAAGAAACCAAAATTCCACTGCGAGATCATTCTTGAAGTAAGGCACGTCTACCATGCCGTGGACAATGAGCGCGATGAGCGCGGCAAGGGTGCCGACAACTAACTGTCGACCAAACGGAGAAAGCGTTGCGGTTCGCAGAAGCGTAATGCCGCGCCGGAACGCATCAACAAGCAACCAGCAGAACAGGAGAAGCCCCGCGAGACCGATTTCTACCCACATATTGAGGATGATGTTGTGTGGATACTGCAAAAGCTCGACGTGCTTGATGAGACGATAGTGATCATACACGATGGGAAATCCGCCGAGCCCCGCACCGACGATTGGCCGAGCGCGCAGGAGATTGATCGTCCCTTGCCAGAGAACATACCGAACGTCGGTGGAGGTGTCCGTTCCGCGAACAATGCCGAAGAGAATCGTCCGCGTCCCGTGAAAGAGAAGGACGAATGTGAAAGCAAGAGCGAGCGCGAGAAAAACCCATCGGCGATAACGACTCATGATGCCGAAGAATACGGCAAGAGCAACGATGGCCATGAGCGCACCACGTGACAGGACGAAGACGAGACCCGCACATCCAACAACGAGAACGCCCCAGGGAAACCACGCTGCCATTCTTCTTTGTTGCAGAGACGAGGGCAACAGCGCAAAACTTGCAAAGAGACCAAGAAGCGGGGTGACGAACAATGCAAGTGCATTCGGAAAATCATAAACGCTCACCACGCGCTTGGGCGTTTCAGTAATCCATGGTTGCAGCGAGGGAAGAATGCCGAGATACTGCAGAAACGCCACGAGTGAGTAGACGAGCACCGCCGCTCCGAGGGCGTAGAGCAGGAGCCGGATCTGCCGTTCGCTGCGCACCGTATCCCAGAGGAAGATAAAGAACAGCATCGGTTCGAAAAAGTACGCCTTGAGGTACCCAAGTGCGCTCACATGATCCGGCGAGACAAAGACCGCAATGGTCGCGGAAATGGCGAAGAGGAGAAGCGCCCAACGCCAGGGGAGTTCCGCTAGAGGTCGCCCGCCGTTTTTCCGCCGCCCAGCGATCCAGACGAGAATACACACGCAGAGCAACATTTCAAGCACCGTGAACGGGATGTCAAATACGGAGAACCGCCATTGGTAGAGCGGCAGAAAAAAAAGAAGGATAGCAACACTGAACACAAAATTCCGCCACGCGAGAAAAGCGAAGCAAGCAACGAGAATTATGAGCGCAAGCAGTATCATTGTCGTTCCCCGAGAAAGACGAGATTCTGCGCGGCGACGAGCAGGCCAACCAATATCCAGATGTGCATGATATACAAGATGGAGAAGGTTTGATACTGGATGATGACGCCGATCAGCGCACCAAGAAGGCCAAGGAGGATGTAGCGCAGCGGATCATCGGCACGGCAGCGCCAGAGTGCCTTGATCGATCGCGCGATGAGGGTAGAGAAGGCGATCCCCAAGGCAAGGAGGCCGAGTATCCCCGTTTCTGCGAGCAGCTCGAGCGGTTCGTTGTTGACGATGCGCCAGCCGTCTTTTGGCTGCTCAACGGGAGAAGGGGCGGTGTACGGGCCAAAGCTCCCCGATCCAATGCCAACCAGCGGCGAAGTCCAAAATGCCTGCTTCGCAGTCTCAATCGTCTCAATGCGTTCTGTGTAGGACGCTCCATAAAAGACGTTCTGTATGTGCGAGGTGAATGTTTCGACATTCAACCCGGTTGCGTCATTAAAACTGAGCGCTCTGAGAACGACGATTACCACAAGCACCGCACCGATACCAAGCGGCAGCAGCGTCCGCAAGCGAAAGAAATCTCGAAGTGCAAGAAGAATGATGCAAAGCAAAAGCCCAGCAAAACCGAGGTATGCGCCGCGTGAAACCGTCAGAATGAGGTTTGCGGTCAGCAGCGCAAAAAGCAAAAACGTCAGCCAACGAGGAACGGATCCCTTTCCGGCAAGGAAGAATGCGAAAAGCATGCCGAGCGGGATCAGGAGGTAGTTCGCAAAATACAGGGGCTCGAGCGCGGTCGACTGAATTCGCGGGAACCCGAACACTTCCTTTGTATACAAATCACGAAGGCCGGTGATCGTTGTCGGGAGGCCAATAATGTCACCGACAAATTGAAAAAGGCCAAAAACTCCCACAAGCGTTGCGCTGACGAGGAGGACGAGCACAAGACGGTCGAGCTGTTTTCGCGTCGTGAGTATCTGTGGAATCGCGATGCTGACAAGGATGGTAAAGAGTGTCAGGAGGAGAATCGCGATCGATCGTTGAAGGTTTGGTGTCTGGGTAAGTCCGAGAATGCCAGCGACGCTAAACAGCAGCAAGGGGAAAACGAGGGGGTTTGGCCGAGCAGGTTGGCGTCGGGCAAGCGTTCGCACGCCCCAGACGACGAGAAGGACGAGAGCGATAACCTGACTTGCACGTATGGTGCCGAGTGCGGATTCATATGATCCGATGCGTTCAAGGGGAAGAAAGAAGGTGACAGCGAGCAGGCCAACGAACGGCGATTGCGTCAGGACGAGGAGGAGTGCACCCGCCGCAATGACCGCAAGGAGAATCCACGACCCCCCAAAACCCGCGAAAACACCAAGGGCAGTGCCGCCGAGAATGAGTAGCAGCGCGACGATCCAGCGATGGTGGAAAATCCTTCGTAAGTTCATACGACCATTATGGGAAGAAGGAGAGAAATCGATCAAGTGAAGCGCTGAGGGTAAAGCGCTCCTCGACGCGTCCCCGGCCGTTGATACCAAGATCTCGTGCCACATCCGGATGGCGGTAGAGGTAGAGCATCACCTGCATCAATCGCTCCGCATCGCCGGGTTCTACGAGAATCCCTGTCGAATTGTTCACGACGATCTCCGGTATGCCGCCGAGATTCGATGCGACCACCGGGCATCCGGCTGCCATCGCCTCGAGAAGGACGATGCCGAACGATTCCCTTCCGACCGACGGGAGCACGAAGCAATCAAATGTTCGCACCCATTCGGGAATGTTCCGTTGAAACCCGACCCATTGGACGTGTTTTTCAATCGCAAGCTGGCGGGCAAGCCATTCGAGCTTCCTCCGCTCTGATCCGTCACCCACCACGATGAGACGAGCGTGCGGAATGACGGTGAGAAGTTGCTGAAACGCTCTCAGGAGATACGCAATGCCTTTTTCGGGTTCAAGTCGTGCAACGGTGCCGATGGTAAAACGTTTTGTCCAGTGGAACATTTGCCGTTGAACTTCTGGGCACGGTCCAATGTCGACACCGTGGTACACGACGGCAATCCTCCGCTCGGGGACGCGCATGCGAATGAGCTCGTCGCGGATCACGTTCGAGAGAACCAGGATGGTCGCGTACCGGCTCCACCAGCGATAGAAAAGGCGATAGGGATTCAGCGTCAACCAGCGATGCACCTCGACGTGTTCTCCCCACAGGATTTGCATCCCCATGAGCCGTGCGAAAGGAGTGAGGAGGACCTTCTCGGTCAGTGAAAGGCAGTAGAGCGTTCGGACGCCGCGAAAAAAACGATACGCTCCGCAGAGACCAAGGAGCCCGAAGAATGCGAACGGAGCGGTAAACGGAAAAAGGAGAATCGCCCACTTTGCCACCGGTTCTGTACCTGCCCACCAGCGCAGCGCGAACCACCCGCGGCGACGGAACTCCGCCAGAAGCACTGAACAAGAGCCGGCAAAGTACACCATTCCTCCGCGGCGGCGGATCTCTGAGCACACCTCGAGTGTGTGGCTTTCTCCGCCGCCGAATCGCGAGGAGTAAGGAAATTTGAGGATCAGGATGGGCTTCATTGCCTCCTGATCATCTCGCGAATCAGGTCACGGCGCAATCCGCCAAACACCGCGAGAAAAACGGCATAGGAGATCATGCCCACGGCAACGCCGAGAAGGAGCGACTGATGGCGAAGCGGAAAGACGGCAGCAGCAAGGGCAATGCTCGCACAGAGTGCCTTGGCCGTCTGGCGAAGCGACAGGGAAGCGTGTGATGCCTTCCGAATAACGAGAAAACTCGAAATGGTGATGGAGAGTTCCGTGGCCACGGTCATGCCGGCCGCTCCCCAGACAGAGTAGTGCGGAATAAGGAGGAAATAGCCAAGGAGAGAGAAAATGGCGACGCCGAGATAGTATTTCATCATCCGCTTTTGCTGATTGACGGCGACGACGGTATAGCCGAAGAGAGTACCGAGAAAGATCGTTCCTACCGCAAAGATCAGAACGCGGAGGATGGATCCGGACGACGTGAACGCCGCACCGGCGATGAGGGTCATGATCGGGTGCGCGAGGACAAAGACGCCCGCGATGATCGGAAAGCTCACTGTGACCATAAAATCAAACCCCTTCTGCAGCGCGCTCTGGAATTGGTCATGCTCGCCGCGGCTGGCGTGCAGGGAGATAATCGGCACAATGAGCCCAGCA
>JAZDGG010000022.1:0-38300 GCA_043807225.1 bacterium | reverse complement strand
CCATCCTCCGCAACGAGCAGGGACGGCCGGTGCTGACGTGCAACGGCTGCGGGTGCAAGGTGCACCCGAGCAGTCTCTTCAATCTCCGCAGGGGTGCCATCGACGGGAAGTTCTACGTCGACTGTCTCCCGTGCATCGGGGCTGCGGCGGATCACTACCACATTCCCATGGACCGCCGGCCGCGGTGGTACCGGTTTACTGGCTCTCTTTGGTACGTCCTGACGGCGCACCGAGAGGCGAGGGATCGCGAGGCAAAGTGCTTCGCAGAGAGTGTCGTACACGCGGCCATGACGGCTGGGCAAACGACGCTTGGGGTTGCTTTGCAGCACGCATGCGCCGCGCACCTCGCGCACCTGTAGTCAATTCAACTTCACGTTCCGGGGAGCCGAGGATCTCTTCCTCTCGCTCCCCGCTTCTACAAAGTCCCTGATGCTTGCAAACTCGGGGATTGTGTGAGAAGGTGGCAGGAAATCGAGAGAGGTCTTTTGTCTGCGCCAGGGATACGTCTGGTGCACAGAGGATCTCTTCTCGAAAGAGGGGATCGGTTGTTCGTCGTTTGACGCCACGGTGGCGCTCGAACGATCACACCGCAGAAAAGGGGGTACGAGATGCGTTTCTCTCACGTTCTTTGTCTCATCGCGGCCGTCGTGATTCTGGCCGTCGGCGCGGAGTTCGCGCTGGCGGATTGCCAGACCACGGGGTTCCAGCAGCAGCTGGTGCTGTCGGCGAGCAGGCCAACCAGCATCGGCTCTGCGACCTTCACCGGGCAGAAGATGTGGACGGCCGAGAGTAAGGGCGAGTGTACCTTCGCCCACCTCGGTCTCAAGAATAGCATCGCGCTCGGTGCAACCAACGTGTCGATTGAGCCCATCCTGGGCTACGTCGGCGGTTGGTACAAATCGTCGGACGGGGTTTCCGTTGGTTCCAAGTTCGGTGCCAAGCAGGGCCCGGTTGCACTCAACCTATCATTCGAATGGTTCAGTGATACTGGTGAAGCCGACTGGGGGCGGCACACGAAGTTCTGGATGCATACTGTGGGCTATAAAGTCGGTTCCTTCACGGTCGGCGGCCTGTTCAACAAGGTCGACCGACTGGAGAAAACGGGGCCGTATGTTGCCTACAAGGGCGGTGACCACTGGACCGTTGAAGGTCGGTGGTACCGTTCCTTGAACAGGGACCCGAAGCTCGGGTCCCATGTCGAGAACGGACGTCTGATCCTCAAGATCTCTTGATCCCACCGGGGATTAAACATCCTCACACGGCGGACGGCATTGGTTCACTCCACTGCCGCCCGCCTCTATTCCTGGGCTCTCAATACTCCATTGAGTGCCGAGCAGTAGAGAACCACCACCAAGTATCAGCGGAAGTACATCCGATGATTTCTTTTTCTTCGGCGTTCCGAAAAGGGTGCTACGGACAAGGAAGGAGACTGGTAATGAACATTCTGCAGGTCCACTCGTACCTGGTTGTCGATTTCTTGCTTCGGGAGGGTGGTCCTTTTACCCTCACCCTTGCCGTACAGATGGTCGATCGTATTCTCTCTGATTGCCGATCACGGCCGGAGGTGCAAGGAATAGTACTCGTCAACATCAATGCTCTGCCTATGGGATTTCTGATCCTTCTGATCGGAATGCTCGCATCGAGAGGAGCGAAGGAGGTGTCAATCCAACTCCGCGAGCACCACGATGCGGAAGCGGTGAGGGTGTATTCGTACAATCCGGCAAGAGTCGGGGAGCGTCACCTGATCTAAGATCCACAGTCAAGGAGGGAATCGGATGAAGAAAAGGAGTGGCAGGGGTGCGTTTGGTCGTTCGAGGTCGAATCGTCCGAAGCGTCGGCGGTGGCCGACGTGGTCCATCTACGGCCGGAAGGGGCTACTTTTGCCGGTCGTGCTGGCGGCGCTCGGTGCGCTCGACAGGCCGGCGATGGCGGTCGGGGCTGGCGTGGCCGGGCTGCTGCTCTACGGAACGCTGAACTTCGTCCGCGCGCAACGGAGAAGTGTCGAGACGGAGTAGCGTTTCACTTGTTCCCACGGGGTGTGCTGAGCAGAGTCAAAGCACGCCCCATCTACCGAGCATATCTCATAGTGAGGTGTGCTGCGTGGATGCGTGCACCCAAAAAACCACGTCGCTTTGCGTCGCGGGTGGTTGATGGTCTTTATTCCAAAATTCCCGTCTTCTTCTCAAGCCGCGTCACGCGGCGCTCGAGATGTGTGTATTCAGAGTACAGCGCTCGATCAACCTTTTCCTCAACAGTTGTAAGACGCATTTCAACTCTCGTGAGGCGGCCTTCGACGGCATGGAGTTCGCTCTTCGTTGCGGTCTGTGCAAACCCTTCCGCAATCATGCGGGCGAGGTCCTCGTTCGTCACCTCTGGTTGGTCTTGGGGTGGCGTAGGGTTCTTCATTCGAAAAACGGGTCAATAGTCAATCCCGTCAAGGATGAGCATACACGGCGAGACATACTCGGTCAAGAATCAACCAGTCCCACTAGCCAATCTCTCGCGTGAAGTTGTCTTCGTACGCGGGAGAATATATCATTCGTGGATCCGCCAAAGTCGCGTCTCTCGAAAACCTGAGAGGGGTTTTGGCGAGTCACTGCCGGTATTTCACACGAAGAACAACCAAAGGAGGTATCGAAGATGTGCCGAATGACCATTCTGTTTCCGGGGAAGTTCTGCGTCAGCAATACCGAAACGTCCGGTGCCCGGGACGGCGAACACAGAATCGGGCACACGCGGCTTGATGCTTCAGGATTGATTTCCTGGTTCGGCGCTTTCACGCCCAAGCCGTGCAAGGTGCAGGTCGATGGCGCGTTTGACGTTGACGCGAGCGTCGATCCGGTATCGGCTCGGCTGATCGCGAAGGAGGTTCTGCGCGCGTTGGATGTGCAACCCGGCGTGCCGATCGAGGAGGTCAAGCAGGCGATCGTGCGGAAGGAGGTCGTCATTCTCTGATCCCACGTTCACAACGTCCTTTGTCAACCATTTTTCGGGATGTGGTTCGACGTCGAACTGCTCAGCAGGTCTTCGCGAACTACGTCCCATCCTCTGGGCACATCATATCTGGTGTTCTGGGAGGATGTTCACATCCACGTTGTTCATTGTTTGTGGCAGAACAGGTGAAAAGAGGAGGATTCGTAGAATGATCGCTGCAGGAATTGTTTTCGGGGTTCTGGGTATGGTGATCGGGTTCTTCGGCATCCATAAGGGCTCTCGTGGCAACTTCGTCGGTGGCCTCTTGGTGTTCGCATTGGGTGTCGTGTTGTTCGCTCGCGGCACCTATCATCAGGAGCACCCTGTGTCAGTTGTGGAAGCAGAGGTGACCACCATGGTCGACACGACTGATGTGATGGTCGCGCTCCACCGAGACATCAAGGCGGGCATGGCAACGTTCGATAGCTTACTTGCCTTGAAAGAGGCACGGCCGTTCCCGAAGAACGGGTACTATATCGAGCGCAACATCTACGATCGATGCGCCGACGTTCTTCTGACTACGACACGGGTGCTCGAACGAACGACCTTCCGGTCGCCGGAACATCAGCGTGCGATTGCTGCTCTCGCTATGCGAGAATGGCGGCCGCGCTACATGCAGTTTCGGCATTTCCGAACGGGGTACGGGGCATTTGGCCACGATGATGGCCGCGACTGGATGTCCCTGAGTCAGATGGGCTACCAGTACATCGCGGTTCTCGAACCAGCGTTTGAGGATGCAAACTCGATCGCGACGCATATTGACGCTGGGAGTGAGTAGTCTTTCACCGTTCTGTCTTTTTCTATCGGAGCGTCTTCGCATCTTGCGGCGCCGCTCCATCCTCTTAAGCAATCTCACGAGAGGTTGTTTGAGAGGATGCGTTGGAAAGAATCGCATTCAGATTTTCAATGGCCATTTCGCTCAAATGCAATGTGGGATGAGAAGGGTTTCAGAGAAAGGAGAAGACGATGTGGAATTTTGCTCTGCACAACACCGAACTGCACCCGATGGGGTACGGCCAGTGCTTTCTGTGGGTGCTGGGATTCTTCCTGGTCATGCCGGTCGTGGCGTACGCCATCGGCCGACTGGCGAGGCAAGAAATGCCAACGCCTCTTGAGATCGTCGAACACTGGATCACCGGCTGGTGCACCGCCATTGGCATGATGATCGGGCTGTCCGTGACGTTGGTGACAGTGTCGCCGGCGATCGCAGCCGTCATCTTTCTGCTTCTCGGTCTGGCCGCAGCGCATGGTGCGAACGGCGGCATGGCGCTGCGGGCACTGCTCGTGACGCTAGCCCCAATTGCTGTTCTTCTGGTCTACGGCGGGTTGACCAAGGCGTTCAACACTGCCCGTCATCTCCGTAAGCAGCTGCATCTAGTTTCGTTGTAGAAGGTCGAGCAATTATCATCCCGATGCAGGGGTGATGCAGGGAGGGAGCATGCATGCTCGAAATGTGATCACCATGATGGTCGAACACCTCAACGGTGATGTCACACTGCCAGCGGTCGTTCAGATCAACAACAACAGCTTTCGCATCGTAGACCGTGCTCTGACGGAAGGGACGGACGAAGCTTTTGCGGAGGCGCTCACGGTCAAGTTCTTCCGTCACGATGAAAAGCACGCTGGCGTCGATGAACCCATGACGCAGTCAGTGCGCATAATCCTTGCGGCCATGATCGCGGCACAATCGGTTGTACCGCGATCAAGTCGTCCGTGCGCATGATCCGTTCTTTCTTCAGGGACGTCCCTGCTCACCTCGAGCGACCTGACGTCCCATCTTCTGAGCACTTCTCGAATGAGGAGTGCTGGGCATGATGTTTTTGCCCCTGGGTACGTCACACAGGTTCATGGAGGGAAAAGATGAAGACCGGTAGAATCGTTCTATTGCTTGTCGTGGCGCTCGCGTGTGCGCTGATGGCCTTCGTTTTCGTGCGGATCGGGGGGTGGGTGAATCTCTTCTGGGGCTTTACGTTCGTGGCAATATCCTTTTTCGTCGTCTTCTGCGCAGGTGAAGAAGCGCAAAACCCTTCCGTGTGGAAGCGTGATGTTGTCACCATCCTTGCGCAGTGGAACGACGTCAAGGGGAACAAGATGGCGGTGGTCCGTCTTCTCGACGGCCACGAAACGATCGTCGAGCTCCCTCGGGCGAGCACCCTCACGGTCGGCGACCATCTGCAGAAAAACAAGAACGATGAGTTCGTTCGGTTCCCTGCCAGGCAGGAGGAAGACGCCAGGCGATAACCCGCGTTTTTCGCCCCTCTGCCAGTTCTGATCTTTTGGGATGTGGTTCGACGTCGATCTGCTCAGCAGGTCTTCGCTCACCACGTCCCATCCACAGAGCACATCTCACGCGAGGTGTGCCGTGAGGATGCGTTATTCGAGAAAACAAATCCAAGACGTGTTGTGTCCGGAGGTTTGGCAATTGTTATTCCACAATCCCCGTTTTCTTCTCGAGCCGCGTCACGCGCCGTTCAAGATGCGTGTATTCTGAATAGAGGGCACGGTCAAGTTTTGCTTCAACCGTGGTTAGACGGTCTTCAACAGTGGTAAGACGCGTCTCAACCTTTTGGAGATCTTTTTTGCTCGCTGTCTGTGCAAACCCCTCCGCCATCTCGTTTTTGGTGGCGGTTTGTGCAAAACCCTCGGCAATCATGCGAGCGAGATCGTCGATTGTTGCCGGCGTTGTATACGGTGAACGGGTGCTCTTCATTCAAAAAACGGATCAATAGTCAATCCCGTCTTGGATGAGCATACCCGCTCTATTGTGCGCCGTCAAGATGATCTGCACCGCACGGACTGATTGGAAGGGTTTCGACTCTGAAAAATTTTCAGGGGCGGAACTTCTCCTGTCAGCCAAAGGAGAATCGGTGTCGATGCCACGGTGGCATCCGGCCGCAGAAAGGCAAACAAGGAGGGATCCGTGAAACACGGAATCGTTCAACTGGTACTTATCGCGTTGATCGTCGCGGCGGTTCCGCCGGTCACCGCGCAGTCGCGCGAGTGGACCGGCGGAGAGGTCATGGTCACGCTCGAGGGGACAAGCCCCCTCACGCAGAGCGTCGGCTGGTCCGGCGATCTGTGCTACTTCTACATCCCCAAGTCCGCGACCACGATGTGGTTCGCGTACACGGGGCCGACCTGGCAGGCGACGCCGTGGCTCTGGGTTTCTCCGCAAGTCGGCTACGGCGGCGGTTGGAATCCCATTGACGACTCGGTAATCGGCGCCGGATGGGTTGACCTCACCCTGCCCAAAGGGTTGGGCGTGGTGTCGCTCGACGGCGAGGCCATCGTGACCGGCTCGGTCCGCGACGGCTACTGGTACAACCAGTGGAATCGCGCGATCGGCCCGTTCAAGGTCGGCGCTCACTACGAGTCGACGAACGAACGGCTCAAGTGGGGGCCGCATGTCTCCCTCTCCAAGGGGCCGTGGAAGTGGGAGATCAGGTACTTCGCCGGCGAAGGCGAGCACAACATTCGCCTGGTCACGAAGCTTGGCTTTTAGCCGGCTTCATGTCTGAGGTTCCATCGGGCGGCGGGTCGATCATAAACCGACCCGCCGCCCAACATGTTCGCTGGTGTTCGGAAGGAGGACACGATGTCTCGAATGCGTCAGGGTTTCATCCTGTTCGAGCTCGTGATCGTGGTCGTCATCATTGGCATCCTTGCGTGGATTGCTATTCCGAACTACACCGGAATGCAGAACCGCGCCAAGGAGGCGACAGTGAGGTCGAACGCGCACGCGGCTCAGATATGGGTCGAGGATCAGGCCGTCGTGAAAAATGGTATCTATCCGCAGGGAATCGCCGACCTCTTCAATGCTCCTCGGATGGGAGTTCGCAATCCCTACGGCGGCGTGGCTTTCGTTGACTTCACCCCCGGCCAGCTCCCGGGAGATAGGCCTGGCGTGTGCTACTACGAGCATTCCGGTACGCCCGGGTTTTGGTACCGCATCACCGCCAACGGGAGGGATGGGCAGCCAATTCTGGTGTTGGTAAAAGAGAGGTAGAATCAAGCACAGATCACGAATGTAGCGGATCGGTCTCATCCCGGTCCGCTGCCAAGAATCTCTTTCGGCAAGGAGGAAGTCATGCCACCATTCAGTCATTTCTTGGTTGGGGTGCTGCTGGTCTCGGTCGCCGTATTTTTGGCGTCGGGCGCCATCCTACTTCGGACCCGCCGTGAACGGCGCATGTTCGCGGCTCGGCTCGAGAAACTCCGTCGCATGAGACTGGAGGAGACGCCGAAGTGATCCACATCGTTCTGTACTACACCGGGTGACGCGGAAAAGTCTTCGGATAATCCCTGCGTCACCCCTTCGACTGAACCCTTCGCCCTGAAATACGTTCAGGACGGAGGGTTCTGAGAAGCACAGCAGCGTTGTGGTCGGTTGCGTGTGGGAACAAGGCAAAAAGGAGGTGCACGTGTACCATCTAACTGGGCTCTTCATGTTCTTGATCGGGGTGGCAATGGCCATCGTGTCCGCGGTCTTTGGGACGGGGGAAGTGGGTAAGAAGCGCCGTCGCTCGTTGATCGTGGGTTTTCTGGGTGTCGCTCTGGCTATAAGCGGCATGGTCGTCATGGCGCTGATCCGCGTTCATCTTTTTGCTGAGCCGGCTGCAAAGGGTGTCTACACCCAGCGCATCCCGTCGTTCGGCGACCCGATCGTTCAGGAGTTCTGTGCTGGCTATGTGTTTGCCGTGTCGGAGGATGCGCCGGTCGACATGGCACCGATCCCATTCACCCAGCTGGTTGTCGTTCGCCGCAGTGACGACATGCCGTTCCGTGTGTGCACGGATCATCCCGAGCTGTTTGCTGCCGGAGATACCGTTCGTGTGTATGCTGCGCAGTACCAGCGGTTCCGCGGGATGAGCGACAATTTTCTCTACATCGTTCCAGCGCATCTGCGGTAGGCGTGAACCGTTCTTTCATCTTGCGACGACACCAGTACTGAGTCGGTGTACTCGTTTTTGATGGTTGAAGTATCCCCCGAACCTTTGTGCGCGCACACCGTTCGGGGATCTCCAGAGTCCGTGGTATGCTGTTCGCGGTTTCTGGAGGTTGTTCTTCACATCCGTCTTTCACGAGCACACCATTCTCTCTTCCCTCCTGTGCGCCGACATCTTGGTGCATAGGATCTGTGGAGAAGAATGGGTATCCTCTTCATCGGATGCTGCTGTCTGTACCCAAACTGTCTGGAGGTGTTCGTGAAAGACAAACGGTTCATCGGAACGGTCGTCACCGTCAACTCCGAGGGCTACGGGTTCATCGGGACCAACGGCCTCATCGGGGAGGATGGGAGCGACGCCGGTCTGGGCGATCATGACGTGTTCGTCCACCAGGACGAGTGCGCCGTGCCGCTCAAGGTCGGTATCCAGCTCAACTTCATCGCTGTCCCCGACGCCAAGCGCGGCGTCGGGTTCTGTCGCGCTGTTGGTGCGGTGGAGCACGTCGAAACGGCGATGATCCCCGTTGATGAAGAGCCGGTTCCAGGGCTGGTGCTGCGACGGAGGTATCCGTACCTTCAACCAGAGCAGATCGCCTATTTGCTTCGGATGAAGGAGGTACCGGCGGCGGCGGTTGCCAAGGCCGATGCCAACAGGCCGCTCGAAGGGGTGCCACGCATCGAGGAGGAATTCACTCCCGAACAGCAGCGGCAGCTCTGCGAGTCGTTTCTTCGCAACCAGTTCCCGACACTGGCGTCGTACTCGGCGGATGTCTCCCTGACGGATGCCGACGACGCGACGCTCGATGCGACCATCGGGGATGCCAAGGAGACGATGCAGCATCTTGGTCTCAACGACCAGATCCCGGTTCTCGAGGAAGAAGTCGACCGCTTCAAGCGCGTCAGGGGTTCCATGGCTCTGATCTGGCGGGAAGGTCTCGTCCGCCCGGACGCGATCATCCCGATCGAGCGGTTCATGGATCTCTACACCGCATGTCCGGTCGTCTACTTCTGGGCACAGGGGGATGAGGCAAACGATGCCAACCGGTCCTGGGACAATCCGGATCCCAAGCCGCACCCTATGGTCATGGAGCTCTGCAATCTGTATCCGACCGAGCGCTGGAGGAACTTCTTCCAGCTCTACAACCGGCGGATTCGTACGCTCCGCCACTACAGGGGTGAAAACATCCCGGCACACATTCTTCGTCGGATTCGTGTCGCGGTCGGCCTCTTCGATGCCGTCATGATCCTTACCCCGTATCATGATGTGGCGGGGAAGGAATGGGTCGATCCGGAGTGGATGCGAGCGATCGATCCCTACGTGGTCGGATACCACAAGGGGTTGCGGCACTTCTTCGTTCTCGGCCGGTACTCTGACGCCGGCACGTTCCCACTTCTCTCGGAGCTCTTCGCGGACACGATGGAATTCCTGCGCGCCAACCGCGGCAAGGTTTCTGGGTTCAACGCCGTGAGTAGCCCCTACTGGTGCGATGGCCACAACCCCAATAACTGCTTCTACGGCCATCTCGGGACGTACTTGCAGGAGGAACTCATCGATCCGATGCTCACGGCTTTCGAGGGCGGTTACCTCTTCCCCTGGCTTAAGGGAGAGGTCGACATAGCGAAGCAGCCGGCGAGCTGACACAAGAAACGCTTCACGGAGGGGGTCGTCCAAGGACGGCTCCCTCCACACTTTTTTCGAAGCGATCAGCGATGCTGGCCGTTTCAAAAAAGGTGCATACTCAGCAACGTCTGTGAGTAATCTCAACGGCGGATACTTTGGGGAATCGGTCATTGGTTTGTTCCTTGAACCACCCTCATACGGCCGATCCCCGAAGCGTCCGCCGCCCACTCTTTACAGGCGGGACAACACCTTCTATCCTTCATCTTACGCCATTCTGTTCCCACCGGACCGGCAAAGTGTCTACGGATCCGACTGTGCGGACATGAGCGCTTCTCCCGCCGATGAGGCGGGATGAACTCTCTCCTCAAGCGTTTCATTACATGCAGTTGGCATCATCCCGTGTGGCTCTGCCGGCCCAGCGGGAATGGAATGAGCATTTGAAGTGCCCATGTGGTCTCTGCTACGCGGGTTTTTTGTGTTCCGCGAACGGGAGAGGAGTTCATTGTTCGTTCATTGTCTGGTACACTGTGCAGCATGCAAGGGTTGTTCAGAAAACTGGAAACAACGGTTGTTGGCGGCGCGGTCGTCATCGCGACGGCATCGCTCGCAAGCAGGTTCCTCGGCCTCCTCCGCGACCGGCTGCTCTTCTCGACATTCGGGGCGGGAGACACGCTCGACAGCTACTACGTGGCGTTCCGCCTGCCGGATCTCATCTTCAATATTCTCATCCTCGGCGCGCTGTCCTCTTCCTTTATCCCTGTTTTCGTCGAGTACCGCCAGCGGGCGGAAGGGGAAGAGGGTCGCCAGGAAGCATGGCGGCTTGCGAATGGCGTGCTCTCGATCATCCTCCTCGTTTTGAGCGTGCTCGCGATCCTCGGTTTTCTGCTCGCACCGCTTCTCGTGCCGATCTTCGCGCCGGGGTTCTCAGGGGCAAAGCTCCATGACACTATTGCCCTCACGCGGATCATGTTGCTTGCCATTCTCTTCTTTGGCGCGAGCAACATCGTCGGGAGCATGCTGAACGCGATGCGGCGCTTTGTGGCGTTTGCGATCGCGCCGATTCTGTACAACGCGGGGATCATCGTCGGGATTCTCGTGTTCTATCCCGCGCTCGGCCTCCCTGGGCTCGCGTGGGGTGTCGTGTTCGGCGCGTTCTTGCACCTTCTCACGCAGCTCCCGAGTATCCTCCGGCAAGGGTACCGTTTTCGCTGGATGCTGTTGTGGAGGAATGCGGGCGTACGAAAGATCTTCCGGCTCATGCTGCCGAGGACGATCGGCCTCTCCGCCGTCCAGCTCGATCAGCTCGTGAGCACGATGATTGCTTCGACGCTTGCCATCGGGAGCGTCGCCATCTTCAGTGCGGCGCAGAACCTGCAAAGTTTTCCCATCAACATCATCGGCGTGTCGCTGGCTATTTCCTCCTTCCCTGTCTTCAGTGAGGCGTTCGCACGCAAACGCACTGATGAGTTCGTTAAGGAGTTTTCGAAAGTCTTTCGCCGGATTCTTTTTACGATCATCCCGCTCTCGGTGCTCATCCTCCTTTTGCGGGCGCACATCGTTCGGATCGTTCTCGGGGCAGGTAAGTTCAACTGGAGCGATACCATCCTCACCGCGCAGTCTTTGGGTTTTTTCTCCCTTTCCCTCTTCGCGCAGAGTCTTACGCCGATGCTCGCGCGGTCGTTTTATGCGTTCCACGATACTTCGACGCCGGCGCGCATCAGCGTGTTCTCCGTTGTCATTGACATCATTGGCTGTTTGTGGCTGAGCCGACTGTACGGCGTCATGGGGCTCGCACTCTCTTTTGCCATCGCCAGCGCACTCCAGATGGTTTTGCTGCTGGTCTTTCTCCGTCTGCGGATTGGCGACCTTGATGACAGTAGGATCCTCAACTCCACCATCAAGATTGTCGTCGGTTCCGGGGTGATGGCTGCGGCGGTCTGGCTGTCACTGCAATTTTTCGCTCTCGGGATCGATCAGCGAACATTCTTCGGCGTGCTGTTCCAGGGTATCGGCGCCGCCGTGATCGGTGGGGTGGTCTATCTGCTCGTTGCCCTTGCACTTCATTTTCAAGAGGTGGAACTTGTTGCGGGATGGCTCCGCCGCGTACGAACCGTTTTGTTGAACGGCCGAAGGAAGGAATCCTAAAGAACCGGAGCGTCCATGGAGAGACAACGAAGGAACTTCAGTATCATCGCGCACATCGACCACGGAAAATCCACGTTGGCAGACCGGATATTGGAACTGACCGGCGTGGTGACCGGCCGACAAGCGCGCGCGCAGGTGCTTGACCAGATGGATTTGGAGCGGGAGCGGGGCGTTACCATCAAGCTGCAGCCCGTCCGTCTCTTCTACAAGGGCATTGAGCTGAACCTGATCGACACCCCCGGCCATGTCGATTTTTCGTACGAAGTCTCGCGGTCGCTCGCGGCCGTCGAAGGCGCACTCCTGCTGGTTGATGCAACGCAAGGGATTCAGGCACAGACGCTTGCGCACTTCTCGCTGGCCCGAGAGCTTGGCCTCACGGTGATTCCCGTCGTCAACAAAATCGACCTTCCCAATGCGGAGACCGAGGGTGCCAAGCGGGAACTTGCCGACCTTGTCGGTTGTTCAGTCAACGAGGTGCTGGCCGTCTCTGCAAAAACCGGCGAGGGCGTTGCGCTGTTGCTTGACGCGATTCTTGCCAGGATCCCGCCGCCGCGAGGAGAACTGCGTGCACCTGCGCGCGCGCTCGTGTTTGACGCGGTCTTTGACGACTATCGCGGCGTGATCGCCTACATCCGCTGCGTTGATGGAACGCTCACGGCCGGGGAACGCATGGAGTTTTTCGGCACGCATGCATCGTCCGAGATCCTCGAAGTCGGAACGTTCTCCCCACACTACGAAAAACTTTCACAACTTGATGCTGGGGACATTGGCTATGTCGTCACCGGTCTCAAATCACTTGCCGACTGCCGCGTCGGCGACACGCTTGCGATTGCCGGGACGAACGTTGAACAGCTCCCGGGGTACCGCGAGCCGCAATCCGTCGTGTTTGCAAGTTTCTATCCGCAGGAGGGCGAAGATGCAGACGACCTCCGTTCCGCGCTCGAAAAACTTCAGCTGAATGACGCTGCGCTTCAATTTGAAGGCGAACGCTCGCCGACGTTCGGCTTGGGTTTTCGGTGCGGTTTTCTCGGGTTGTTCCACCTGGAAATCATCCAGGAACGTCTACGGCGAGAGTACAAGCAGCAGCCGATCGTCACCGTCCCGTCCGTTGCGTACCGCATTGTGCTGACGAACGGGGAGGAGCGCATCATTCGCGATGCCCAGCACTTTCCCGATCCCGCGGCGATTCGCGACGTGGGCGAACCGTGGACCCGGCTTTCCTGCGTCCTTCCGCCGGAGTATCTCGGCACCATCATCCAGACCATCCATGAAAACCGCGGGGTCGTGGTCAGCACCGAGGCACTCGGCAACCGTTCGGGGACCGGTAGTAGAATGCTGGTCACTGGTGAAATGCCCCTTGCTTCCGTCATCACGAACCTCTACGATCACCTGAAGAGCCGGACGTCAGGATACGCATCAATGTACTACGACGTGTTGGCGTTTCGAACTGCGGAGATTGTCAAACTCGATATCATCATTGGCGGTGAACCGGCGGACGCACTCGCGTCGTTGGTGGTGCGGGACGAAGCGGATCGTGCTGGGCGCCGCATCCTCCTCGCGCTCAAGGACTCGCTCCCGAAAGAGCAGTTTGAAATCCGGTTGCAGGCCGCCGTCGGGGGTCGCATTCTCGCGTCAGAGCGCATTGCACCGCTCCGAAAAGACGTCACGGCAAAACTCTATGGCGGCGACGTCACGAGAAAGCGCAAACTGCTCGAAAAGCAGAAGAAGGGGAAGAAACGCATGCGCCAACACGGGCGGGTGGTGCTCCCACCCGAGGCATACCTCGCCGTCTTGAAGAAAGACTCACGACGAGTACAATAAGGGGAGGACGGTGAAGATAATCATCGCGAAGAGCATGACGATGGAGATGATGATCCAACCGATGCGGAGGGCTGAACGTCGAGACATAGAATGAAGCGAATGTTCGAGAGCCATCTTACCAAAAATCTTAAAGAAGGAGAAGAGGTACTCTGTTTTGTCCGACGCTCCCTCGGGAGCATGATCTTCTCTCTCCTCCTTGCGGCCATTTTTCTCCTCGGTTCATTCTTCTTCCTTTTCCCGCTGCTCCGTGTTGGATTCTGGGGCGTCATTCTCCTCTTCGCGCTTTTTCTCTTTGGGATCTTTCTGGTTGTCAGAATCGTCCTCCTTCGCGCGCTGAACGTGCTTATCGTGACGAACCTTCGGCTCATCGATATCGATCAGCGTGGTTTTTTTCATCGGGAGGTCTCTGAGGCCACGTACGAAAAAATCCAAGACGTGAGCTTCTCACTCAAGGGGGTCGCGCAAACACTTTTTCGCTACGGCAACGTACTGATCCAGACTGCCGGCGTGCAGGCAAACCTCGAAGTCCAAAACGTCCGTCATCCAGAAAGAATTCAGGAGCTGATCACCAAAGTGCAAACAGAATCTCAGCAGCAGAAAACGCCGGGCTCCTCCATGACGGCGGAAGAGCTCCTCGAACTCGTCCAGAAACTCAAAGAGGGACTTGGCGATGACGTGTTCAGAAAACTGATCAGAAAACCCTAGGTCGGTTGCCTCTCCCTCGCCGCATCTGCTATACTCACCCTCTATGCCGCGACCTCTACGCCAATCCTTTTGGCGACGGCTGATCGGTTCAAGGATGACGATCATCGCATGTTCGCTCATTGTGCTCTTCGCGCTCGTCTCGTTTGCACGGGGGTTCTATCGCCGGCTCGAGGTGCGCCAAGAAATAGATCGGCTTGAACAACAAGTGAGCAGTCTCCGAACGCAGAAAACGGACTTGACCAACCTCATCGAGTACTTCCAGAGCCCGCTTTTTCAAGAACAGGAAGCCAGAGA
Organism: bacterium; assembly: GCA_043807225.1. GTDB lineage: Bacteria > Patescibacteriota > Patescibacteriia > CAZCGY01 > CAZCGY01 > JAZDGG01. The sequence continues at coordinate 23,796 of JAZDGG010000022.1, read as the reverse complement.
GAAGCTTGGGCTCGCCAAACCAGGAGAGTCGGTGGTCATCGTCCCGCTGACGAACGGCAGCGTTTCTTCGCTCGCGGGTGAGCAACAGGCATTCTCCGCAGAAAACCAAACGGCAAATCCGGTAAAATGGCTCAACTACTTCTTCTCTTCATCATCGCAAACTGAATCATCACCATCATGACACACACTCCACTATCGCGTCCGCGAAAAGGGAAAGCAAAAACGACACTCCCAACGTTGGACACAGGCGTTGAGACACAATCAGCGCTGCAAACTCCTGAGAAGGCCGACGTGCACGTACGGGGAATCGAACAGGATGTACTGCAACAGACCCCCACACCAGCAGCCGCAACCCCGAAAGGGAAGAGCAGTGTTGTGCGTCGCGTCGTCTTTTCTTTCCTCATCCTCTTGGTGCTGCTTGTCGGGGCGGCAGCGGTGCTCACGATCGGTATCTATCGTCTCGGGTGGAAAGGGGCAATCGTTGATCGCGCAGTGAAAACGATTCCGTTCCCGGTTGCGTTGGCAGATTCAACCGTCATCCGTTTCAGCGACTACCAAGAGGACGTGAAAACGTTGAAGTACTATTTCGATCACAATGCGACGGATACAACCGGCCAACAGCAGCAAAAGCCCTCGGCGGAAGAAATGACGGCCACGGTCATCAACCGCCTGATCTACGATTCAACGGTTGCACGCCTGGTCGAGGAGAACGGTATTTCTGTCACCGAGGCGGAGTTGGACACGCAAGCGACTGAAATAGCCAAAGAGAGCGGATCACAGGAGGAAATGGACAAGCTTCTCAGCTCGCTGTATGGCTGGGGTGTACCGCAATTTAAACAAAAAGTGCTTCGTCCATACCTCGAACTTCAAAAACTGGGCCAGAAGCTCGACGAAACGGGAACGCTCAACGGCGATGCAAAAAAACGCGCGGATGAGGTGCTGGCGAAGGTGCAAGCAGGGAAGCAAACGTTTGAAGAGCTTGCAAAACAGTACAGCGATGACACGACGGCATCGGTCGGCGGCGACCTCGGGTTTTTCGCTTCGGGAACGATGGATCCGACGATCGACGACGCGCTTGCAAAGATGAAAGCCGGTCAAACCAGCACTCTGGTGCTTGCGGAAGACGGGTATCACATTCTCAAGCTCATCGAGACGCTGGAAGATCAAGAGAGCGGAACGCAGTACCACGCGAGCGATATCCTCATCCGCACGCGGACGATCGATGATTTCGTGAATGAACGCATCGCACAATCAACCATTCGTCTTTTTCTCCCGGGATTTTCATGGGATACAACGAATCACTGGGTTGTCCCGTCGAATCAGCAAACAAGCTAGGCGTGGCCAAGAACCGAAAACCCTCCGCGGAAACCCGCGGGGTTGTTTTCACTATGCGGCTATCGTATGATCGTGCGGGGTGACTCACGTTTTACGCCTGCCCCGCCGAAGGGCGGGAAAAGCGTTGCTCCGCCTGCCGGTCACCTGGAGCCGAAGGTGGGATTTGAACCCACGACCCATCGCTTACGAAGCGATTGCTCTGGCCACTGAGCTACTTCGGCACATATCGGTCTGCGGGTGGTCACGTTGCTCCACAAGCTGCCCGGCGGAGCCGGGTCCGCCTCTGGCGGAAGCTACATCGGCACCCGGCAACAGGCGGGCAGGTCTGGCCACTGAGCTACTTTGGTGGAAGAAAAAGACTCCTGATCACATTCTTCGTTGAAGTCGCTCATAGAGTATCGCACAAACGTTTTCATCGTCAAATATGTTCGTCGACCCGCCATACCATATCCGCCCTCTTGCGCAGCAGCGCTTTTTCGATTCAGGTGAGAAGCCACGAGGGTCCGTCCTCTGCATTCACGGATTTGCCGACTCTCCGTACTCCATGCGGCTACTCAGCACTGCCATCAATGTTTTGGGGTTTCGCGTGCTCTGTCTGCGTTTGCCCGGCCATGGTTCGCGCGTGGAGGATCTTGCCCGAACCACCATGTCGGATTGGCAAGAAGCGGTCCATCGTGCCGTCGGCGAGCTCCACGGCTATCCTGAGCCGGTGATCATTCTCGGGCGCTCCTTCGGCGGGGTTCTCGCGCTTCTCGAGATCGCGGAGCACCCTCAAGCGGCCTCGGCGATCATCACGCTCGCAACCCCTCGACCCACAATGAACCAGCGTCTTCTCGCCTGTATCCTGCCAGTCATCGGGCTGGTGAAGAAAACCGTTCCAAAACCGTGGGTCCGTTCTGAGGAACGCGTGATGCGGCTCGAGGTCGGGCGCTATCTCTCGTTTCCGGTTTCGGCTTTGCGGGAATTCACCAAGACGCTCCGCCGCCTCACCCCAAAACGACTCCAGCACGTGAAGGTGCCGGTGCTCATCCTTCATGGGCACAACGATACGGTTGTTCATCCCGAGGCCGCGCGATATCTTCTGGAGCATCTCGGTAGTGTGGAGAAACGCATGGTCATTCTCGAGGGCGTTGGGCACACGCCGGAGGAGCTGCATCGCCACAAAGAACTCCAGCAAGAGATCAGTGACTTCCTTGGCAGGCATTCTCTCGTGGCTTGAAAATGTTGCTCGATCGTGATACAGTTTGCGAAGGCGATTTTGTGAATTCCTTTTCCGTTTGACCGCACAACCCAAAGCTCCGGGAGGAGCACCCGGTGGAGCGGGTAAGGAGAGTCGGACACCCGTCTCAACCTTCCCCGTCCTCCGCAGAAGCAGATGGAGCGGGATACGAGACTCGAACTCGCCTCTCTTGCTTGGGAAGCAAGCGTACTACCCCTGTACTAATCCCGCCTAATCTGCTTCGGAGGATGGAGGAAGGTCACAGAATACCGTTCTACGATACCCGCAAGGGATGAGTCAGAAACGCATCGAAAGTATGACGCATCTACTATATCAGCAGCCGGCACGATTGCAAAGTTTCCATCGATTATTTTTCGTTTGTGCCATCGTCCTCTGTTTCTTCTTTCTGACTTTTCAATCTGCACAAGCTGAGGAAACAAACGTCCATCTCACCCTTCGAACGATTTCGAAGGGATTTACGGCATCTGCTGAGCATGGGAGCATCCAATTGGCGATCTGGCCGAACAGCGTTTCGATGGATGCAACGCTTCGTCTGGAACGTGAACCGTCGCTTCCACTGCCCGCACCGTCCGGCATGACGCTGGTGAGCGGCGTGTGGACGTTTGATCTTCTCACAACCAGCACCAGCGCACCAGGTCCCCTGGTGCTTTCAGCACCGATGACCGTTGTCCTCGAGCATACGTCGCACACGCTCTACCGAAAACGAGCATTCTATTTTGACCGAAACAAGCAAGGATGGGTGGCACTTCGTTCGGTCACGGACCGAACCCTGCCGATCGTTTCTGCGCAAATCCGTTTTCCCTATGCGACCGTTGCGGTTTTTGAGGATCAGCGAGCGGTGGAAGGAATGGCGAGTTGGTATCGTACAACGAAGCACAACGCAGCGACATCGAATGACTTTCCATTGGGGAGTCGCGTCCGCATTACCGATCTCGAGACAAAAAAGTCTGTTGAGGCCGTCATTCGTTCGACCGGGCCTTTTGTCTCTGGCAGAGTGACTGACGTTTCACTTCCGCTGTTCCAAAAGATCCATCCTCTCTGGCGGGAAGGCATTACGCGCGTTCGCATTGAAATTCTGTCTTCATGAACTTGCTCATCGCGCTCACGAACATCTCGAAGATCTATTCCCTCGGGAAGGTCCAACTCACGGTTCTTCGCGAAGTCTCACTCGAGGTTGCACGCGGCGAGTTTGTCGCAATTATGGGACGGTCGGGATCAGGAAAATCCACGCTCATGAATATCATTGGCTGTCTTGACGTGCCGACGAGCGGAACGTACCGCCTTGACGATGTTCTTGTTTCGTCGCTCAAACCGCGGCAGCTCGTTCCAATCCGTCTCCGCAGCGTCGGTTTTATTTTTCAGAATTTCCACCTCCTTCCGCGGCTCACCGCGCTCAAAAACGTTGAGCTGCCGCTCGTGTACGGCGGTGGAGGAGACGCACGGCGGCGCGCTCACGACATGCTAGAGCGCGTCGGTCTTGGTGATCGGGCGAATCACCGGCCAACAGAACTCTCTGGCGGTGAAATGCAGCGGGTTGCCATCGCACGCGCACTCATGAATGATCCAAAAGTGATTCTCGCCGATGAACCAACGGGGAATCTCGATAGTCGCAGCGGTGTCGACATAATGAAAATTTTTCGAGAGCTAAACCAACAGGGGAGAACCATCGTCATGGTCACCCACGACGCCGATCTCGCGCGCACCGCGCACCGCGTCATTACGCTTCATGATGGGAGTATCCAACATGCTTCGACCACTTCTTGATAATTTTCGCACAACATTCCTCACGCTCTGGGGAAACAAAGTCCGCAGTATTCTGACCATGCTCGGGATTATCATTGGTGTATTTGCCATCATTACCCTCATCGGGCTTGGGCAGGGTATTCAAAAAGACATTACGAGCGAGATAACGCAACTGGGGTCAAATATTCTCATCGTTCTTTCGGGAAAGGTGCAAAACAGCCAGGGTGGTTTCAATCCCGCTGCTTCCATCGGCGCGTCGACGTTGACCGAGGCGGATCTTGCGGCTCTCAAGAGGATTCCTGACATTGTGGATGCAACGCCGATCGGGTTGATCGCTGGTGTACCGCACGCGGGATCAATCAGCGCTGCGGGCGCCATGGTGCTTGCCGTTGAACCCGCATTTTTCGATTATACGAATACCTATACACTCGACTCGGGAAGGTATTTTACTTCCCAAGAAAACAGCACCCATGCGCAGGTTGCGATTCTCGGTAAGGATGCCGCAGGACAGTTGTTTCCCTCCGTTCCTCTCGCGGATGTTGTGGGGAAATCAATGACCATAGGAAAAAATTCTTTTACGGTTGTCGGCACGATTGAAATGAAGCAATCGATGTCCATGTTTAGCTCAGCCGGCGGATCGATTGGTCTTGTTGCCATACCGTTTCAGACAGCGAAGAGTTTGAATGCGAATACACAAATCTTCCGTCTTGGGTTGAAGGCGAACGATGGAGCGGACATCAAAGCCGTTGCAAAGAGCGTTCAGGCCAAGCTTGACGTTCTGCATGGGACGAGCGACACCTCGGTGTTCACGCAACAAGACCTCCTCAAGGTCGTCGAGAATATCCTCGGCCTCATCACCAAGGCCATTGTCGGGTTGGCGTCTATTTCGCTTCTCGTCGGCGGCATTGGCATTATGAACATTATGCTCGTGTCCGTCACAGAACGAACGAAAGAAATCGGTCTGCGCAAGGCGATTGGCGCCTCGGATGGCGCGATTCTGGGCCAATTCCTCGTTGAGGCGGTTGTCTTGAGCGTCCTCGGGGGAGGGATCGGCATCCTGTTTGCCGCGGTGGCGAGCGCGATCGTCAAACAGCAAGCGCAACTGACGATTCTGCTGAATGTCAATTCCATCGGCATCGCACTGCTCTTCTCCGTTCTCGTCGGAATTATTTTTGGTGTTGCGCCGGCGATTCGCGCGGCTCGCCTGAATCCGATTGATGCGCTACGATATGAGTAGCAGATGATCAACCTCAAAAACGTCACAAAAACCTTCCCCGGCGGCACCACCGCTCTTCGAAACATTTTCGTCCGCATTCATCCGGGGGAGTTCGTGTCCATTGTCGGCCAATCCGGAACAGGGAAGTCCACACTTGTTCGGCTCATCACCGCAGAGGAGCGTCCATCGAAGGGGAAGGTGATCGTTGGCGGGTGGGACATCACGGATATTCGCGAACAAGAAATCCCGCTGCTGCGGCGGCAGATCGGCATGGTGTTTCAGGATTTTAAACTTTTGCCGAAAAAGACGGTCGGGGAGAATGTCGCGTTTGCCCTTGAGGTCTCTGGTGCTGCGACGAGCGATATAAAGCGGATCGTTCCCCAACTGCTTAAGATAGTCGGGTTAGGCGAGAAAAACGATCGCTTCCCTCGGCAGCTCTCGGGCGGGGAGCAGCAGCGCGTGGCAATCGCGCGAGCGCTTGTTCATCGGCCAAAGATCCTTCTCGCGGACGAGCCGACGGGGAATCTCGATGCGATCAATGCGCACGACATCATCGGTCTTCTTGAAAAAATCAACGAGTTTGGGACGACGGTCGTCCTCGTCACACATAACAAGGATATCGTGAACCACCTTCGCCGGCGCGTGATCACCCTCGATCACGGCCAGGTCGTTTCGGACCAAGAAGGCGGAACCTATATGCTCTAAACCATGGCAGCAGTCTCGTTTACACGCGTCATAAAGTTCGCCCTCCAGAACTTCTGGCGGAATATCTGGCTCTCCTTAGTGACGATTTTCATTCTCTTCCTCACGCTGTTTTCGATAACGTTTTCGTCGAGCATCAACGTCGTTGCGGTCAAGACAATTGCCGCGGTCAAAGAGCGCATCGCGGTGAGCGTCTACTTTCAGCCGACCGCGCTTGAAGAGGATGTTCGCTCGGTGCAAGAGAAGATCGTTGCGATGCAGGGGGTGAAGGATGTCCAGTATGTTTCCCGCGAAGAAGCTCTCAAGCGTTTTCGCGACCAGACGGCGAACAATCCGGTCATTCAGCAGACCATCGACGCGCTAGGGAATAACCCCCTTGGTGCAACACTGACGATCAAAGCACAGAATGTCTCGGACTATTCGGCAATCGTCGCGTCGCTGCAAAAACCGGAGTACGAAAAAATCATTGAGGATATCGACTTTGAAGAAAGCCAGACGGTAATCAACAACCTCACTACGTTTTCCGATCGCGTGCGCTCCATTGGCATTATCATCAGCGCCATCTTCTCGTTGGTCGCCGTTCTCGTCCTTTTCAACACGATCCGCATCACCATTTATTCCTACAGGGAAGAAATCGGCATCATGAAACTCGTCGGCGCGTCCAATTGGTTTGTCCGCGCGCCGTTTATTCTCGAGAGTGTGCTGTACGCGATCATCGCGAGCATTTTGTGTCTCGTCGCGCTGGTGGGGCTTGTCGGCGTCAGCGCGCCGTATCTCAACCATTTTTTCAGCGGGTACAACCTGGATCTCGTCTCGTATCTGCAGGCGCACTTTCTCGTTTTGATCGGCCTGCAGCTCGCGGTTGCGATCTTTCTCGCCGTTGTCTCCAGTCTCATCGCGGTTGGGCGGTATTTGCGCGTGTAATCCTAAAGGAAGAAGAAGCCGAGGAACATCTCCACCGGAAACCCTTATGCGGGTTACTTTGTTGCAGGATCAACGAGTTTTCGCTACAGTCAAAACGGCAATCACAATACTTCATCCAAGAGGAAGTGCTCTTGCGGGATCGTCTAAAGGTAGGACAGCGGCCTTTGGAGCCGTGAATCCAGGTTCGAGCCCTGGTCCCGCAGCCAAACAAACATGGCAGCGGTCTACATACTACTTTCGGTAAAGGATTAAGGTAGGACACTGCCCTTTTGCGCCTCAGGCGCACCCGCCTCTGGCGGGGGAGGCAGGTACGATGGTCCTCCGCCACCTAATAAAAAAGAAAAGGGCGGATCCGCCTTTGGTGGAGAATCCATCCCCGGCAGCTAGAGTAACAGGATTTTCATTTGACAGAGCAGTAAAACATTGTTAGTATTAAAGCAATATGTTTTTCAGAAAGAGAAACACAGTTCAAAGAGGACAAGTGCGTTTTATCGTCTTCGAGGACGAAGGTACGTGGTATGGTGTTGCTTTAGAACTGAACATTGTTGTTGACGCCGAAAGTCATCAACAAGCTCTTGTAGAACTCACACATGCTGTAAGAGATTATGTTCATACCGTTCATATGTCAAAACTACGCGACTCCGTTCTCAATCAAGAAGTCAGTAACGAATATGCTCAGCTTTGGAAGGATTTGGAGAACGGTAAAAAACCGACAATAAGAAGAATCTCAGAGGACGATAGCGAGGGAGAAAAGACTCACATCCAAGTCGCGCAGTATGGATTCATCCCTCAGTTAGCGTGCTAATGGGAAAGAGTGACAAGAAACGTTTTTAATTGGACTTTCCGCGATGTTGAAGCATTTCTCAGAAAGAAAGGTTTCGTTTTTGTTCGCTCGGAAGGAAGTCACTACCATTATCATGGGAAAATTGCGGGTAAGTCGAGGCTGGTCCAAGTGCAGTTTCATGGGAACAACGTTACAATCAAACCGCGAACGCTCAAGGGGATCATTGCACAGTCGGGTATATCAAAAAAAGAATGGATTGAAAATAATTAGAATAAAGTATGTGTTTATGAAAACTATCAAAAAGAAATGCTGGCCGGAGTTCTTCGAGAAGTTCTGTTCAGGCGAACGACAGCTTGAGTTGCGCCTCGCAGATTTTGACCTTGGCGAAGGTGATACGCTGCAGTTTGAGGAATACAATCCAGAAACAAAGTCGTACACTGGTCGTACGGCATCATTTTTCTGTAAGCGCGTCGAACACTCTGCGCAGAACCCGTTGCAGTTCTACAGGGATGAGGACGTCAAGAAGAAGGGGTTTTGGATCATCGAGCTTGAGAAAGCAGAATAACCACACGAGGATTCGTGAGAAAACTTCCCTGCGAGGTTGATGAATAGTAGGGCAGAACGACGCGAAGGCCATGAACTACAAATCAGGGCACGGACAGCCATAGTACGCTGCTTGACCGCCACCGGGACACGATGTCCATTTGCAGATTTTGAAGATGATATCATCGCCGCCATAATCCTGCTGCATATTTGGGCCGAAAGAAAAGATCGCGATGTGGTTGCCGTTGCCAACCCAAAAGTCACCGTCAAAGACATAGGCGTTTCCCCAGGGATCGACTTTTGGGAATGATGTGGGCAGATATGGTCCATTCCATCCGGGGTACTTTTCTTTATTTCGCGGATCTGTTGAGGTTAAACCGTATCACGGCAAGTTTATATCGCAAAAAGGTTGCGTGAGAAGTGGGGTAGTTCGCAACTCGCAATCAAACCCTTCAAATGGCTTGTAGCTCCAGTCAGAATAGGTGGCAGGATCCTGCACGCCGCCAAACCCGCACTGACCACCACTGTACCGATGCGCTGGCCATGTTCCCGTGTCTTCAAAAAGTAACTGCGTTGCCAAATAGAGCTGTCGTACCTCCGACTGCGCCTTTGCGATTCTTCCCTTTTCTCCCGCACGCTGTAACGCCACAAATGCTATGGTCGCAAGTATACCGATGATGGCAATCGTCACCAGAAGCTCGATGAGCGTAAATCCCTTTTTATTGTCGTGGCTCATGGAAGTATGTGGCATCGCGTGAATACCCTCATGTATCCCTCAGCATAGCGCGGCAAGAAAAAAAATACCAAACTCATGCATCCCGCTTGAGAAGGAGTCCTAACGGAAAACCCCCAAAAGAAAAACGCCGCGGATTGAGTATCGGAGGCGGGGGAGCGCTCAAGGCAGCAGTGCCCAATTCTGAACGGCCGCCACTGTTTGTAGCATTTTAATGTGCTGGTCGATACAATCAGGATGCCTGCACACTTGGCCTTCAACGTGCCAGCGACTTCGATCTCGAACCGTTGCGCGGCAGTAGCCACAAACGTACACTTGCTCCTCAGGGAAGTCATCGAGGGTCTGCTTCATGGCATCCTCCACGGGAACAACGTCGCATGCACAACACACCACCGCCGGCAGCGTAGAACGGGCAGAGCACTCGTGTCAAGATACCCTTGAGGTATTTACTTGGTAGACCTTTTTTCCTTTCTTGCGGTTGCTCAGGGTTCGGCGTATCCTGAAGGAGTGAGTTTCTCTACAATTAATGCATACAATATGAAGAACAGATGGGTGTTCATCACGTGCGGCTTCGTCAGCATTGTGACCTTTTTTGGCATAGTGACCGTGGTCGACGCAGCAACGATTCCAGGGTCAGCGGTGCAGGCAACGCATGCGGTCGTCCAGCAGGCGAAGAGCGTCTTCACAAAGACCGCGGAGGTGACCGCGACCGGAAAGGTGTACAAAGACAACAAAATCGGATTCAAAATCACGTTGCCGACAGGATGGAAGAAAAGCACACCGACAGATGCGACGACGATCTTTCTTGCGACGAAAGGGACAACCGCTGTCATCGCACTCAACGCCACTCCGTATGTGACGCAAAAGGAGGCAAATGATGTTCAGAAAGCCCTCACCACAAAACCAAAAGCGTTCGCAAAAGCCGTTCTCGCTGAACTGCAAAGCGCGTACACGACCTGCACATTCAGCAGTGCGAAAAAAAGAACCATTGGCAAACGCACGGGTGCTGAGGGAGTCATCAATTGCACGTTCGAGGGAAAGACGTATACGATGAGCTATTTTAGCTTTGTACGATCCAGAACGCAGTACACGTTTGCCACAGGTGCGCTCAAGTCAAAGTTTCCATCGCTCAAAACGGAATACGATTCCATCATGGCAAGCATCAGCTTCTTTACGCCGACATCATCGTAGGGTTCGTTACGACGGGCACACAAACGTCCTCATCGCATCAGGAGGTCAACCGCGGCTTTCTCAGTTGTGCTGTCGGGTGTCTTTCGCTACCATAAGCCCATGACGGATTTGTTTGCCAACGCGAAAGAACCGGAACGGAAGAGAAACGCGCCGCTTGCCGACCGTATGCGGCCACGCGATTTTTCGGAGTTCTTCGGCCAAGAGAAGCTTGTCGGCGAAGGGAGCGTGCTTCGCAACGCGATCGAGAACGACGAGCTCTACTCGATGATTCTTTGGGGTCCGCCTGGGTCGGGGAAGACAACGCTCGCTCGCCTGATTGCAGAAAAGACGCATGCCGCGTTTAGTCAGTTTTCTGCAGTCTCATCCGGCATCGCAGAGCTTCGCGCCGTGATCGAGAAAGCGCAGGCGGACTGGAAGTATGAAGGCAGGCGCACCATCCTTTTTGTTGACGAAATCCATCGGTGGAACAAGGCGCAGCAGGATGCGTTCCTTCCGCAAGTGGAGGATGGGACAATCGTCCTCATCGGCGCAACAACAGAAAACCCCTCATTTGAGGTCATCTCCCCGCTCCTTTCTCGCTGCCAGGTGTATGTGTTGGAACGCCATTCTCCTGAAGCACTCGCAGCGCTGGCAAAACGGGCACTCACCGATGTCGCTCGCGGCGTTGGCGGGTCAAAAACGGTTGTCGAGCCGACGGCATTGGATTTGCTGATCGGCGAAGCGAACGGCGATGCACGCGCACTGCTGAATGCGTTGGAGATTGCTTCGAAGGCGGCAAAGCCGGATGCGAAGGGCGTTCGCCACCTTTCGCTCCAGCTGATTGAAGCATCCATTCAAAAGCGCCATCTCTTGTTCGATAAAAAGGGCGAAGAATACTACAACGTCATTTCCGCATTCATCAAATCAATGCGTGGCTCGGATCCCGACGGCGCCGTCTACTGGCTCGCGCGGATGCTCGAAGGAGGACAAGATCCGCTCTTTGTTGCGCGCCGGATGATCATCTTCGCCTCAGAAGATATTTCTCTCGCGGATCCACATGCGCTCCCTCTGGCCATGGCGGCATTCCACGCGGTTGAGGCCGTCGGGCTCCCCGAATGCGCGATCACCCTCTCTCACTGCGCGATCGCTCTTGCGCTTGCACCGAAAAACAATACGACGTATGAAGCGCTCGAACGGGCGAAATCGGACGTCGAACAAACGCTCAATGAACCCGTTCCACTTCACCTCCGAAACGCCCCAACGCAGCTCATGAAGGATCTCGGGTATCACAAAGGATATAAGTACTCTCACCATTACTCCAAAGAAGAAGGAAAGCAAGAGTATCTCCCAGAGAAACTCGTCGGAAAAAAGTATTTCGTCCCAAAAGAGACGGAGGACGAGCGTCATCGGCGCAGTGAAAAGAAGAACACCGACGTATGACCGCGGTCTGCGGGAGGAAATGTCCGAAGTGATCCTACTTCGCACCCCAGATGGCGTCGAGAAGTTTGATGCGCATAAAGTGGAGTGCGGGGATGAGGCCAGAGAGAATCGAGACGGCGAAAATCGACTCGATGCGGATTGTGAGGTCAGCTGCGGCAAACGAAAGTGACGCATCGACGATCGGTAGGCGGAAAGGGTGAGCAAGGAAGTAGGGGAGAATCGCCCCAAAGAAGAGAGCGGAGCCCAGAGCCACGCCCGACACGGAGTAGAACACCGATTGGAGAATATACGTCCATTGGATGATGGAGGGCTTGATGCCGATGGCGCGAAGGATGCCAATCTCACGCTTTTTGCTTGAAATATCGATGTAAATGACGATGAAGATGGTAACAGCAGCAATGAGAATGGCAACGAAGCTGAGGACGACATTGATGCTCAAAAAGCTTTTCGTGACCGATTTCATGAGTCCAGCAGCGTCTTCCCACGAATAGAATTTTCCCTGGATGCCGAGTTGCTTGAAGTGGGCGATGACCGTCTCTTCATTCCCCGTGGTGTCCAAACGGATGAGAATGTTCGTCACCTTGTTCACGTAGTGTGGAAATTGGGTGTTGAGAGCGGCGTGGGAGATAAACGCCAGTTGATCGGTGTCGAGGAATTTGGTTGAGAAAATTCCACGCACAGTGAAAGATTTTTTCTGCCCGTAAAGATTGACTTCCACGGTATCGCCGACGCCAATGCCTTTGAGTGCGAGCGCATTCATTTCGACCTCTTTTCCGCCGACGATCTGACGTCCGAGGATGATGCCAGAGGTATCACCGGGATTCAGATACGATCCTGCGATCATGCTCGAGTGAATACTGGTCACCTTGCTCTCTTCTTGCGGGTCGATGGCAATCACCGACCAGGATCTTTGTGAATCATCGTAGGAAAGTCGAGCAGGAAATTCCGTGCGAGGACTGATACCGACAACACGAGACTCTTGTTTGATTTGCGTAAGAACAAGCGAGGGGTTTGCGAAGAACCCATCAGCGGTGTTTGGCGTCACAACAATGTTCCCCGTTGCGGCATCAACGATCTGCTTGTTCGTCCCATCAATAATTCCTTGAAACAGCGACGTGACGAAAATCAGGTTGATAAACGCAACAGCCATCAGAAAAACGATGAGCAGAATCGTCCAGACATTCCCGCGGCGGAGTTGCCGCCAGAGCAGAAAGAATGGGACTCGTGCTTCGTATCTCGTCATACGATTTTTCCGTCAGCGAGTGTAATGATGCGCTTTGCGTACCGTCGCTCCTCTTCTTCGTGTGTAATCATTATCATCGTTAGCCCATCACGTTCGTTCAGCTCTCGAAAGATTTCGAGAACACTCGCAGCAGCGATGGAATCAAGATTCGCGGTCGGCTCGTCAGCAAAGATGATTTTCGGTCCATTCATAAGTGCGCGGGCGATCGCCACCTTTTGTTGTTCACCCCCAGAAAGCTGTTTTGGCAGGTGATGACTGCGTTTTTCCAATCCCACGCGTTGAAGAAGATCTTGTGCGTGGTTTTTGCATTGGCGCGGCGGGCCGAGTGTCAGCGCGGGGATCATCACATTCTCGAGCGCCGTCAGTTCAGCGATCAGTGCATATTCTTGAAAGATATATCCCAACCGTAGCAACCGCAGCTCGCGCCGTGCGTTTTCCGAAAGATGGGTCACTGGCGCTCCCTCGAGGAAGATTTCCCCACTATCGGGAACATCCAAGAGACCAAGCTGCCGAAGGAGCGTTGACTTTCCTGAGCCATTTCTACCGGTAATCACCAGAAAATCGCCGTGAGCTACCTCAAGGGAAACACCCTGGAGTGCCGGTACTTTCACCTCACCGAGGTGATAGGTTTTTGAAATGTTTCGAACAGAGAGAATAGATTGCGATGCTGTGGGTTGCGTCATGTACGGGGTGAAGGGTACTGCAGTGGACGAAAAATGCCAAGAAGGGAGGCGGCAGTATGGAATGTGGTATACTGGCGCGAGGTGGCCGCCGCGACCTTATGACGCGCAGAATATGAAAAACGACCTGCCCTACACAGGAGAGTGCGCAATCGTCGGGAGTACCCCAAAGGAGATCGAAGAAGAGCACCTTGAACGATACCGCTTTGCCATCCCGTTTGTCCGCGAGAAGCGTGTGCTTGATTGTGCGTGCGGTTCCGGATACGGTTCTCGCATGCTTCTTGACGGCGGCGCGAGGAGCGTCGTTGGCGTCGATCTTCGCGAGGACGCCATCGACTACGCGCGAGAGCGGTACCAGAAAGACGACATCGAGTTTGCGGTTGGCGATGCGACGACGTACTCTTCGGCGGAACCCTTTGACGTCATTGTCTCATTCGAGACGATCGAGCATGTTCAGGATTATCAACAAGCGCTTGTGAATTTTGCTCTGCTGATGCATCCAGGCGGGTGTCTTCTCCTTTCAACGCCAAATCGCAAAATTACTTCGCCGGACGCACATTCACTGCACGACAAGCCAAAAAATCCCTTTCACGCGCGGGAATTCCTTCTCGCAGATCTCCTTGCTGCGCTCCGCGTCGCAGGGTTCTACGTTGGTTCCAACGACATCTACGGTCAGCGGCAGCAACCCATGATTCCTGGGCGGTTTCTTCGTGAAATCTATCGACGCTTTGCGCGCCCCTATCGACGGCTCAGTCCGTCCGTCACGCCATGCGTCAATCGGGATCCAATGTATTACGTTCTCGTTGCAACGAAGGGCACGGGCAAAGAGTAGAGGAAATCCCGCACCACTCGCTCTTGCTCGCGTACGGGGCGAAAGTCCGCGGTCGTTTCTCCAAAGAAAGGCCCCGTACTTCTCGCTGCGCTCGCGTACGGGGCGAAAGTCAACCCTCGCTGGTGCTCGGGTTGACTTTCGGTTTTTATTCGGTTATACTGCATCCTGGCTGAAAGCTAGGATCTCCATATTCCAGAGCCCCGCCATGTTCGAAACGATCGATGAACCCATTCGCGTTTTTGTTGATTTTCACGGCCGAAACGTGCGTCCGGTGGCATTTGTGCTGCACGGTCGCAAGTACGTGATCACCAAGGTCAACCTCGTCGCGGAGAGCGGCCTAGGGCAGACGAAACGCTACTCGTTCTCCGTTTCGGACGCAGGGAACACCTTTACGCTCGTCTACAATCCCTTCGATCTCACATGGCGTCTGAAGGAGATATATGTCGCCGACGGATAGGAAAAAGCCCGACCAACGGTGATCGGGCTTGGGAACAGAGGAGAAAGAGGAACGAATGCCCGTTGCTGGTGAGGCGGAAAAGGCCCAGCCGTCCCAGCGTGCCGTGCCGTTGGATTGTCGGGCGAGCACCCTGCTACATGACTTCGAGGAACCACGAGGAGTGGCCTCTCCATCGACATAAGGTCGGACATGGAACGCATTCCGTTGACTGGCGCACCGAGACTTGGCATGCGCCGCGTCTTCTCTGCCTCTCTCTCCTGCGGAGCGAACAGCGTCAACACTACCCCAGGCGTGTGCGGACGTCAAGAGACCATTCTCTCTTTCATGAATGAAGCCCGTCATCCTCCATCTCGACATGAATTCGTATTTCGCCTTGGTAGAACAGCCTCTCGACTCACTTCGTTCGCTCGAGACTTTCTCTTATAACCATGTCTAACGCTCCGGTTATCCTTCACATCGATATGAACTCCTACTTCGCCTCGGTAGAACAGCAGGCGAATCCATTTTTGCGCGGAAAGTCCGTCGGCGTATGCGCATATTCGAGCTTTCATTCCTGTATCATCGCATCGTCCATTGAAGCAAAGAAGAAAGGAATCACCACTGGTTGCCGCGCGCGTGATGCGCTTTTTCTCGATCCCGACGTCCGCCTCGTGGTGAACAACTCGGATCGCTACCGGACGACATCACGCAAGATTTTTTCTTTGCTTGTCCAGTACAGCGAGGAGATCGAGACGTATTCCATCGACGAAGCGTTTCTCGATCTCACCGGCTACGCGCGTGATCTCGACGATGGTCATCGTATCGGCCTTGAGATCCAGAAAAGAATCCAGCGTGAGATCGGCGAGTGGCTCCGCTGCTCCGTCGGCGTCGCAAAAACGCGGTGGCTGGCAAAGTTCGCCGGCGACACCGCCCCAAAAGGGAGCGTTTTTATCCTCCGCGTCGCGGATCTTCCGGCGTACTATGAGCGTTTTCGGCTGACCGACGCGTGGGGCATCAACACGCGCATGGAACGACGCCTCCAACGACTCGGCATGTATACGCTCAACGAGCTGAGAACGTTCCCGGTTGAGAATCTCCTCCGCGCGCTCGGGAAGTACGGCTACCAGCTCTGGGCGGATGTGAACGGCATCTCGCACGGCAGACTCGTCAAGCCCGGCGAGCCGAAATCGATCGGGCATTCACATGTACTGACGGACCGAGAAGAGCGCACGCTTCCGCGGCGCGTGCTCATGAAGCTCTGTGAGAAAACGGGGCGGCGCCTCCGCGAGCGGCATCTTCAGGCGAAAGGGATCTCGGTGTGGTTTTCGTTTCTCGACGGTGAGGGTTTTCATGCATCCCACCGGCTGCACAGGCCCGCCTTCGATACTGATGATATTTTTCGTCCGGCCGACATGCTCTTCTCGCGAGGCACCCGCGGGCATGACTTGCTTGCCCTCGCGATTTCCGTTTTTGATCTCGCGCCGCGCGTTCATCAACTTTCCTTTTTTGACGATCCGGTTGCCCGCGATGCGGTCACTGCGGCGATTGACACGGTGAATGACCGGTGGGGGGAATACACGGTCATCCGCGGGAGCATGTGGCAAACGGAGCAGCATGCACCGGACCGGATCGGCTTTCGCAAGTCAGTGTCGTGGGATCCGGTTGCTTCATAATCCCTCTCTCCAAAGAACGCCGGTGGCTACTTGACCGAGCGCTGATGATGCGCTACGTTCTCGAAGGACTCTTTTCGATGAAAGGAGGTGTTCATTTGGGAGTGCAAGCATCCAAGCGCAAGCGAAAACTTGAAGCGCGCCGACGTTGGAAGAGGCGCGGCGGTCGCGTGGCGCAGCTCATCGGCCGTGCTCGTGAGGAACGGGTCTATGAGGCGTTCACCGATACCCTCGATCTTCCCGCATGGTTCCGTTCCATCAGGCATTCATCGCCACGAGAGGATCGACAGGGTATCGATTTCGTCCTCGATACCTCAATGGGTCGGCAACTGCTTCAGGTGAAAGGATCGGCCGTCCGCGCACTGAGGTTTCGAAGAAAGCGCAGCATACCCGTCATCGTTGTTTGTCCGACGGATTCCCAGAGAGTAATTCGTCAGAAGGTGAAAGAAGCCCTCGCGCTCTAACTGTTTGACCGTCTCGGCCATGTGCCAGGCGGTTTTTCTTTCCTATTCCCCGTGAGACTTTTACTCTTTTCGTTAAAAGATAAACGATAGAACGGTCTGAACGGATCTCCTTCCTGCCGCGTTTCGCACGATGAGAGGTTGTTTTTCTCTGGTCGTGGTACGATAGCCGCATGCAACATGAAGCGTTTGAACACGAGATCCGCAGAGCGATCTCCTCTCTCCCGCGTCGCATCCAGAACGCCATGAACAATGTCGCTTTTGTGGTGGAAGACGAACGGCGCACACCGCAGGGACGCGAGGTAGCGATACGCAACGGCACGCTCCTGCTTGGTTTTTATGAGGGTATCCCTCTGGCGCATCGCGGTTCGGGGTATCAATGGGTGCTCCCGGATAAAATCACGATCTTCCAAAAGGCCATCGAAGAACTTTCTGGCGGAGAAGAAAAGCGGACGAAAGAGATCGTCCGCTCGACGGTGCTCCATGAGATCGCCCATCACGTCGGTTTTACCGAACAGGACGTGCGACGGTGGGAGAAGAAACGACAGACCGGTCATCCGTCCCAGCAGTCTTGTTCCTGACGAAGCCGCGCCTCTTCTTCTGGATCAGTTGGGTACGGATGCCAGTGGTATTGGCCGTCGGCTTCCAGGTCGGTGAAGCCGTTCTTGGGGTCGTGCCCGTGTTCTCGCACGATCTCTTCCCACCCGGGGCTGAGTTTGCCGACGATAATGTCCACAACCCTCTGCGGGGGATGAACATCCGCGCACATCGGGATTCCTCCTTTCCCGAAAAGTTCCGACTTTTATGCTAGCACGGGACATGCGGAGGTTGAAAGAGCATCTTCAAGAGGATCTCCACCTCAAATCGACTCTTGAGCAACCGCATTGAGTAACAGAGAAACTTCCTCGATGTCGGTCACACGAGCCAGCCGTGCTCGGTAGTCTTTCGCATGCTTGACCCCTCTAACGTAACAGAGGAGATGCTTGCGGATTTCCCGCAGAGCACGATCGTGACCCTTCGACACTTCCATCCACTCGATGTGCTGCAAGATGAGTGGAATGCGCTGTGGGAACAGCGGCGCACCTTCTTCAGCAAAAACCCACGGATTCCCAAGAGCTGCTTGGCCGATCATATAACCGGCAAGGTTTTTGAGTTTGTCTTTTCCGTCCGAAAGCGATGTGATACCACCATTCCCGATCACCGGGATGGATAGATGACGTTGGAGTTCATAGATCGGTTCAAAATCCGCTGTTGTTGCGTACGGATGATCATAGGTTCTGCCGTGAACGGTGATCAACGAGCATCCCGCATTTTCTACACCGCGACCAAAATCAATGAGATCGGATGCATCATGTTCACCAAGACGCGTTTTGACAGAAATGGGGATCGAGACTGAACGCGTTAAGGCTTCAATCATCGCAAATGCTTTTTCGGGGGTACGGCGCAAGGCGAATCCCTGTTCGGATTTGACGATGTTTTTTGCGGGGCAACCCATATTCAGATCGATCCCCGAGAACCCAAGCTGCTCGCACCGGTGTGCTGCTTCGATCAACCGCTGTTCATTGTTCCCAAAAATCTGCGCGATGATAGGGGGTTCATCCGGGGAGAACCGCAACCGCTCTTTCAGACGCTCCGGGGCGAAGTAAAGGCCGTCGACCGACGTAAACTCGGTGAAAACCACAATTGTGGGATTCACGGTTTTGCAGACACGACGAAACGCGCTGTCGGTGTAGCCGTCCATCGGCGCGAGCGCGACGAGCGGTCGGGGGAGTGATTGCCATACATTCTTGTGCATGGGTCGAATGGTGAAAAGCGTAGCGGAATCGGCAGTTGCTGTCCAACGTGCCACGCAAAAGTTCTCCACAGCTTGAAAGATCAAAAACATTTGCTATGCTTTCGAGTGCCGTCTCGTTCGGCCCGGATTTCCGGAAGATTCGTCACACTTTTACCTCATGGAAAATCTTGAATTCAACCTTGAAGAAGCATTCAATGAAATTCGATCCCGCATGAAGGCCGAGGGTGCTGCAAGTCGGGAGGAGTACGTTGACCTGATTGATGAGGTGCTTGAAGAGAAACGGGAAGAGGGTCTTCTTGACGATGATTTCAACTTTAAAGAAGCCCACGAGGCACTCGAAGCACGCTGGAACGAGATTGAGGACGAAGCGACGGACGGTGGCGGAGAAGCGGAGGACGAACAGACAATGAAGTAGGCAGGCGGCTGACAAGGGGAGAACGCGTTCTGCTCCCCACAAGAGGAGGAGAGATCATGAAGTGGGAAATGTCCTTTTGGCGTCGAACGGCCGAAAACCAACAAAGAGCCGTTACGCGCGCGTTGGATCTCGCGTATCACATCCGCGTGGTCACGCGTCAAGGAAAGGTGGTCGAGGGGGAGCTCTCCCTCTTTGAACCCTGCACAGAAATCTCGCTCATGTTGGATGGGGAGGTCGTCGACATTCCGACCCAGAACATTCGGGAGGTTCAACCTCCACTGAAGCCATGTGCTTCCTACGTCTGAGCAACCACTGCGGTTGCTTTTTCTTTGCCGCGATGATTAACTGAAGAACGTCTCATCCTTTTTCTACTCCCATGAGCGAAACGCGAGAAAAGCACGAGTCAGCCAACCATACGGGTTCGTTTGACTACAAAAATAATATCACCTGGAGGATCTTTCGGGTGATGTCGGAGTTTGTTGACGGCTTTGAGTTTCTTGCGGGGATATCGCGGCCTGTCGCGATCTTCGGTTCTGCCAAAACTACTCGCACTAGCGTCTATTATGCAAAAGCGCTTCGATTGGCAAAGAAGCTTGGAAAGGCAGGATACTCGATCATCACCGGAGGGGGTCCTGGCATTATGGAGGCCGCAAATCGCGGCGCGTATGAAGCGAAAGCGCCATCGTACGGCTTGAATATCCAACTGCCGTATGAACAGCGCATCAACAAGTTCGTCAAACGAGGAATGGGCTTCTTCTATTTCTTCACGCGCAAAACGATGCTCTCGATGTCCGCGCAGGCGTATATTTTCTTCCCTGGCGGCTACGGCACGATGGATGAATTCTTTACGATCTGCACGCTCATGCAAACGAAAAAAATCGAGACGCGCCCGCTCATCTTGTTTGGCAAAGAATTCTGGGGAGCGCTTGATCAATTTATTATCGAACGGATGATCAAAGATAAATCTATTTCGGATGCGGACACCAAACTCTTCATCATCACCGATAGCGTCGACGAAGCCATCAAACACGTCCTCGCGTCAAAAGAGCGGAAGTACACGTCGATGTAGGCAGCAGCTCGTTGCATTCTTGAGCTCCGCGCTCGTATGACAGGCGCACAGCGCGGACGCGAGCGGGTTGTTGTTGCACTTTCGGGCGGCGTCGATTCAGCCGTTGCGGCGTTGCTGCTGAAGGAATCCGGCTACGCGGTGTCGGCCGTGTACATGGAGAACTGGAAGAAGTCGAAACTCACGCCTCAGTGTACAACCGAAGAAGACCGACGCGACGCGCTCCGCGTTGCGCTCCATCTTGGTATCCCGTTCGACGTCGTCAATTTCGAACGACAGTACGAGGAGCTGGTTATAGAGTATTTCTACCGAGAGTACGAGGCCGGCAGGACGCCGAATCCCGACGTTGTGTGTAACAAGGAAATAAAATTCCGCACATTTCTTGAGAAGGCCCTTTCTAGTGGTGTCAAGAAGATTGCCACGGGACATTATGCGCGGAATGTGCTGAGAGGAACAACGCACCAACTGCTCAAAGGGACGGATAGCAACAAAGACCAGTCCTACTTTTTGTATGCAATGACGCAGGAGCAGCTCTCCCGAACGCTCTTCCCTGTTGGGAGCATGACGAAGCCGGAAGTCCGCAAGAAAGCGCGCGAGGCAGGATTGCCGAATGCTGACAAGCCTGATAGCCAGGGAATCTGCTTTGTCGGCCAGGTGGATATTGTTTCGCTACTGCGTCAGCGGATTCCCGAACACCCGGGTCCGGTGACCACCGCGGATGGAAAGATTGTCGGAGAGCATCGCGGTTTGTCGTTCTACACCATTGGGCAACGCGAAGGGCTTGGCATTGGCGGTGGCGTGCCGTACTACGTCGCAAAGAAGCTTTCTACAACGAATACGCTCGTTGTTGCACATGGCAACAGCGATCCTGCCCTCTATGCATTGAAGGTCGTCGCGTCAAACGTCCACTGGATATCCGGCGACGAACCGCACTTTCCGCTTCACGTCCAAGCAGCGCTTCGGTATCGGCAGCAGCCGCAGGATGCCGTTGTCACGAAACAAAAAAATGGCGTCTTCGTCCAGTTCGAAAAACCACAACGTGCCATCACGCCCGGACAGTCAATCGTGTTCTACGAGAGAGACGTTTGTCTGGGCGGCGCGGTGATTGAAGAAGGGGAATAGGGTATACTGTCCTCGATGACCGCAAACGAACTTCGAACCAAATACCTCGAGTTTTTCAGAAGCAAGGGCCATGTCGTGATCCCGTCAGCTTCACTCATCCCAGAAAACGACTCGACCGTCCTGTTCACCACCGCAGGCATGCACCCGCTCGTCCCGTATCTTCTCGGTGAAACGCACCCGTCCGGCCCTCGGCTGGTCAGCTGTCAACGGTGCATCCGCACGAGCGACATCGATCTCGTCGGCGATGATGTTCACCTGACGTTTTTTGAGATGCTCGGGAATTGGTCGTTTGGGGATTACTGGAAGAAGGAGGCGATCGAATGGAGCTGGGAATTTTTGACAAAGAAAGAGTGGCTCGGCCTCGACCCGAAAAGGATTTTCGTCACGTGCTTTGCCGGTGATGCTGATGCAGCCAAGGATGATGAGTCTGCCGACATCTGGAGATCCGTTGGTGTTACGGACGATCGTATTGCCTTTTTAGAGAAAGAAGAAAACTGGTGGGGTCCGGCTGGCAAAACAGGGCCATGTGGGCCGGATACGGAGATGTTTTATCAGGTGAATACAAAAGAGGACGAGCGTCCAAACGGCACGGAGTGGCCAAAAGGAAAGTACGTTGAGATCTGGAACGATGTGTTCATGCAGTACAACAAAACGGCGGACGGAACCTTTGAACCGCTGAAACAGAAGAATGTGGATACGGGGATGGGGGTAGAGAGAACGCTCGCGGTGGTCAATGGCTGTAAGTCAGTGTTTGAAACGGACGTATGTGTTCCACTTATCCGCGAGGTTGAGGAACTGATTCGGTTCAAAGCGGCGGGTTTTCCATGGAAAAAGGACACGGTCAGCGTAAGGATACTTGTTGACCACATCAAAGCATCCGTATTTTTAATAGCAGAGGGAGTCAGACCTTCAAACATTGAGCAAGGTTATGTGCTAAGAAAACTCCTCAGGAGGGCTATTCGCCATAGAAAATTCTTATTCATTCCCAAAAACTTCTATGACGTGCTTTCAAAAAAGGTCATAGAAATATACAAAGAAACTTACGGTTTTCTTGATAAAGAAAAAAATGAAGTTGTTGAAATAATTGACGCTGAAGAAAAAAAGTTTGAAAAAACGTTAAGTAAAGGATTAAAAGTCTTACACGATGAACTCCATGCAGTTACTATTAGTGGATCGGGTGAGCAACGGGGGGCTATCATCAAAGGGGAATTTTCAGGAACAGTCGCATTCGATCTTTACCAAACGTATGGATTCCCAAAGGAGTTAATACAGGAAGAGCTTGGGAACATTCCAATTGATGAGGACGAATGGAATCGCGCATTTGACGCACACCAAAACCTCTCCCGCAAAGGCGCAGGGCAAAAGTTTGCCGGAGGGCTTGCTGACCATTCCGAACGCGTTGTCCGTATGCACACGGCGACGCATCTCCTCCACCAAGCACTCAAGGACGTTCTCGGTGATCACGTCCAGCAGAAAGGAAGCAACATCACCGCAGAGCGGCTGCGGTTCGACTTTACGCATCCGCAGAAGGTGCGGAGTGAAGAGTTAAAGAGCGTTGAGGAGATCGTCAACGAAAAAATCCAAGAAGCAATTCAGGTTGAGAAAAAAATCCTCCCACTTGAAGAGGCGCGAAAGATGGGCGCAACGGGACTCTTTGGGGAAAAATATGGCGATACGGTTTCGGTCTATCTCGTTGGCAACTACTCAAAAGAATTCTGCGGCGGGCCGCATGTCGCCAACACCAAGGAGATTGGAACGTTCAAGATTCTGAAAGAAGAAGCCGTGTCCGCTGGCGTGAGACGGATCAAGGCAACAGTTGGCTGAAGACCGAAGGGCGTCTAATCCTCGTGGAGAAAAAAAGTCGCCGGTCATCCGATTGATGCGCCGCCAGGGAGAGGTAAGCGCATCATACCGAACGCCGGCGAACAAGAGCGGGGCCGAAAGGGCTTGAACCCCCGACCGCTGGACTGGCAATCCAGCGCCTTTGCTGCTGAGCGATGATCCCAAAGAACGAAGAGGATGTGGGCGCGCCGTGGGAACCAGCTGGCCATCCGGGGGAATCCAGATAACGACGCAGCATGGTGCCGGCACGCCCACACCTGGCGCGGGAGAGACTTTCTTCCGCAAACATGAGCTGGTGAGAGGATTTGAACCCCCGACCTCCTACTTTGAAGACAGGTGCTCTACCGCTGAGCTACACCAGCGATTGGAATGGAGCGTACTTCGGCAAGAGGAGTGTCGTCGTT
>JAZDGG010000021.1:0-10734 GCA_043807225.1 bacterium | reverse complement strand
ACGGTATCCGCAGGTTGGTATCAAGGTATTTCTTTACTTCACGCCCCGCCCACGCGATGTTTGCTCCCTTCCCCGCAAGCTCTCCTGCAATGCCGTCGGGGTGGTACGTGATGAGAAAATGGCCGAAGCGGTGTGCGAATTCCTCTTGAAGCGCCTTGCCAAACTCACGATACTGCGGGCCGCGTTCTTCAAGCGCAAGAACGATGATTATGTTCTCAGTTGGGAACGTGGATCGCTCAAGCGCCAAAAGCGATTCGCGAAGCAGCTGGAGCGGCTCGGCATAGCGCGGGAGAAAAATGAGGTGGCGGATCCTTTGCCAATCCGGTCTCTCCTTTACTCGTGCAAACCAATCAACAAGAATCGCTTGACGGTACCTGCGATAGCCGATCACCAGGTACAGCAACAAATAGACGACGCGCACAAGCCAGTAGAGATCAAAGACCACAATAAAATAGACCGCCCATAATGGCCGGAGGAATGAAAGAAGAATTGCGACACCAAACGTGCCCCACACCAACACCCCTGGAAGCATCTCCAGGATACGATATTTTTGGTAGTCTGAGAGGCGTCGTTGTGCTCTCCCGACCGCTGGGTCGTCACTGTTGCGATCCATAAAAACCGAACATTCAACCTACCCCCTCACGCGGGCCATTCCGCCAATCCACTTTCAGTGGTTGTTATCGATCCCGATCGAAAAACGGGATATGGGCGTACCGTTTGGTAATCAGTGAAAGCCCAAAGGCGATGAGCAAAAGTGGCCAGATGATATGCCAGAACGTATCATCCAAGATGCCGGTGTACCGAAGAAGGAATCCCAACCCAAACGCGATAAGTGCATAGCCGACAAACATTCGATCACCCCCTTTCTGTTGATAACAGCTCTTTTGTGTGAAATGTGAGTTTTCCCTTTTTCTCACTGATGCGCACTCGCTGATGCTCGAGGAGCGTACCTTGGAGGATTGCGAGTGCGAGCGGGTTGAGGATATCGCGCTCAAGAACCCGTTTCAGCGGCCGCGCGCCGAAGACTGTATCATACCCTTTTTTCGCTAGAGACGCCACTGCGCTTTCGGAGACTTCAAGCTGTATGCTCTTTGCCTTCAGTATCCTCTGCTGAATCCGCGCAAGTTGCAGATGGACGATTTTCTTGATCTGCGGTGGTTTGAGCGAATGAAAAACCACTATTTCATCGACCCGATTGAGAAACTCCGGCTTCAGTGTTCTCTGCAATTCGGTGAGCACCTTCTTTTGCATTGTCTCGTCGTTTCCGTCCACCGCATTCCCCCGCGTGTTGAATCCGACCTCCGGCTTGTTCGCCAGCTCAAGGATAAGGTCGCTCCCGATATTTGATGTCATGATGATAATCGCGTTGGAAAAGTTGACGGTTCGCCCCTTTGCATCCGTGAGTCGTCCATCGTCAAGAACCTGCAACAGCAGATGAAAAACTTCTGGATGCGCTTTGTCGATCTCATCAAAAAGAATGACGGAGTACGGACGTCGACGAATCTGCTCCGTCAACTGCCCACCCTCCTCAAAGCCGACGTACCCCGGCGGCGAGCCGATCATTCGCGCGACGGAGTGCTTCTCCATGTATTCGGACATATCCAACCGGACGATCGCATTTTCATCGTTGAACAAGAAGTCGGCCAGTGCACGCGCTACCTCAGTTTTCCCTACGCCAGTCGGGCCAAGGAAGATAAATGAGCCAATCGGCCGTCGTTCTTCCCCGATGCCGGCTCGCGATCTGCGAAGCGCATTTGCAACCGCATGAACGGCTTCCTCCTGACCAACGATTCTTTTCTCGAGCGCGGATTCCAAATGTGCGAGCTTCTCCGATTCTGCTTCAAGGAGCTTGCCGAGCGGAATTCCGGTCCAGCGCGAGACGACCTTTGCGATGTCTTCTTCGGTTACTTCCTCGCGGAGAATGCGCGACGTTTTCTTCATCTTCAGCAAACGCTCTGGGTTTTTGCCGATCAGCTTCCCCTGCTCCGGAATCAGCCCATAGCGGATTTCCGCGACCCGCTGCAGGTTTCCTTGGCGCTCGGCGACCTCTGCCTCACCTCTGAGCTTTTCGATCACCGCTCTCGCCTTCTGAATGTTCGACAGAATGGTTTTTTCGTTCTTCCACCGAATTTCAAGTGCTCGTGCATTGTCCTGGATGTGTGCGATTTCTCTTTCGATCATCGACAGCCGTTCATGGACAGCCGACGCAGGTTCCTTCTTCAACGCTTGACGTTCGATTTCCAGCTGCAGCACCCGCCGGTGCATGCGATCAAGCTCCTCGGGGCGGCTGTCAATTTGCATTCGGAGCGATGAGGTCGCCTCGTCAATAAGATCAATGGCCTTATCGGGGAGAAAGCGTTCGGTGATATAGCGCTGGGAAAGTTGCGCTGCGGCAATCAGCGCATCGTCCGTGATATGGACTCCGTGGAAGACCTCGTCCTTTTCTTTAATCCCGCGCAGGATCGCAATGGTATCCTCAGCCGTCGGTTCGGCTACGTAAATGGGTTGAAAGCGCCGTTCGAGTGCCGCATCGCGTTCAATGTACTTTTGATACTCTTTGAGCGTCGTCGCGCCGATCGCGTGAAGCTCTCCGCGAGAAAGGGGTGGTTTGAGCAAATTTGATGCATCCATCGACCCCTCCCCTGCACCAGCGCCAACCAACGTGTGAAGCTCATCAATAAAAAGAATAATGGATCCCGATGCCGCGATGATCTCTTTGACGACTGCTTTGAGCCGATCTTCAAATTCTCCGCGAAACTTTGCCCCAGCGAGGATCGAGCCAAGATCAAGCGCAACAACTTCTTTGTGGCGCAATCCTTCGGGAACGTCGCCGGAGACAATTCGCTGGGCCAGGCCCTCAATGATCGCCGTTTTTCCGACCCCGGGTTCACCAATCAGCACTGGGTTGTTCTTCGTTCTCCGAGAGAGCACCTGCAGGACGCGGCGGATTTCTTCATCACGACCAATGACCGGATCGAGCTTTTCTTCTCGCGCGAGCTTGGTGATGTTCGTAGAGTATTTCTCAAGTGCTTGGTATTTACTCTCTGGATCCTGGTCGACAATACGCTGGGGTCCGCGGACCATCTTGAGCACCTTGAGCGCTTTCTCTTCGGTGATGCCGTTTTCTTGAAGGAGGCGTTTGGTCTTTGACGGCACCGACGTCAGTGCGAGAAAGAGGTGTTCGGTGCTGATGTACTCGTCTTTGAGTTCGCTCGCTTTCTTCTGCGCGACATCGAGTACCTTACGCAATTCCTCCGTGACCAAAAACTGTACGACCCCGCCTCCGGTGATCTTCGGGAGCGCCACAAGCAGTGTTGCCGCGCTCTCTCGTAGCAGCGTCACGTCTGCATCAAGCCGTTTCAACACCGAAACGACCACGCCGTCCTCTTGACGCATGAGCGCAAGGAGGAGGTGCGGCACGTCGACTGCCTGGTGATTCCGGCTCGCGGCCTCGTGCTGCGCTTCGGCAATCGCTTCTTGTGCTTTGAGGGTAAAATTGTTCATTGCAGACCAATATTAGCACTCGCCAGTTGAGAGTGCTAATATCGTATCACCCGGGTTTTCAACCGTCAAGAGAACGCGGGAGAGGCGCAGCGTACATCAGCCGAAGCAATGCTTCTGCTTCTAAAAACCTTGCTTGCGAGGTGGCCGTTCCTAAGAGAACGAGAATCTCAGTCCTCCGCAAAGAATCAACTGCATTCAGCACAAGGCAATACCCCGCTTCGTCGGTAAAACCCGTTTTTCCGGCACGAACAACGGTGGAGTTCTGAAGAAGGAGATTCGTGTTTTTTATCGTGTGCTTCTTTTGTGTGTTGCGGGTGACAAACGTGTACTTTTTTCTACTCGTCAGAGCGAGGATTTCTTTTTGCGCGAACGCAGCGCGAGCAATGAGCGCGTACTCGTATGCGGTAGAGATGTTCTTGGCGCTCAGACCCGTCGCATCGGAAAAATGCGTGGAGAGGAGGCCGAGATCCTTCGCCTTCTGATTCATTCGCCGCACAAATTGCTTTTCGCTCAGTCCGGTCGAGCGAACGAATGTCTCTGTTGCGTTATTCGCCGAACCGATCAGCATTGCGGCAAACGCATCCTTGATACGCATCTGCTCTCCCGGAAGCACAGAAAGAGCGCCCCCGGGCCGATTGTCCTGCCGAGAATAGCGAATGAGGCGGTTCCACTGTGGCTTCAACTCGAGTCCGACAAGAGCGGTCATGAGCTTTGTTAGGCTCGCGATTGGCTGTAGCCGCGTCTCGTTGTAGGAGGCGAGTACCGTCCCCGAGGTACTCTCAAGTGCAACCAGGGATTTCGACGACCATGGAGTTGCAGAAAGATCGACCTTTTGTTCAAGCACAACAACATGTGCCGACGCCCA
This sequence comes from bacterium, assembly GCA_043807225.1. GTDB lineage: Bacteria > Patescibacteriota > Patescibacteriia > CAZCGY01 > CAZCGY01 > JAZDGG01. Next base: position 6,365 of record JAZDGG010000021.1, on the reverse strand, counting down.
TGAAGAACTGGCACTCAGCGTTGAAAAACCAACTTTCGTTGGAAGTTCCTGCCATGCGTGTTGTTCATCGTTCAAATAGGCAATCGTTCGTTTGACGAAGGGCTCAGCGGGGAGAGCAAACGTGACACGGAAGGGAAGGCGGGTACTCTGTTGCCCTGACTCCGTAACGAACGTGTACTGCGGCGTCACAAACGAGCTCCCGGCTGGTGGCTGAAGTTCAGCCGTTGACTCGTCGCTGATCGTGACCCTGACTGGAGCAGAGAACGCACCGGGAGGTATGCCGATACGAAAAATTGTATCCTCTGAGGTCACCGTAAACCCCCGGCGCAGAGTTTCTTGATCGAGAGAGGTTGTTTTTTCCGCTGCACTGGCTCCGAAAGGAAAAGAAAGTGTAGCGCCAAGAGCGAGTGCGAGCACAAGAATACCTGCGTGGGTTCTCACGGGTTCAGCGAAGATGGTTGTTTTCAAACGATTTCGAATGAGGTTGATAGCTGCTCTCTCTTCATTGGCAATTCGCCGCGCACGTCCCTGCTCTCCGCACACCCATCCAAAAGGAGAATGTGCTCGGCCGACTCAGCGCGTACCTGCTGGAGCTTCTGGTGAAGCGCCCTGTGGAGCCGGGAGGAAGGGTTCCATTCAAAGGAGAGAAGGTCTTGGGATTCGTCGAGTATTTGTACTGCGATCTTCTCACTGAACAGGAGCTTCTCTGTCGCTCCGCTCTCAAGATGAGAATCAAACGGAACATCGCAATTCAATGCTCCGCCGCCAATTTCCCTCAGGAGCGCGCTCAGTTCACGAATATGCTCAACAAGGTTTTCGCCGATTTTGGAATAGCAAACAACATCCTTCTGCTTTCTCTTCACCACCACCGCATCGCGCAGAAAGAGTGGATACAGGTATAAGGATTCTATTTTTATCTCAAGCACCTGTCGGAGCAGATCGGTGAGCTGCAGCAACCGATGCAATGAGCCGCAGTGGCGTGCGTTTCCTTCCTTCTCGTTATCGTCCACGTTCACGTCTTTTTGTTCGAGGATGAAGCTTCATCACGTTAACGTCTCAACCGAGGATCGTCAAGACGGTCCCCTTCGGGTTATCCCGAATATTTCCACACAGAGACATGTGCGAGTTTTTTTCGTCAAGAGCAAAACACGTAGGTGACGGATGAGGTGAACACAAAGTTTATTCAGTATCATTTTTACTTCCGTATTTTTCGCATCCAGAGAAGAAACAATGCAATAAGGATGACAACCACAAGCCCGCAGCCAAAAAAGAGTGCGAGGTCGCTTCTCGAGGAGAATTGTCCAGGGAGGGTTTCCACGGCAAAGGAAATAAAGTGACTATCCAGACGATATTAGGTGATCGATCCGTGCGTCGCAAGCATGCTAATCACCCACCAGCAGATACCGGCGATAACCCAGTTCCCTACCAGCCACGGCACGAGTGAACGAATCTGTACTCGCAGACGGTTTGCGAGCCACAGAACGCACGACAGAGCCATCAGACTGAAGAGTACAAAAAAGAGCGCTTCGTCGAGTTTGCCGACGATGAGCGAGAGGATATTCTCATTGTTTCTTGTCGGCGACCCAGAAATCATCACCACAAGGAGGACAATGGTAATGAGATTCACCGCGAGAAAAGCGAAGCTAAACACCACCGCGATGCGATTCATTGCCCAATGGAAGCTGTCGTCGTCAATGATGGCCATAGAGCTGTGCTGAATATTTTTCTAAACTTTCAATCCACCGAATAGCAAAATCCTCGGAGGCCTTTGGCGGTCCGAAGAACGAATTCATCCATGCGAGCAACCCTGTATATTCAAGATCGATTTGTACACGGGTTTGTAGCTGCTGCGGAAAGAGTTTGATCGTTATGACCGTCTGAATTCCTGGCGAAGCCCCGCGCAGCAGAAAACCCACCCCTTCCTGCAACAACTGGACGGTCACGAAAAGGCGTTTGACCAGCCCCGAGCGGAAGCGAAGCAGAAATGTCTGTCCGTTAAAAAGCTGCGCTTGCGCCTTCGTGCTTTCGATTGTCGCATTCCACGTCTGCCACAAGGGCGCGTCACAAAGAATTGACCAAAGTTCTTCTGATCGGAATGGGAGGATCTTTGCGTACTGAATATGGACCATGGAGTGATCGTAGCTCTTTGACTCTTCAAAAAGTCGCCCTTCTCTCTTCAGTCACGACGGACAGGTGTGACGGTCGGCGACGGTCGACGCTGCAACGGCGAACGGTTTTGTGAAGACCGGAAAACCGTTTGCTTTTACCATGCCGGCAATTTCACGGATCATATCTCGCGTCGGGCCCTGGTGCCCGATATCGACATGGATCTCAATATCGCCTGAGAGTATTGGGAGACAGTCAATATGTTCAACGAACTTTTTTGCGACCTCGATCGACGAGAGCGTTTCCTGCACCATCCGTAAACGAAGGGTGACGAGATGGGAATGAGTCTCTTTCAGCCAGAAATAGATTCCTCCGTTCCCTTCACGAAGCAGGACAATCGCGGTGACGAGAGCCGCCTTCCCGTTCGACGCGGGTAACGAGTCGGTACCAATCAACAAACGATAGTGTGCCGCAGGACGTTCCCGTTGAAACTCCGCCATCCGCAGCAGCACCTCTCGCAAGGGGAGTTTTCCGAGGGTGGGACTGTACAAGGTATCAACCATTATTTCTGTCTGTAAAAATATTCTCCTCCAACCAATTGACGATCCTCTCGCCCAAGAAGTCCTCCTGTGTCAGCATATCCGTCCCGTGAGCGGACCCGTCTTGCAGAAATAGTTCGTGTGGCATCTGCGCAATTCGATCAAGTTCGATTGCAGCCGCTGCAGATTCGGTATCTGCTTTGCTCGCGACGAGTAGAAGTGATTGATGGGAAAGAAGTTTTCTCACGAGTGGATCTGCGTCGACGCTGCGATAGTTCATCCCAGGAGAGAGCACCACTCCGAAGTGCAGTTGCGGATGCACTGCGAGATCCTGCAGCGCGAGCGTCGCCCCGAAGCTAGCTCCGATGGGAATGATCTTCTCTTCTGGGACGTCATGGCCGAAAAGCCATTGGTGGGCGCCAAGAACGTCTCGAAACGATTCTTGGTGCTGCTGATCGGTAAAGGCCTGATATTTCAACGTGAGTGATCCCTGGTGCACGCTCTCTCCATGGCCGCGCAAGTCGATGGCGAGCGAAGAGATGTTTTTCTGCGCGAGTTCCTGAGAAAACTCTTCCCAACTTGTGCGATCGCTCGGCATCATGTGGAGAAGCAGTGCCGTCCAGGGCGCCTTTGCAGAGTTATTCCGCCACGTGCCGTGTATGGTCACCCCATCCTCCGTCTCAAATTGGATCGCTTCAGTGTGCATAGAGATTTCACACGAATGGAAGGAAACGAAACTCTCTTCACTTTCCCCCGCTCTTTGTATCATACCACAGGTGCTTGGAACCATTCCAAGTGACCTCGTGCCGTGAGAGCCGTTTCCCTGTCCTCCAGTGTCGCAAAAAAGACCCCCGGGTCAAGAGGTTGACCAGGGGGTAAGAGAGAAGGATCAGCGAAGCACGATGAGCCGCTGAATCTCAGCGACTGAGGGCGTGCTCGCTCTGCAGAGGTAGAGACCAGCCGGTACGCCGCCCGCGTGCCACAGGAACTGGCGGACTCCGGGGAGCGCTTGGCCGTTGAAGACCACCGCTCGTCGTCTTCCTGCCACATCGTAGACTTCCACTTTCAGCGGAACCGGAGCATCAAGGTGCAGAGTGATCGTCGCCGTTGTGTGGAGGGGGGAGGGAAAACACCGAAGCGCAAGTGACCGTGACGTGTCCGGGACCGGCATGCTCACGTCCGATGTTTGCGGGATGATCGGAAGAGGAACCTCCGGCATCGTTTCCGTTGTATACCACGTGAGCAGGTCACCAAAGTTCAAGCCCCAGGATCTCGCGGAAACAATGGAGTATGAAATGGTGTTCATTGCCACCGCGTCGGTCATCCCGTCGCCGTTGAGATCGGCGATGTCGGGGTCATCGCTTGCGCCGGCAATGTACCCGTGGAGCAGCAACGACGAACCGAATCCTGTTCCCGTCGAGAGCTTGCCCCACACGCGCCGATCAGCGTCCTGATGGACGTAGGAGACGATATCCCATTTGCCGTCGTTATTGAGATCTCCGACAGCTGGGATTTCGTCGTGGATGCAGAACAACCCTGCCCAGACCGGGCCGTTGCCGAATGACGTGCCGTTGGAAAGCGCGACGCAGACGTACCCCTCATTCTTCCGGATGAAGGTGATGATGTCGAACTTCCCGTCACCATTGAAGTCACCGGTGAAGACGTACTCACCGGTGAGCCCGAAATAGTCGTGCCACTTGGCCGGCGGGATGAACGACGCCGTCGTTGAAAGCAGAGCATACACATCTGCCGCAGTGCCAAGCGTGAAGATGACGAGATCGTCGTCTCCATCGTCGTCGACATCGCCGCTGCGTACCGCCCCAAACGTTGGAATCGGTCCGAGGTACCAGGGGTTTGTTCCCGGATCGTAGAACCCGTTTCCGTCGGAGAGGCGGACGATCACTAAACCATTGGGAGCATCAACCCAGGCAATATCCTGCCTGCGAAGGGAGTCCGCATCGACACCGTTCCAATTCCCCATAATCGGCACGGCGGTGGCTGGAGCACAAGGACCGCACCAAAGCTCAAACGGGCCGTATCCCGAACCGTTCGACCGTGCAACCCAGGTCAGCCAGCGGTCGCGCAATTCGAAGTACACGCAATCCGCCTTCCCGTCGCCGGTGACATCCTTGAAGAACGTCTTTCCGCCGACGTTGAAGTCGGGCATGGGAACCTCTACCAACTGCGCGGCATCGTACTGTGCGCTTCCGTTGAGTGCGCCGTTCATGATCCGCAAACGACCCGTTTCGTTCACGGTCGTCGTCGCGCGGAAGACAAAGGGGTGGACGCTCCACGCCGGTTGCAGTGTATCCTCCATCCAGACAGGCACGACCGATGAGGAGTCATCCGTCAGTGAGAAGATCTCGTGATGGGCGGTGTCCTCCCCCCTCGCCCAGAAGCGCAACAAGTAGTACCGATTCGCTGTCCAGGAAAGGTATGGCTGCTCGATGAAGCTGTCGTAATATGATGCTCCAGGGAGAGCATCCACGCGGCAACAGTAGGTGCCATTGTACGCGCCAGTCTCCGTGCTGAACACAGTGTTCTGGCCGTTAGAGAACGTGCTCCATCCAACCGGAAAGGCCGGGTTGCAGTCGAAGTCCGGATTCACGAGGAGTGCGTTCTGATCGCAGGTGATATCCTCAAAGCGGGCGTTCGAGATGCTAATCCCCCCATGCACGTTTTGCAAGTAGATCGAAAACCGCGCATGTGGATCCGACCGTGTACACGTGAAACGGCAGACAATCCGTTTCGACGCTGGTTGCACACGGACGATCCGCCAAAGGCCGCACGATTCCCAAGGCGCGTTGTCCTGTTGTACCGCCACTGCGATCTCGGACGTATCCGGCTGTACCCATGCGACGAACGAAACCTGGTAGGTCTCCCCTTCTTCGACAGAGACGATCTGCTTTAACTCCACGTTCGATGCACCGTCGCTGATCTCCGCGTAAAATGACCCCGTAAAGTAGACGTTGTTCACGACACCTTGGGGTGCCTCATCGACAACCCAGCACCCGGACCCCTGAAAACTCCCATTCGCGAGGAGACTCCCGGGGTCGGGAAAACAGATTTCAGCCGTTGCGGCCGTTACGGAAAGGAAGCAGAACATGAGCAACAACCACCAAACACGACTCATGGACATGGCGAACCTCCTTGTGGGTTTGATACCAACGCTGGTGTACTTCGGTGTTCTTTTGACAAGGTACAATCAGGTTTTCAGGAAGGGATACTCTATACACCAATTCGAAATTTGTCAAGCCCACTTGGGGAAGCAGAAAAGACCCTGAATGTGCTTCCACATGGGTGTCGGGAAAATCGGTTTCTTACGCCTTGGTGTCCAGAAGAATGGTGACGGGGCCGTCGTTTTCCACGTTCACCGTCATCTGCGCGCCAAATGTTCCCGTTTGGACGTCACCAAGTGCCTTCTTCGCTTTCTGGGCAAGAGCGTCGAAATGGGTACGAGCTTCCTCTGGCCTTGCTGCATGAAAAAAACTTGGCCGACGTCCTTTTGACGTATCAGCAAGAAGCGTAAACTGCGGTATGAGCATCAGTCCTCCCCGAACGTCACGCAACGAGAGATTCATTCTTCCGTGACCGTCGTCGAAGATGCGCAGAGCAAGAATTTTCTCAAGCATGTGCAGCTCATCTTCCTCACGGTCCTCCGCAGCGATCCCGACGAACACAACACAACCGCACCCAATCGTGGCAGGCGGAACTCCAGCA
>JAZDGG010000020.1:0-19946 GCA_043807225.1 bacterium | reverse complement strand
TCCTGTCCGCAGGACGTTTCTGGCGACCTCCATGGAGACCTGGTAGAATGCAAGCATGAGAACCCTGATGCTCTTCAATACGCTCAGCCGATCGATCGAAACGTTCAAACCGCTCAACGGCAAAAACGTTGGGATGTATTCATGCGGATTGACCGTCTACAACGACGCGCATATCGGAAATCTCCGTGCATACGTTGTTGCGGACATCTTGAAGCGCGTGTTGATTGCTGATGGCTATTCGGTGCATCACGTCATGAACATCACCGACGTCGGCCACCTGACGGACAATGCTGACGCGGGAGAAGATAAGGTGGAACAAGCTGCGGCGGAGAAACGAGAGTCTGCCCTTGAGATTACCCAACGGTACACTGACGCTTTTTTACATGATCTTGCGGCGCTGAATGTGTCCCCAGCTGACGTGCTGCCGAAAGCAACGGAACATATCTCTGAGCAGATCGCGCTGATCAAAACACTTGAGCAAAAAGGATATACATACAATACACACGATGGTGTGTATTTTGATATCTCGAAGGTTTCGGACTATGGCAGGATCGCAAACCTACACAATCAGGTGCTTCAGGAGGGTGCACGCATTCAGAAGAATCCCGAAAAACGGCATCCGAGCGACTTTGCGCTGTGGAAGTTTTCTCCAAAAGATGCAAAACGCCAGATGGAATGGCCATCTCCGTGGGGCATTGGCTTCCCTGGTTGGCACATTGAGTGTTCTGCGATGAGCATGAAATATCTTGGCGAGAGTTTTGACATCCACACCGGGGGCATCGATCATATACCCGTTCACCACACAAACGAGATCGCGCAGTCAGAGGCAGCGACCGGAAAGCCGTTCGTGAAATACTGGGTGCACAACGAATTCCTTCTCATGAATGAGGAGAAGATGGCAAAATCAAAGGGAGGGTTTATCACTCTCGGCAATCTTGTTGAACGAGGATTCTCCCCTCTGGCTTTTCGATACTTTGCTCTCACGACACACTATCGCAAGCCGCTTTCCTTCAGTTGGGATGCGCTGTCGGCCGCACAAAAGGCCTATGACGCGCTGACGGGACGCATCCGCATGCTCCCGGTGCCCAAAGGGAAGGTTGCGGAGTACGAAACACGATTTTTTGACGCGGCAAATGAAGACCTCAACATTCCCAAAGCACTTGGTATTATGTGGGAGATGCTCAAGTCGGACGTACCAGATGCGACAAAACACGCCGCGTTGAACCGCTTCGATGCAATCCTTGGTTTGGGGCTTGCCGACCTTCAACCGCTCTCGATTCCAGATGAGATTCGCGCGTTGGTTGCTGAGCGCGAACAGGTGCGAGCACAAAAGGATTTTACACGAGCGGACGTTTTACGCGCTGAGATACGCAAGGCCGGGTTCCAGGTTGATGACACAGACGCTGGACCGGTTATCCGAAAACTGTCTTCTCCATCCTCATGAGACCTCACGGAAGAAAAATGTCGCGACTATCGCGATCTTTTCTATAGGTCGTACTTATACTTCTTGTCCTTCTGTTTTGCTCCCCCACCAAGCGCGGCCATGATCAGAATAGGAGCGATAATCCATGCGAATCCTGCACTGCCGATGAAGATCTGCTGCGTCGTGAGTTGCAGGTGGGCAAGTGATGACTTCGGAAGAAGGGAGAGCACGACACTCACGAAAAGACCAATTTGGAGGATGGAGTAGATAAAGGTTTGCCACCACGGTCCGCGCGTATCGGTGGAGGCAATCGTTCGTTGAAGCGCGGAACGAGAAAGGAGGAAGGCAAAGAGTGCGATGAGCACGACAAAGGCGGAAAGTTGTATGATGAAACCGTTCCAGAGTGTGACGGATGCCGGGATACTCTTCATCACCGCTATGGCCATATAGAGTGCGACCATGTTCACCATGATGCGATCCCGCCCAAGTGCAGAGCCGTAGAGGAGCGCTCCGACAACGATAAAAAGCACAATCACAAGATCCCACGATGGTTTACTCCAGTCGATGGTTTGAAGAAATGAGACGTTTGCTGCAAGCGGCACTGCGAGAAAAGTGGCCATGAGCGGAATTTTGGTTTCTCTTCTGCCCGTAGTATACCACAGAACGACCCAACAGGCAACGCGCCTTATGACTCCTCAGAGAGCTCCTCAAAAAGCTTCTTCGCCTGTTTTGAAAGTTTTTCGGGTGTTTTGACGATGACGGTGAGCAGGTGATCGCCCCTGGCGTGGCTATGAATCTTTCCGGTTCCCTTCCCCTTGAGACGAAGTAGGCGACCGGATTGCGTTCCCGCGGGAATCTTCACTTCTACGTTGCCATCAAGCGTGGGGACGGTGATGCTCCCGCCGAGCGCCGCCTGAGAAAAAGTAATCGTGCATTCTGCGTGAACGTCTGCCCCGGTACGTTTGAAGCGATGATCTGGTTTGACCCGAATGGTGATGAAGAGATCGCCTGCCGCGGCGCCGTGCTTTCCGGTCTCCCCTTCGCCGGAAAGACGGATGGTTTGGCCGTTGTCGATACCCGCGGGAACGTTGACCTCAAGTATTTTTGGTTGATGGACGATGGTTTCTCCTCGACATTTCTCGCAGATCTTTTTTGGAATTTCTCCGCGCCCGCCACACTTGTGACAGACGCCAACCGTACGGATCGCGCCGAGAATGGTTTGCTGCAAACGTTCCGTTCGCCCGGTGCCGTTGCACGTGGAACACTGGACAAGGCCAGCCGACGGCTCTGCGCCAGAACCGTGACAGTGCGGGCACGAAACCGCTTTTTCAATTTCGATCGTCCGTTTGACGCCAAATGCCGCCTCGGCGAACTCCAGCGTCATGGCAGCTTCGATGTCGCGTCCTTCCTCGGTTCTCGTTCTGCGCTGGCGGCGTCCACCAAAGCCGAACATATCACCAAAGAGGTCGCCGATATCAAAATCGACATTCTGGAAACCGCCCTGGCCGAATCCTTGCGCAACGTCCTCCCAGCGAAAACCACCTGGTGCCCCATTCGCACCCTCAAAGGCCGTGCCAAATCGGTCGTACTGCGCGCGCTTTTCCCTATTCCCCAACACCTGGTACGCCTCGTTGATCTCCTTAAATTTCACCGCATCGCCTCCCTTGTCGGGGTGGTGCTCATGTGCGAGTTTGCGAAACGCCCTTTTAATCTCTTCTTCGGATGCGCCACGCTCGACGCCAAGAATGTTGTAGTAATCTTTTGCCATCGCTCATCCGTTCAGCGTTGCAACCTCAACCTCCGCATCCACCAGGTGAATCTTCACAAATCCCGTCTTCTTGATGATGACAAAAATCAGTGCGGCAAGCGCCTTAATGAGCCATGCGTAGAGAAAGATGAAGATGCTGAGTGTGAAAAAAACCGTCAATGCAAGGAGAGGCGGGATGAAGGTCTCATAGGGACCGAGAAGATCGTTGACCTGTTTCACAACGAGCTGTTTCACCACTTCGCCGACCGGCGTTGTCCCTTGCGCGGTGACGCCGAGGTCGAAGAGAACCTTATCGCGCGTTGCAAAAAATTCAGCTTCAAGGAGCGCATTCCCCCGGTCCTGGATGTAGGTGCGCAGCAGCTCAGGATCGTCACCAACTTGTGCGCGGATGTCCTGCGGAAGTTTCTCGATGACCGCACTCAGATCGACAGTGCTCAGTTGGTCAATCGTTGCGGCAGGATGTGAAAAATCAATGGTGGGCACTTCAACGCCGTGGGATGTTGCCTCCCCCGCCACTTCCTTCTGCACCTGTGCCGTCATGATCCGATAGAGCAGATCATCCACGGTTTCCTTGGGGTCATAGTCGGGCATCTGGAGCGCGATTGCTTGATTCAGTGTATTGCCGGCCATTTCGCTGATCGGGTTCAGCGAGGATCCCGCAAGCGGTTGACGAGCAACTGTGTGACCGTAAAAGGTCAGCGAGAAGGCAAGGAGCGTCATGGCGATCACCATCGAGAGCCCATACCGCATCGACTTCGTCACGGAGAATTGTATCCGGAGACTCTCTTCATTTTTTATCTGCCAGTCGTAAGAGAAGAAGCCGATGACCAGAAGAACGAGGGAAATGGATGTATACCATCCAAAACGAAACCAGATGAGGTGGGTAAGTATGGCGAGAAGCAGAATGCTCCAAGCGATGACGCGGTCGTGAACAAGCAGCGCGACGATGGCCACAAATGCAATGAGGAAAAAGAAGGCGAGAAACCCGAGACCAATCCAGATCACTGCACTTCCCGCGAGATGCGAAAAATCCAGCGAGAGGACAACCGCCAAACACATCCACAGTATAGCGCTTGCGGCAACGGTCAGCAGCGCCAAGACGCCAACTTTGAGCCGCTGCCCGGGGGTGAGGTGCTTCGGGAATAAAAAAGCACTACGGGGATCAGTTTCGACATTCTTGTCGTGTGATGATTCTTCTGCCGCGTTCTTCATACCATGTATGGTAACACAATGAGAGATTCGGCGGTTACGAAAACCACGTGGCAACGATCGTTCGCGTCTGCTCCGTATCGGGAATCCAATAGTAGAGCTCTTTCTGAAACTCCGGCGTGAAGATTTTTTGGCTTCTGCCGGGGATGACCTCGTTGTGAACGTCCTGGAGATTCAACCTGCCGCCACGGCGGATCACCGCATACGCAGAAAAGAGTGCAAAGCGAGTTTTTGGGAGCAAAACACGCGATGTACTGGAACTCTTCAGGTACGCATATGTCGATCGCAGCGCATTCTGTTTGCGAATTTCCGACAGAACCTCGACGAGGATCTCCCGCTGATCTTTCGTCCGGGCAAAGTCCCCGCCTTCGCGCGAACGGTCGCGGACTTTTGCGAGTGCCTCTTCACCGGTAAGGTGCCCGTACGTTGCGGTCGTCACTCCGCCAAGCTTGTCGATGATGTCCTGAAAGCTCTCGAACGTGATTTCGAGCGTTCCGTCGATCTGGATGCCAAGGAACCGCTCAACCGTTTCTTTCGTCAGCAGCCGGTTCCCCAAGGATTTTCCGTCCTCCTTGACCGTCCCGAGCGCATAGGCGTGCGTGATCTTCTGCATGCCAAACCCCTCCACGTCAACTCTCGTATCACGCGGAATGGTCATCACGCTGATTGCATCTCGCGGGCTTTTCGGGACAGACACAACCATCAGCACGTCCGACCGGCCGCGTTCCTCTGCTCGCTGATCGGAACCAATCACCAGAATGTTGAACCGCTTGGGGATCGTCCGAAAGCCGTAGACAATTGCTCCAATGACGAGAAGAAAAAGAATGAAGGCAATTAGACGAAGCCATGCGGTGAACGGAAGCCGTCTGTGTTGCTTTGGCTTCTGTGGTGCTGGGAGTGTGGGTTTTGGCGGTAGAACGCGCATGCGGCGCTATTCTGGCTTAAAACCAAAGTCCTGCTCTGGTGCGCTGGATTCCTCGATCTTTCCAAACTGCTTTTCGTACCGCTGGACGTTCTCGGTGAGCGCATTCACGATCCGCTTGATGTGGCCGGGCGTGACCACCACACGTGCGGTGACGATTCCCTGTCCCTGTGCGGGGTAGATGTTCATGAAGTCGATGACGAACTCCTCTTTGGTGTGGCTCACCGCCATCATGTTCGAAATCGCCCCCTTGAGGATGTCATCGGTGATTTTGATCTGAATCTGCTGCTGTTGCCCTTGCCCCTGGGTTTGCTGTCGTTGTTCTTGTGCCATAGAGTTCTCTTAATAATGGATAATGGGTATGCCCTAGTTATGTGAGATAAAGCCGAACGAGGTTCTTTGTTTCATAGATCTTTTTCATTGGACGGTACGACTGGTATCGAAGAAGTTCTGCGATGCGGAAGTTGAACGGCGGCTTTGAAAGATCGATTGGTCGAGCATTCCCTCCTGTCAAGATTGGCCCGTTAAGATTTCCTCCTACGCACGTATTGAGGACGAGGACGTGACGATACGGACGAAGACGTGGGAGAAAGGAGAGAATTTCTTCTTGCGACCAATGTTGCAAAACATCTTTGAGGAGCACGAGATCAGCAGGTGGCAGAGGAGCCGTGCGGATATCATCAAGAAGAAAATGGATGGTTCCTCGTTCAAACTGGTTTTTATCATTTTCGATAACTGTCGGGACTATATCGATTCCAAAGTACGAAATCTCAGTCAGATCCATAAGCCGCATCATTTTCCAGTCACCACAACCAAGGTCGAGAAGAGAATGAATCTCCTGCTCTCGAAAATACGTTTGTAACAATTTTCGGAGAGCAATGGTGTTTTGGGGCAACGATCCAGCACCAGAACCTTTATACCAAAACTTTTCGTTATAGACCCGTTCAAATATCTCTTTCATGATTTTCCATCACCATCGCACTCCGTTTCCGTTGCAGCGTATTCCCTGCTTTTCGCACCTTCCATCGCAACCAAAGATAGATGATTGGAATGGCAATCAGGAGAAGGAGAAACAGCCAAACAAACAGGTACGCAGCAAGTAGCATCGCACCGATGAACAGGATGGTCAATATGATTTTGCGAAGCATGGTCATTGCGCTTGGGGATAAAACTTTTGACGGTTTCGCTGGTAAGATCTACGCTGAAGGGGGAGCGGAGATAGCCCGCACGGGAGGAAGGGTTATACACCGTCAGGAGTCCTGTGTTTCTTGCAACGGGTCCACGGATGGACCCACAACGGATTAATCTGGTGATCATGCTGACTGTGCCCGCGCTTGACACATACTTCTCTGTCTCCAGGCCCTTTCTCTCGTTCACCCGGTGGAGTCGGTACTCCGCCGGGTCTTTTCTTTTAATTGAAACGTTACTTCTCCACCCGTCTTTTGATTGCCATACCCTCTGGGTATCCCGCTGAACTTGCACCCTGAACTTGTTTCAGGGCAGCATCTCCCATTCATCAAAGCCATCCGTTCATCCCCCCAACCTCACAAACCTTTGCCTTTGATAACCTCAATAATTTCTGGAAACTCTCTTACCTCTGATCCAAAGTGTCCTTTATTATGGTACTCATGATACTCCGTGTTCAATCGATCGTGGACGTATCGGGCTTGTTGAATGGGGATATAGGGATCGTCTGTGGACGTGAACTGAGCAATCCATCCTGCATTTGCTTTGATCGCGTCCCACTTCCATGGTGCATCAAAATATCCACTCGCCTTCTCTGATTCCATATCGAAATCCGTGTAGTAAACCCCAACAAGAACTGCGCCTTTCACCTTATGCGTTTCAAGATAGCGCATGATGGCAACTGCACCCGATGAATGCCCAATAAGAATGGAGTCTTCGTTCGCTTTCAGATCATGTTCAATAAACGGCAGCCAATATTGGGCGCGTGCCAACTCCGGGTCAGGCATGTTTTTCGCTCGTACCTCAATACCGAGTTTTTCAAGTTCTCGCTGCGCATATGGGAACCAGTTTTCTGAAATGTCCGTGTTCCCATTCCCAGGAATGATGATGGCGTTGGTCATTAGGATGGATTGTACCCCTTCTCTATTAACGTAAGGTCTTCATTCAAAATCACTGGTCGCATTGCCTCAATCTCGGTTTTATAATATGGGATTTCCGGAATGGGATTGTAGAGATAGATCGGCTGACGATTAAGATGCGCCATACCCATTTCAAGGAACGCGTTGCCGCCAATGTAGTCAGGCATACTGTGCTTTTCGATATTCAGGACAAGGATGGCGTCTGCTTGCTTCAAGTGCTCGATGTCTTTTCGCATTGCGTCCTCATCGTTTTTCTGCGCCAGCTTTATTCGCTCCTGTTCTTCAGCATCTTTTCCAAGAAAGGATTCGACAAACAATGACATCATCGGCTCATGCCCGAGTGCTTTGAGTTTCTCTGCGACCTCTACCATCTGGTCGCTGAATTGCATACTGCCAATAATGCCGATTTTCATGATGGGTTCCCAATATTCTTTTTAAGCGTGGCTTGGAAATAAATTACCAACGCTTAGAGAATTAACTATCAAAATACCTTCTTTATTACCGTAGTCCAGTTCTTCAAATGTCTGATACTTATCTTTAACTATCTCAAGTCTCTTCCCATCCTGTGGTGATTTTACAAAGGGGTGGCGAAGAATTACCATGTTTGTTTCCATTAAACCTAAGTTACCATCGTAATTTCCTGTTTTGATATTTAACTTTCCAGGTATTACATCAGCGATATATAACGGGGCGTTTGTAATAACCATAGGGATGACAAACATATCTTCAATACCTTCAACGAATTTTTTCCGTTGTTTCAACTCGTTAATAATAAACCCATGGAATCCAATGCATATTTGTTCCGCGGCCTTTTCAATAGGATCGGGATTTGCTTTTCGCTTTGGTTCACATATTTCTATCCCCTCTGAACACACTGTTGCTTTTGCTGTAATACCTTGAGTTTGAATTACCTCAAGATCTTTCCCCTTAAAATGATAAACATATTTAGCAATTTGATGGGTATCTCGAAAAAATATCCATTTCTTCACTTGAACATAGCCCTTTTTGCATTCAATCGGAAAAATATATCTAATTTTTTTTGCTTCACTGCGATATTCTATCAATAGGTCAATTGCAGCTCCGTTTATATACGGTACTGGAAATTCCTCGGCAAGAATCTTTACGTTTGGTATGCGACTTAACTCACGTCTTACGGCAAGCTTAAAAGGGATACCATGAGTATTGATCAATTCTGTTGTAACATCTGCCATTCTATTAAGGTGGGTTCCCCCAAGCCCTTCTCCCCTTTGTAAGGGGAGAAGGCAGGGTGAGGGGTTCATTACTTCTTATCAGACGGCTTATCTCCGTCTTTCTCCTTAAACTCCGCATCAATTGGGCCTTTGTCGTCCTTCTTGGACGAATCAGTGGGCGTATCACCCGGCTTGGATGCTTCGGCTTGCTGTTTGTACAGCTGCTCCCCAATCTTCTGCGCAGCTTGCGAGAGTTCTTGCGTTGCGGTCTGGATGGCGGACTTATCGTCGCCGTCTTTCACCTTTTTCAACGCCTCTACTTTCTCTTCCACTTTCTTCTTCTCGTCAGCGGATACTTTATCACCGACATCGCGGAGTGCTTTTTCCGTGGTGAAGACGAGCGTCTCTGCCTGGTTCTTGATGTCGATCAGCTCCTTTTTCTTCGTGTCTTCTGCTGCATGGACTTCCGCATCCTTCTTCATCTTCTCAATTTCGTCTTTCGAAAGGCCTGATGATGCTTCAATGCGAATGCTCTGTTCTTTGTTCGTCGCCTTGTCGCGCGCTTTGACGTTGAGGATGCCGTTCGCATCAATGTCGAAGGTGACTTCAACCTGCGGAACGCCGCGCGGTGCCGGCGGAATGCCGTCGAGGATGAACCGGCCGAGCGTTTTGTTGTCGCTCGCCATCGGTCGCTCGCCTTGGAGCACGTGGATCTCAACGGATGGCTGGCTATCCGATGCAGTGGAGAATACTTGCGTTTTGGAGGTTGGGATCGTCGTGTTCTTTTCGATGAGCGGTGTTGCAACGCTCCCGAGTGTCTCAAGCCCGAGCGTCAGCGGTGTGACGTCGAGGAGGAGGACGTCTTTGACGTCGCCCTGGAGGACGCCGGCTTGCACGGCTGCGCCGACCGCAACCACTTCGTCGGGATTCACGGTAATGTTCGGTTTCTTCCCAAAGAATTTTTCAACTGTTTCGAGCACGAATGGCATGCGGGTCATGCCGCCGACCATGACCACTTCATCGATTTGGCCTTTTTCAAGCCCGGCGTCTTTGAGTGCTTGCCCCATCGGTTCAATCGTCTTTTCAACCAGATCGCGAGTAAGATCTTCGAGCTTTGCACGGGAGAGCGTCATGCTAAGGTGCTTTGGCCCTGCTGCACCGGACGTGATGAACGGCTGGTTGATCTCCGTCTGCTGGGTGGTGGAGAGCTCTATCTTGGCTTTCTCTGCCGCCTCTTTGATGCGCTGGAGCGCCAGCTGGTCGTTCGAGAGATCAATGCCCTGATCTTTCTTGAATTCCGCGATAATCCAGTCCATGACACGCTGGTCAAAATCGTCGCCGCCAAGGTGTGTGTCGCCGTGCGTGGATTTCACCTCCACCGTGTCTTCAGCGACTTCGAGAATGGAGACGTCAAATGTTCCGCCACCAAGGTCATAGACGGCGATTTTCTCGTTCTTCTTCTTATTGAAGCCATACGCGAGTGCGGCGGCCGTCGGCTCGTTGATGATACGTTTCACTTTCAAACCGGCAATTTCACCAGCATCTTTCGTTGCCTGGCGCTGGCTGTCGTCGAAGTATGCGGGAACAGTGATGATCGCCTCTTCAATCTTCTCGCCGAGCTTGCTTTCTGCATCCGCCTTGATCTTCTGCAGCACCATCGCAGAGATTTCCTGCGGTGAGTAGTCCTTTGTTCCCATCACCACCTTTACGCCTTCGCCTGCCTGAACCATTTTGTATGGTAGAAGTTTGAGGTCTCTTTGGACTTCGTCATCGCTCCACCGGCGGCCGATGAGCCGTTTGACGGAGAAGATGGTGTTTTGGGGATTCGTGACGGCTTGGCGCTTGGCAAGCTGCCCGACCAGCCGTTCGCCCGCTTTCGTCATTGCGACAACAGAAGGGGTCGTTCGGGCGCCTTCTTTGTTCTCAATCACCTTTGGCTCGCCGCCCTCCATGACGGCCATTGCCGAGTTTGTCGTCCCAAGATCAATTCCGAGAATTTTTGGCATATATTTCTCTAGTGAATAAATAAAGTTACGTTGTCCTCTGCGGTAGTCTACCGCTTTCTGTGAAAGCCCGGATTAGAACGGAAGCTCCCTTTGACTTTCTTGCCACCGCGCTTGTAGTCACCGACCCAATACTTGGATCGCGTTCGTGCGGCTGGCACGGGATGCTCATCGGACTTTGAAAACTTTCGTCCGGTTGCCCGTTCTTTCTTCCACGTACCTCGTTTCATACGCAGATGAATTAATGTCGTCTCCTCACTCCCTCTCCCCATCCCTCCTCCGAAACCCGGGGGAGGGACAGAGGGTGAGGGTCAGGACGATTTGACGTTAATTGTGATCGTCTTTGGCTTGGCGTGTTCAGCTTTGGGAATTGTGATCTTGAGCATGCCTTTTTCGAACAACGCTTCAGCTTTTTCGCCGCTCACTGCTACCGGGAGGGCAATCGAGCGGTGGAACATTCCGGTGCGGATTTCTTTACGGAAATACTCTTTTTCGTCGATTTCCGTTTTCTTTTCCGTCTTCCCTTCAATCGTGAGAAGGTCATTCTCAACGGAAATGTTCACATTCTCGGGATCAACGCCTGCGAGAGGTGTTTCCACGATCACGGCATCCTTCGTCTGATAGACGTCGATTGCCGGGGTAAAGTTTGCGTCGT
Source organism: bacterium (assembly GCA_043807225.1). Classification (GTDB taxonomy): domain Bacteria; phylum Patescibacteriota; class Patescibacteriia; order CAZCGY01; family CAZCGY01; genus JAZDGG01. Next base: position 8,671 of record JAZDGG010000020.1, on the reverse strand, counting down.
TGATGAAGGATGGGGCGGTTTCGTCAAACCAACGGTCTACATCCATCATTGGGCGCCAGCGAATAAGATTCATAGAATGCTCCTTTCGTGAAATGAATAATGAGATTCTTCTTAGGATTCTTTCTTGGCTTTCGATGTATCGGACGATCCAGCAGCGCTGGATCCGGCTTCGCCGGCCTTTTCAGTATCCGCCGCAACGGTCACTTGTGCAGGGCGAAGCAGTTTTCCATTCATCCGATATCCGGGGACGACGACTTTGAGGATGGTACCCTCAGCAACGTTGTCACGAAACTCGCGGCTCACTGCTTCATGAATTTCTGGGTTGAATGGTACGTCCGTGGGAATGCGCTCGAGGTTGAAATCTTTGAGGAGTTGCTGCAGCTGTTGATGAATACCGAGCATTCCCTTGACCCATTCTTCTTTCTTCTGCTGGTCGGTGAGGTGGTCAATCGCCCGCTCAAAATTATCGACAATCGGCAAGAGTTCAAAGAGGAACATTCCCGTTGCGTAGCCAGCGATTTCTGTTTGCGCCTTTTCGCTTTCCTTCTTCAGGTTGAGGTAATCTGCCTTTGCGCGCTTCCAGCCGTCGAGGTGCTCTTCGGATCTGGCGGTGATCTTCTCAAGTTCTTCTTTTACTTTCCCAAGCTCAGCTCGCACATCGGAAAGTTCTTTCTGGTGATCGCACGTGTGCATCTTATGCCTCAAAAAGATTCTTCATGCATCGCAGGAGGGCGATGTGGTGGTCATAGGGCATTCGGACAGGCCCGAGGATGCCAAAGAGGTGATCGCTCGACTGCGGATGGCATTTCGTGAGTAAGACGCCGGTTTCCTCCCCAAACGGATTTTCGCGACCAAGGAGCACGTGCGGTTCGTCCGGTGTGGCGTCAAAAATGCGCGAGATAACCTCATCAAGCCGATCGACGATTTCTGAGAGATTCAGGATTGTCATGCGTTCCTCGAACTCCGGTTGGTGGAAGAGGTTTGCAAGTCCGGTATAGTACACGTCCCGCCGTGCGAATCCGACAATAACGGTGTTTGAACAGAGATGCGCCACAACCTTTGCAATTGCCTTCAAGCGGCGCTCATCGTCTTCGCTGGATGCATACGCCCGTTTCAGCGCGTCCTGATCTTTCTTTGCTACTGAGCGTTCCTTGAGGAAATGTTCAAGGTAATAACGGTAGGCGCGCACCGTTGGAACCCGTCCTGCGGAGGTATGCGGCTGGGCAAGATACCCCTGATTCTCCAGCTCCACCATTTCGTTCCTGATTGACGCCGGGGAAAGATCCATGCGGTATTTCTCCACAAGAACGCCTGAGCCGACCGGTGCGGCGGTCTTGATATGTTCCGTTAAAATGGTCTTGAGGATGGTTTGCTGGCGTTCAGAGAGTTCCATGGGGAGGGGAAGAAAATTGGCACTCTCACCATTCGAGTGCTAATTGCAGTATATCCGCCCTTTTTTGGCGTGTCAACCCCTTTCCTTGCGCTACGACCCAGAAGAATGATCCACGAGTAACGGGGTCAAGTCATAACATGCATCCAAAATCTCAGACCTCAGCGTCTGCTCGTGTCCTGGAATCCCGCGCCGACCACCATGCGAGACGGAGGTGTATCAGAGTATTATTCGCCATTCACCTTTTTGTTAACAGGTGTTCAGCGCGAGCGCAAACAGCATCAGCCAGATCGAGAAAAACCCGCGAGGAATCCTGGGAGAGTAAAACCGTATGCGAGTGGCGCTGTTTCTTTCCACTACTGACGATCTTCCTTATGACCTATTCGCCAACACCCGTCGATAAACCGCTTCGATCTGATCCGTCACCCGCTTCCAGGAATACTGTTCGGCTTTCTCGCGTCCGCGACGGCCGAGCGCCACACGGTGCTGCTGATCCTGTAGCAACTGGATAAGTGCTTGGGCAAGCGCACCGGCGCTTTTATTCTCGACAAGCACGCCGGCTGGCTGGTCTCCGCCGAGAATCGCATGGTACCCGCGGTTGTCGAAAGCCACGACCGGAACACCGGAGGCCAGCGCTTCGATAAGCACTATCCCAAAACTTTCTCCCGACGTCGCCGGCGAACAGTACACGCTCGCCGTCGTGTAATAGCGTGGGAGCTTCTCCGCCGAGGCGAATCCCTCAAAGAACACGCGACTGCGGATCTCGTCTTTGACGAAGCGACGATAGTAGCCGACAAGAAATCCTCCGCCGACAATAATCAGCCGTGCGCGGGGACACGCCTGAACGATAGCCGGAAACGCTTGGAGGAGGTACTTCAGCCCTTTTCGCGGATCCATGCGGCCGACAAAGAGGATGTTGTCCGATCCATCATTGAACTTCTCCAGCGGCGGTTGCGCGGGAGAAAACCGTTCAACATCCACACCGTTCGGGATGATTTGGTACTCACCGGGGAAGTACCGAGAGACAAAGTCCCGAGCGGCGCTCGAAACGGCAATGCGCGCAGAGAGACGAGAAGCGATTTTCGCCCGAAGACATGATCCGAGAATTCGGTAGCCGAAGCTGCGCTCGGTGTAACTGTGGAAAGTGCCCACCTTGGGTGCCCGTATCGTCCGTAAAGCAATCATCGGGAGGACGGGTTCGAACGGGGAATGAATGTGCACCAGATCAAACCGTTCCGCAGATTCAATTTCACGTAGCTGCCGCCCAAGCCGCGTGCCAACGGTAATATTCACAAATGCGCCATTCATGGGGATCGTCACATCATGGCCGATGCGATAGACGCCATCATTGAAGTTTTCATCCCCACGGTCAAAATACGCCGTGATGATCTTCACGTCATGTCCGCGTCTGCGAAGTTCAACCGCCGTGTGATGCGCGTGCTCTGCCACTCCTCCATGGATTGGCAGATAGCTCTGAGTGACGATGCCGATACGCATGAACCTCGCTCAGATGCCGAGGTCGACGATCACGTCTTCATCCGGCCGGACAAACCGGAGTTTGAACCCGCTCGCTTTTTCATCGACCGAAAAAGCGATATAACTCTGCTGCCCGATATCCCACTGCGCCTTGGTGAGAAACTGCGCCCGATTGTAGTCTGTCGTTGCACCGGTTGAATCGAGAAGCTTGACTTCGGAACCGAACCATTGATCGATGTATGGCTGCTGCTTCAACTCCTCATTCTTCAAATAGACGATGACGTCTTTCGTCCCCGCTTCGGCCTTCTGAATCCCGGAATACCCATTCGTGATCTCGACCCGATCGAGAGGAACGCTCGCTCCACGATATTGAATTGTTTTGTCAAGTTGTTGAGTCTTCTCGATGCTCGCAGTGAAGTTCGGTAGACCAACCTGGATGTTTTTATTCGCGCCGTTTGTGTTCCCCTGCCCCGCCTGGTTCGTGTTCGTGGACGCATTGACGTTTCCGTTGGTGTTCAAAATCCCCGGTTTCCAGAAAAGCGCCAAACCGACGCCGGCTATAGCCAGGATAAGGACAACGACGATGATGATAAGTACTCCACGGCTCATACGCCTTTTGTGAACAACGAAGTGAGTATACCACAAAGCGCAGCAACCCCACAATTCCCAGGGATGTGCTAGACACGCCGCTCCTCAAACCGGAAGGTGTACATCGCAAGCGCGATAAGAACGACAGACCAGCCGATCATCCAGTACAGATCCGGGGCAATGCTCGATAGGCCTTTCCCGTCCGTCATCACCATGCGCAGCGCGTCTGAGAAGTGCGTCAACGGAAGGTAGGTCACGGCGTGCTGCAGCCAATTCGGCATGGAATCGATGGGGAAGAACGTCCCGCCGAGGAACAGCATGGGGAAGACGATGAGGTTGGCGATCGCCGGGACGGCATCAACGGTCTTTGCCATACCCGAAATAGAGAATCCAAGCCCTAGAAACATAATTGCCCCGAGCACGGTGATCAGCAGCACCAGCAGGTAGGAGCCAACAATGTGCGAGTGGTAGAGAAGGACGCCGAGCGAAATGAGGATTGCCGTTTGCAGCAGCGCGAGCAGAAGGCGCGTGATGACGTTCGCTGTCACAAACTGGTACGGCCGCATCGGCGTTGCCAAGAGTCGTTTGAGAATGCCTTTCTCTTTATAGTCAACAAAGACGAAGGCAACGGAGAACACCGCCATCTGCATCACTGCCAGTGCGACAACACCGGGGATGAGAAAATCGATGTACCGGAGGTTGCGCGCATTCACCTCTTGCGTCTGGAGGGTAAACAGTTGAGGAGCATGTGATAAAGCAATGGTCGTTTTATCCAGAAGCTGGCTGATGATGCTGAGTCCGGTCTGCGACTGTTGCTGCTTCCCGGCGTTTGTGAGCACGGTAACGGTTTTGGCCTTCGGTGCGACGGTTCCGGGGAGAGGGATAAGATCATCCGGGAGAAGGAGTACAATCGCACGGTCGCCTTTCTGGAGCGCCGCTCGCTCCACTCCCTCGCTCCCGGTGGTGACGGAAAGCGACGAGACTTTCTTCAGCTGGTTAACAAACAGCACGGTCGTAGGCGACGGATGCGACACCACGACGCCGATGTTGATGGACGGGGTTCGATCAAACCCAATGAGGCCGAAAATCGTCATGATGATGACGGGCATGAAGAGCGAGAAGAAAAGACTCTGCCGGTTGCGGACAAACATCTTGAGCGTTGAGAGCGTGAGGTGGAGCGTGGTACGTGATTGTTGTTGCGTTTTCATGGCTTGACGTCGTTATTCGCGGAGACTTCTTCCAGTGAGTTTGAGAAAGATATCCTCAAGCGTCGCTTGGTGCAGCTGAAGGTTAAAGAGATGAAAACCGAGTTTGTCTTCCAGCGAAAAAAGCGCCGGGAGAGTTTTTTCTGGATGCTTCGTGATCAGTGTGTACCCATGGTCTTCTGAGGAAACTTTTTCCACGTCGGGAAGCTGGGAGAGTTGCTCTTTCTCCACCGGGCGATCAACATGAAATTCAATCGTTGACCCGACGTCGGATGTTTTGAGGAGATTCATCGGGGTGTCCAGTGCAACGATTTTCGCATTGTCCATAATCGCCACCCGATTGCACAGCACCTCTGCTTCTTCCATGTAGTGTGTGGTCAGGACGATTGTTTTCCCTTTTGCATTGATCCCAGAGATCAGATCCCACAGATGGCGACGTGCCTGCGGATCAAGACCGGTTGTCGGCTCATCAAGAAAAAGTACTTTCGGATCATTCACCAAGGCAGCGGCAATCGACAAGCGCTGCTTCTGACCGCCGGAGAGCTCCTTCACTTGACTTTTTGCCTTTTCATCGAGCTCGACATCGTGAAGGAGTCGCACGGCATCTACCTTTCGGCCATAGAGCGACCCGAACGTCAAAAGTAGCTCTTTCAGATTCAGATTATCGAAGAAAGAGGAGGATTGCAGTTGAACGCCGATCAGCGACTTTACGGTGCGTGGCTCTCGTTCGACGTTATGTCCGTCAAGGACGATCGTGCCACCCGAAACGCTCTTCAATCCCTCAATCATCTCCAACGTTGTGGTCTTTCCTGCTCCGTTCGGCCCCAGGATGCCAAAAATCTCGCCTGCCTGCACGTTGAAAGATACAGCATCGACCGCAGTGAAATCGCCGTAGCGCTTCGAGAGATTTGAAACGTGAATAATATCGGCCATAAGAAGCGAAGAGGGAGTGTGGAGAGACGTGTAAGAATAACGAGGAGTTTCGGCAGTGTCAAGCCAAGATATACCGAAGGAATTCGTCTTGATGGGAAGGCGGTATCGAAAGAAAACCCTGGAGCGCCCGTGGGTGCCGTTTGAGTTCCTTGACGATGGCAGAAAGAATGATCTGCCTGTATTGTGCTCTCATGGCGCTATCGCCGTTTCGCAATGATGGCGACGCCGACGATGATCAAGATGATCGGCAGCCACGCGCTCCGAATCCAATCTCCGAGGAGACCAAGGTTCTGCAGAAGCCATAGGATGCCAATGAGGAGGAGAATAATGCCGCCAAGTGGCGTTCTTTTTCTCCGCTGGGGGGTTTGTTCTGGTTGGGTATCCATGTTTTTCCTTTTCGGTTAGCAGCTTCTTATGTTGACTCTCCTTCCAGCGTAATCCCGGAATTGCGTTCCCGCCGTTGAATCTCCGCAAGAATTCGTTCGACGGCCTCGCCGTCATCCCCATCCAACGTGGCCGGGTTTTCTCGGACGATCTCGCGATAGAATGGGGAGTAGTGAAGAAAACATTCTGCCCGTTCACCCTGCCACGTCTCCAGGAGTTTCGCAATGACCAGTCGCTGTATCGACGTATATCGGGAAAAATCGATGTTTTCGAGATGAAATTCTGCTTCGTTCATTCGTGTTGTATGGCTTCTCTTTCAGTATACTCAGACCGTACAAAGAAGAAAAGCCCGCAAGGGCGGGCTTCTGCGCAAAGGGAGTGGATGAGCTGTTTACCGTGGATTTGGAACGCGGACAATGAAATCCCTGGTGAGATTGATGGAAACCGGATGCGCGACACCGCGCGCCTGCATCTGCTCTGCACCGCCCATGACGTCCTGCACGATGGCGGACGCCGCATCGCGTACCCTGGCATCAGCCATGGGCAGTTCGATCTGCCCTTGAGATTCGACCCCTCCTGGACGCACGATGATGGTTGCTCTCCCCCGGCAGGGAAGAGTGGTGAACCGACGAAGCGCCCGCGCGATCTCCAGTGCCTGCTCAAGCGCTTGGTCAGAAACAACGACACCCCCGAACGACACCGAAACCTGCGCCGACTCCGTTGCGACCGGCATTCCTCCGTCGGTCGCAACGCTGATCCCGTCTTCAAACTCGATCATGGCTCCTCCTTGAAAAAAGAACGCCTCCTTTGCTTCCCGTCCTCAGTTACCCTATCACGACGAGTTTCTTCGTCAAGGAAAGACGTGGAGAGTTACCGTCGTGGTTCTTGTTGACGTCGTTTTCGTCTCTGGAGTGCGTCGCGCAGAAGCCACGTGATCTGGCCGTTGAGACTGCGAAACTCGTCGGCAGACCAGCGCTGAAGCGCGTCGAACGTCTTCCCGTCGATGCGTATGAGAAACGACTTTGGTCGTGCGCGTGCCACGAATTATTGGTAGAGCGTTCCCGTATTCACCACCGGCTGTGCGTCACGGTCGCTGGTCAGCACAACAAGGAGGTTGCTCACCATCGCCGCCTTCCGCTCATCGTCAAGCTTCACGATATTGTCGTGCTCGAGTTTTTCCAGTGCCATCTGCACCATGCTGACCGCGCCCTCAACGATGCGCTGGCGTGCCGCGATGATCGCGCTCGCCTGCTGGCGGCGGAGCATCGCGCCGGCGATTTCTGGAGCATAGGCAAGGTGGGATATGCGTGCCTCGACCACTTCGACTCCCGCCTTGGCGAGCCGTTCGTGCACTTCCCCCTTGAGTTTTTCTGCAATCTCTGCAGTATTCCCGCGAAGAGAAACGACGTGCTCTTCGTGCGTATCGTAGGGATACGTCGTCGCGAGATTTCGTAGTGCGGCTTCGCTTTGCACCTGGACGTAATTCTCGTAATTTTCCACATTGAACATCGCTTCCGCAGTATCAACGACCTTCCACACAACAATCGCAGCGATTTCGATCGGGTTGCCTTCCTTATCGTTCACCTTGAGATGCCCGCTTTCAAAGTTTCGGATTTTAAGGGAAATGTGGCGTTTTTTGGCAAACGGATTCATCCACCAAAATCCCGGGGTAATAACGGAACCGGCGTACCCGCCGAAAACGATTGCCACCGCCGCATCGTTCGGGTTCACGATAAAAAGCCCTTGGAGAATGAATCCCGTGACGAGGATGAAGGGAATGATGGCAACGCCCCAGGCGTTATTCCGCGACGCGAAAAGGACGACCAGAAGGATTTCCACAACGAGCAGCGCGAGAAAGATGCTGAGGATAATCCAACCGTTGACTGAATGAGGACGTTTTTCTTGAATCATTGCTATGGAGGTAATGATATTACTATGATATTATCATAGTTTTCCGCATTTTGTCTGTCAAGCCATTCACCTTATAACAAAAAGGTGAAAAGGTGTGCGGCGCGAAACAGAAGGAATACTCCACAACCCACTCCATGTGGTTCATGGAGTGGGTGAGACGCTGAGAGGAATCGTACCGGTGGAGGCGTCGCTGAGGATGCGAGGGATTAGCTTAGCGCGTCCTGATCGACTGATAGGTGGTCTGCCCGCTATCGCCGTTGATGACGATCACATCGTACTTCGTCTTCTTTTTGAGTTTCTTGGTGTCGATCGTCACGAGAAGAGTGTTGTCTGCGCGTGCAACAACCTTTGTTGCAGGGATTATTTGGTTGAGCAGCACTCGCGACCCACTCCCAAGATTCTGACCGGTGATGGTAAGCGTCACCTTCCCTTTCCCTGCGGTCAGGGTCGTCGGTGTGATACTGCCCACCATTGGCTGGAGCGTTATCCGAGAGATGGATGATCCACTGACCTGCAGCTTGCGAAGATCAAACGTGAACTTGGTGAAAGCGTTTTTCTGGAACTTCCACGTTTCAAGCGTGCTACCAACCGACGTGACGAGTTGGAGACTTCCACTCTTCTTCAGGTCAAGCGGCTGTGCAATGACCGACCCTCGTGCGGCCGTGGTCACGCGATACGTCGCTTTCTTGGCGAGATTATAGACGAGAACCGTGCGTTCATTCGTCGGTGCCACAACGAGATCCGAATACCCATCACTAGTCAGATCACCCGCGGTGAGCTTGAC
>JAZDGG010000019.1:0-20972 GCA_043807225.1 bacterium | reverse complement strand
ATTTTGGTTCAAGCGGGAGCGACCGGCCGACGTCTTGAAACTCCCAAAACACCTTCAGGAGGAACCCCCATGCCTCTGGTGCAAGTCGCCCATCGTCACCGTGGACGAGAGTTTTCCAGAGATGTTTTCCCTGGATGTATTCTTCCAACTCGAACGGAATGCCGTCTGTGTCGTACTCTTCGAGCCGCGGGACGACAAAATGGTGACCGATATATCCATTGGGGAAGAAGGATGCTGGACGCACTTCCCCAACGCGAAGAATGAGCTGTTCGCGACCTTTGGTAACGAGCGCTACGTCTTTCCTGCCCCCTTCTTTCGCAAAGGTATCGAAGGTTGTGGAGATCTTGAGTCCAAATCGCTGCAACAGCTCTTCACGCTTCGCCAGAATCTGTTCAGAAGAAATCGATTGAGGGTGTTCCATTGGTCAAAGTGTAGCGTGCAAAAGTGGAAACAACAAGAAAAACCCCAGCGGGAAAGCCCGTTGGGGGAGAGAAAACTTCACTGCAGGAGGGATTCAATGATCCGTTGTTTCATGTGCGCCACGGCGTCGTGGAAGAGTCGAATCCGTTCCTGCCGCTCGTGCGGCTCGAGTTCGCTTCGTTCACTGATGTTCTTGACGTAATGACGGAGTTGCTGATGCTCATCGTATTCCATGCCCAGTGTGCGCTCGAGAAGCGCTAGACGGAACATCGTGAACGAGTTGCGTCCATACGGATTCACATAACTATAGATCCGCATGAGTTCCCTCCACATCACGTCAGGATGCGCCAGATAGGCATTCTCCACGTGGTAGATGAGCGCCCAGAAGATCGCGAACGCGGAGGGATAGTGCGACCACCTCGCCTCGACCTCCGTCGGAATCACCCGGACATTCGTGTACCGCGGAAGATCCAGCTCAATGTCCGCGATTGTGAACTGCGGCGGCATCCAGACGGTTGTCAGAATATCACGCGCACCGACCTTCTCAAGCAGAGAAAGATCAAGTTCGGCGCCGCCAGCGATCCATCTTTCCACATGTGCCCTGTATGCCGCAAACGCCTCCCCGGGCTGCCCCGCTTTTTCTCGAAACGCTTCGGCCTCGAGCGCTCGCCGAAAGGTAACGAGCATCCACTCGGGCATGTTCATGAACCCCCGGCGTTGCCAGAGATCTGCGAGACGAACCCTGTGAACCCCCTCCATAAGCACGCCTCCTATTTGGACGGTTGCAGATCAAAAAGGACAAACTCTCGCCCATACATAAGCAGGTCGGACGAAAGAAGTCAAGAATCGACGGCAGAGGTTTGACGTTTTTTTGCACCCAGCACCCAAGATACTCTTGCACCCTCATGAGTGCCGCTTCACCTCATACATTCGTTTCTGCCCTGATCGGACGGTTCTAGGGCAACCCAAAGAACGCTCGCGCGTTGTCGGATGTGGTGTTGATGACTTCGTCGACCGAGACGTTTTTGATCTCCGCAATCTTCCGTGCAACCTCTTCAACATGAATCGGCTCGTTGCGCTGGCCACGGAAAGGGACCGGAGCAAGGTGCGGGCTGTCCGTTTCGATCATCATCTGCTTGAGCGGAACAATCTTGACTGCTTCCACGACCGGTTCTTCATCCTCAAACGTGACGATCCCACTGAACGAGAGAACGATGCCGAGATCGAGAAACGCTCGCGCTGCGTTTGCATCACCAAGGAATGTGTGGATCATCATGGGGACGTCGCGAACGTTTTTGACGATGCGCATGAGATCGTCGTAGGCATCGCGGCAGTGAATGACCACCGGCTTCTTGTGCTTTCGCGCCAGAGCGATCTGTTTCAGAAAAAGATCCTTCTGCGTCTTTTTTGCGGCCAGTTCTTCTTCTTTCGAATCCGCCCAAAGCCGGTAGTAATCCAAGCCAACCTCCCCCACGCCGACAACGCGCGGATGCTGCAGAAGCTTGGTAAACGCCTCCTGATCCCACTCTTCATCAGTAACAAACATCGGGTGTAATCCGACGCAGGCAAACAACCCTTCGTGGGTTTCTGCGAGCGTGACGGCGGACTGGCTGTCTTCCAACCGGTTCCCAACGACAACACACGTCATTCCGCGGCTGCGACAACGCTCGATCACTGCGTCGCGGTCATCATTGAACTCCTCGGCTTGAATGTGGCAGTGCGCGTCGATGAGCATGCGTGCAGTTCGAGGTCCCTTGCTCCCGTCTCAAAGCGACGGGGGCTCGATGCCCCGATATACTATATTGTCGACTGGACTTTTTCTAGCGCTTGCGGAAAGAGCCACAAGAGCCACCCGCCTGCCGTGAGGAACTTGCTCAGCACGAATGATTCGTGGATAGTCGTGATCGTTTCGTGCGACAGCGGCAATCGAAGGACGAGATTGAGGACAACACCAATGACGAGAATGCCCTCAATGATCCCAAGCGCAAATCCGCCAAGACGGTTGAGCATTTTTAAGCCCGGAAAAATTGCAAGAAACTTGAATGCCTTGTCGAGGATATGGATAATGAGGCCGACGAGTCGCCCCGTCACAAGAAAGAGAAAGATAAAACTCGTGATCGACGCGGCGATTTCGTTTCCGCCGAAGATCGGGAGGGCAAACCCTGCGACCCGTTCATAAGAGCGCGTCGCAACCGCCGTGCCGACAAAGACCCCAACCAGCGATCCGATTGCCTGGATGAGCCCTGCGCCAAAACCGGCAATGCCGAAGCCGAGCACAACGAAGAGAAGAATGATTTCAAGCGTGGTCATGGCAAGGGAACGTCAACGGATCTACAGCCCCGGTACGCATGGAACAAGCGGGGACACCCTTTAAGGAAAAAATGGCATGCTCTGTCGACTCTGTCAATTTTCTCCGCTCGGCTTTACGCCAGTTGAACTGACAATGGAGGCAGGAAGACGAGGGAACAGTGGTGCGATGGGCGCGATCGCCCTCCCGGGCGGGAGAAGAACGACTTCATCGCTCCATTGCGCTGAAAGGCCGAGCGTCGCGCGGAGTTTTTCAGCAGCATCGGGGAGAAATGGCGCAACGAGTAGCGCGACGTTCGCGAGGATGGTGACGACATCAACGAGCACCTGCGGGAGCTTCTCCGACTTTTCCTTTGCGAGCACCCAGGGTTTTTCGCGATCAATCATGCCGTCTGCAAATGCAAGAAGAGCCCAGAGCGCTTGGAGTGCGTGTTCAAAAGCAAAGGCAGAAAGACCGCGTTCGATTTCTGTTTGCGCGGTGTTGATCCGTGCCTTTGTTTCGGACGACACCGAGGCGGATGGCACTTCGCCGCCAGAAAATTTCTGCAGCATCGTCAAGATACGGCTGGCACAGTTGCCAAGCCCGTTTGCGAGATCGGCGTTATACTTCTCGACAAACCGTCCTGCCTGCACATCACCATCGTCGCCGAACGGAAACTGGGTCAGGAGGAGATAGCGTGCTCCATCCGATCCGAATTGATCAACCAATGCATTCGGCTCAAGGACGTTCCCGAGAGACTTTGACATCTTCTCGCTGTTCACCGTAAAGAATCCGTGGATGAAGAGCCGTTTGGGCGGTTCCTCGCCAGCCGCGAGCAACAGCGCCGGCCAAAAGATCGCGTGGAACTTGAGGATGTCTTTTGCCATGAGGTGCGTCACGTGCGGCCAATACTTTTCGAACTTTTTTCGATCATCGCTGTAGCCAATCGCCGTGAGGTAGTTCTGGAGCGCCTCGACCCACACGTACACCGTCTGGCTGGTGTCAAACGGGAAAGGAATCCCCCACGCGACCTTCTCGCGGGAAATAGAAAAATCATCCAGCCCTTGCTTAAGGAGCCCGAGCGCTTCTTGCCGCCGGCTTTCCGGTTTGATGTTGATCTCTTTGTTCCGGATTCGCCGTTCAACCTCGGGGAGGTACTCTTTCAATTTGAAGAAGTAATTCCGTTCCGCAATGAAGGCGGGAACGGTTTTGTGGATCGGACACTTTCCGTCGACCAGCTCTTTTTCGGTGATGAAGTTCTCGCACCCCGTACAGTACAGTCCGTGGTATTCCCCCTCGTAGATTGCGTTGTTCGCCTTCAGCTTTTCAAGAAACGCGCCGACCTGGCGAGCGTGTGCCGGGTCGGTCGTCCGGATGAAGTGGTCGTAGGTAAGCTGCAGCCGGTGAAAAACCTCCTTGTAGGCCTCGCTATTGTGGTCGGCAAACGCCTGAGGATCAACACCCGCCTTTGCAGCCGATTCAGCCACTTTGGCACCGTGCTCGTCCGTTCCGGTCAAAAAGAAAACATCATCCCCTTTGAGCCGATGCCAGCGTGCAACAACATCAGCCGCAATCGTCGTATACGCGTGTCCAATATGCGGACGGTCGTTCACATAATAGATCGGGGTAGTGATGTAGAAACTGTCTTTCTTTTTCATCGCACAATCGAAATTATTCCTTCGTTCCACATGAGAAAGCGTTCGGTCGAATCATTAGTATACCAGTTTTACTTGAAGAGAAAAATCTCCTTCATGTATTTACGCTCCGATCTGGTTTGCAGGTTGTAACCATCATTTGAACCCAAGTTTCCTTCACCACGCTTAAGACGGGGTGTTGGTGAGTCGAAAATGGATAAACCTAGTGTGGACAATCACCACTACCGAGCAGATGATCCCTTTTAAGGATTATATTGTATCATTCGAAAACCCTCCTTGCGGAGGGTTTTTTATAATTCGACGGGAGTCACCTGATGCTGTTTTGCTTTTTACTCCTTACGAAGAAATCGATCGCGAAGCTGGTCGACGAGATCAAGTGCTTTTGCTTTGGTCGTCTCTTGCTCCGGAGTTGTTGGATGAAACAGTTCAATCTCCGTTTTTAAATTGTCAATATGGATCTCTGGGTGTTTCGAATCCCCTGACTCAAGAATGCGAACCGATCTCATCCCTCTCGCGAAAATTCCATCTTTCGCAATATCAAGAAGAGCAAGTTCGTTGTTGAGTTGACCCACGACATCGAGTCCGCCCTCTCGTCCTTCTATGTGTGCCTCCTCATCTTTTGGTTCATGGGCTTCCCACTCTCGCGCCTCTTCGGACGCTTCTCCTTCCTTAGCGTTTGGCATAGAGTATTTTGATAATAACGTTTGGCAGGATACACTAAGAGAGGAAAATAAGAAATGGGAGGATAGGTCTATTACGTTGGCGGCGAACGCTTGCTTGCTTGGCCATTCTCGAGTTTGTTCTCAAGCGAGCGGCGTTCTTCGAAGACGTCGCTGAAGAAGATGGCAACAATGGCAGCAACGGGGACGGCAAGAACGACGCCGAGAAATCCGCCGACGCGTGCACCGACAAGAGCAGCAATGAGAACGACCAGCGGATTAAGGCCGACCACCTTCTGCATGACCTTTGGAACGATGAGGTTGTTTTCGAGCTGCTGAATGACGATATACATGATCAGCACCACCAGGCCTTTGATTGGGGAATCCGCGAGCGCAAAGAGTGAGCCGACGAGCGCCGAAAAAATTGGGCCGATGAAGGGAATGATTTCGAAGATGCCGGCAAGAAGCCCAAGGACCAACGCGTATTTCACATGAAAGATGCTGAGCCCGATGTACACCGAGAGTCCGATGATGAGCGAGAGAAGTAGCTGGCCGCGAATCCAGCTGCCCATCTTCGTCTGAATTTTATTCACGAGCTGAACGAGATATGGCTGGTATTTGAGCGGCGCGGTGGACTGGATGAATTTCTTCGTTCCGTTTTGCTCAACGGTCATGTAAAAGACAATCACGAGCGCGGCAACCGCCGACGCGAGACCGCCAAAGACCGTCGAGAGCGTGCCAAAGATTCCCGTGGTCAGTTGTAGGAGACTCTGACTCAAGCTGAGCAACCCCTTTTCTAAGGAGCTCACGAACTCAGTATTTGCGCCGGATGACTGTTTGAGCGAGAGCAGCGATCCAGAGATGGAGTTGTAGAGTTGTGGCAGTCGGCTCGCCAGTTGCCCGATTTCGGTGACGAGTGCCGGGATAATCAAGACGATGACAATGCTGATAATGCCGAAGAGGACGACATAGATCGCGATGACCGACGCGACCCGCGGGATCTTGCGTTTTTGCAGGTAATCAACCCATGGGATGAACGCCGACGCGAGTACAAACGAGATGAAAATGAGGGCGATGACGTCCCGAATGAGATAGACAAACCATACCGCAAGAAGAATGAGGATAATCTTCAGAATTGTCGCGGTAGAAACGTGGAATGCGGTTTCTTGCTTTTCTGCCATAGTGTTGAAGTCCCAGAGAAAGTATAGCGCGGTCTGTGGCGACTGACAAAAAGAGTTATGCCCTTTTGGCAAGCATCTGGGTGAAGAGTTGGGAGTCGCGGAACGGGCCGATCAGAGCGAGGTTCAAGCGTTCGCGCCGGAGCACCGCTCGCGCAACGCGCCGGACGTCCCGCGTCGTCACGCGGCGGATGGCGCCGATTCGCTGCTCGGGCGTCAATGTTCTTTTCATCAACAGCTCCTGTTTTGCAAAAAAGTCCGCGATTTCTTCAGAATCCTCAAGGCCGAGGGTGAACTTTCCCACCAGGAACTCCTTCGCCGCCGCGACTTCTTCATCGGTCACGCCTGCACGCACCACGTCATCAAGGATTTCCAGAATGATCTGGATGGCCGGCGCAATGCGTTTCTTGTCGAGACCCGACCGGATGAGAAACGTTCCCGTCTCCTGATATGGATTGCGAGACGCGGCGATGTAGTAGCACAATCCCTCCCGTTCGCGCACGCGGGTGAAGAGCCGCGAGCTCATGTTCCCGCCGAGAATGATCGCGAGAATGGTCAGGGCTGGCTGATCAACATGATCATACGACAGCGCCGGAAACCCGAGACCGAGCTGTACCTGTTCCGTCTCACGGAAGTGCAGAAGAACGCGCGGAGTTTTCTGCACCGGATGGAACTGTTGGAATACTGCCGGTCGTTGCGGACGACGGCCATGACCAAAGAATGCTTGCGAGCGCGCAAGTGCTCTCTGCGGAGAGAAATTTCCGGCAATGGACAGCACCGTGTTCCGCGGAAAGTAATGCCGCCGGAAGTAGTTGACGATTGCTGAACGCTGCATGGATGCAACGATTGCCTTCGGGCCAGATATCTGTCGGCCGAGTGGATGGTGCTTGCCAAATAGTAAACCCTCGAAGAGATCTTCAAGGAGCATCATCGGGTTGTCGTAGTACATGTTGATCTCCTCAACGATGACCCCGCGCTCTTTTGCAATCTCTTCTTCGGCAAACTTGGAGTTCCACAGCATGTCAGAAATGATATCCAGCGCGAGATCAAGGTGCTCCGATGCGAGCTTCACATAGTACCCCGTGGAATCTTTTGAGGTGAATGCGTTGTAATCGGCGCCAACGCCGTCGAGCTCTTTCGACACATCGCGTGCCGTCGGGCGTTTTGCGGTTCCCTTGAACATCATGTGCTCAAGAAAATGCGACACGCCGTTGATCGCGGACGTTTCGTACCGTGAACCAACTTTCGTCAGCATCAAGACGGTGACCGCTTGTGTTTGTTTCAGCGGCGTCAAGAGCACACGGAGCCCGTTTGGGAGAATCTTTTTTGTGGAGCGGATGGGCATGCTATTCCGTCGAAAGCTGCTTCTGAAGGTACCCAGGAAGAAGGTCGATAGCAATCCGTTCCTGCTCCATGGTGTCGCGATCGCGGACAGTCACTTTGTGGTCTTCAAGCGACTCGAAGTCGACGGTGACGCAGAACGGCGTGCCGATTTCATCCTGCCGGCGGTAGCGGCGACCGATGGAGGCAATGTCGTCATAGGCGCACATGAAGGAATGTTTGAGGGTTTGAAACATGTCTTCAGCAACCTTTTGGAGTGGTTCTTTTTTTGAAAGTGGCAGAATCGCTACCTTGATCGGTGCGAGTGAGTAGTGGAGCCGCAGAACAACTTCAGATTCCTTGCTACTTTCCGTCGTCGTCGTCCGGCCACCTTTTACCTCGTCATACGCGTCGAGGAGGAACGCGAGCGCAGCACGCTCCACACCGAATGACGGTTCGATGACGAATGGAACATCTTTGGCCATGCCGTGGGCTTTCAGGTCAAAGTCCGTTCGATTCGCAACGCCGGTCAGCTCCCCCCATCCCTTGTCAAAAGGCCAGCGGAATTCAATATCCGTCGTTGCTTTCGCGTAGTGCGCGAGTTCTTCTTTCGTTTGCTCATAGCGCCGGAGATGTTCTTTCTTGACCCCATGCTGAACAAACCAGTGCAGCGCTTCATCCGTCCAGTACTGGAACCATTTTTCGTCTTCAACTGGCGGCACAAAAAATTCCAGCTCCATCTGCTCAAACTCACGCGAACGAAAGATGAAGTTCCCAGGCGTAATCTCATTTCGGAACGCTTTGCCGATTTGCGCAATACCAAACGGCGGTTTCATCCGTGAAGTTTGGACGATAGTTTCGTAATTCACAAAAATGTTTTGTGCGGTTTCAGGACGAAGAAATGCAGTAGAAGAAGACTGTTCTACGGGTCCAACAAATGTTTTAAACATTGTGTTGAATTTTCTCGAATCAGTAAATATTTTATTGTAGATCCCCTCATCACCAAGA
Organism: bacterium; assembly: GCA_043807225.1. Classification (GTDB taxonomy): domain Bacteria; phylum Patescibacteriota; class Patescibacteriia; order CAZCGY01; family CAZCGY01; genus JAZDGG01. The sequence goes on along the minus strand of JAZDGG010000019.1, from coordinate 12,445 downwards.
ATTTTCGTGACCTCATCAAAAAGTGCTTCATCTTGAGATCTGTCGATTTTTAATAATACTTCAATGTACTGTTTTCTAAATGTATAAGACTCCTTATACAAACCCTGTTCCATCAACTGCTCTTTTGCTTTTTGTAATAACTCTTTCTTTTTCTTAGCGGTTTTGTACCTATTGATTACTTCATCAACAAGGTGCTGTTCTATGGCCACACTATCACTCTTGAACCGTTGGTTGCATATTTTGCATTCAATCAATTCATCGGTGAAGCCCGAAATATGTCCACTTTTCTCCCACACTTTTGGATTCGTAATAATTGCACTATCCAGCCCAACAACATCGCGTCGTTCTTGGACGAAATGTCTCCACCACTCCCGTTTGATATTGTTCTTGAGTTCAACGCCAAGCGGACCCCAATCCCAAAATCCCTGCAGCCCGCCGTACTTCTCCGCAGTCGGAAAAACAAAACCTCGCCGCTTGCAGAGCGAAACGATGCGTTCCATCAGATCGGATCGTTCGGGTGATTCATTCATCAACAACAGTATAGCGGGGATTGGCAGGACGGACAAACGAACGATACAACCATTCAACGATTCATCTTTTCGTTAAAAGATGTTTTTGCGCAAAGAAAAGGACCTCCCGATGAACACTGGATTTCGATAATGTGAAAACCACGTCCTTTCCCCTCCTCCGCGCATGGATGAGTCCAGCTGCGAGAAGCCGGTGCAAGTGACGAGAAACAGCTGGCGGTCGGATACGGAGCTCACGAACAAGTTCAACTCCAGTCATGGACCTCTTTTCAAATATTTGGAGGAGAAAAAGGCGACGCTCGTTTCCGAGAGCACGAAAGAGATTGGCAAAAGCACGAAACTGTGGATGTGTGTGCATATAAAAGAAAACGGGATTTCCCGTCGTGTCTGATTGTAGCGCTCTCTCCATGAATGTCAACACCGTCGTCCCAAACAATGAATCTTTTCGTTAAAAGATTAATTATCTAGGCAAGAAAAACCACCCGCGGGGGTGGTTTGACGCTACAGAACAGAAGATGCATTCTTCAATTCATCTTTCAGACGGACTGGCGAGTCGATGTGCTCAAGCGCGCAGGAGAGACACTCTGCGGCAAAATCCCGGACCGGCAGCCGGAACCCGGTTTCGTCAACAGCGGCAAGTTCGAGAAGAATGTTCTGGATGCTCGCGGAGAATGCCCGTGGATCGAACGACGGACGCTTGCCGTCGCGCATCAGAATATAGAGCAGCCGCTCAATCTCCAGCTGGACGGCTTTGAGCGCCATGGCATTCTGACACTTGGCAAAAAGAGCTCGAACTTCCTGCGTGCCCCCATCATCAAGTGAATTGGAGAGTATTTCCGCAGTGCTCCGCACATCGAGTGCCGTTTGTACACACGACTCGCGATACGGCGCGAAATCAAGCCGTTCAAGATCGGCAGCAAGATACTGGCAGTGTTGCCGGGTCACCAGACGATACACGGGATTTTGTAGCTGCGCCAGCCCGACGTCAGTGAGCACGGTTTCGAGAAAATCCCGCACACCAAAGAGAATAATCATCTCGGCGTACTGGATCAGGTTGATGAACGTCCGCTGGCGTTGGAAGATCCGCGGATCGATGCGGAGGATTTCCCTATCAATACGCAGAAGAAGCGCCTCTCGCGTCTCGACAGTCCGTGCCCGCATCGCGCCGGGGTTCGCTCGTCCGAGTCGGTCAGTCACCTTCGCAAGAGCAGAAAGATGGGTGAGCGCTTGCTGCTTCGTCAGCCGTCGAGGAGTTCCGATCTGTCTGGATGCCGCAGTGATTGCACCACGTGTTTGCGAGCGAAGTGTGGCGATATTCGCCCGACGAAGACCAAGACCAAGAACAGCCAGATTGAGTTCGCGGGCAAGCTGTGCGGCCCGCGCCATCTTCCCTTTCTCGCCATATCCCATGTCTTTCCCATACCCATGAAGAATGTGAAACGTCTGCCGGAACGCATGAAAGACCGAGGTGACGAGCTGCCAACCACTTTCAACATCTCTGTTGTAGACCAAGAGAGAACCGGCAAACTCCCCTTCCGTTACTACCCCAAGACCCGCAACACCCCAGAGACCAATTCGCGCGATCACTGTGTGGTGTTCCCGCTTCGCTCCGACGATCACCAGAATCCTCTGTAGTTTTCCGCCTCCAAGTGGTCCTGCCACGACGAGTGCCCTCCTTTTTCCGCACTGAGGACTATGAAAAGAACTGCGCCAAAAGCGCACCCATTGAAGCGGGTGCGCCGGAAAAAGTCAAGAGATCTTGCCGATCAGGAACTTGAACCGGATGCGAGGTAATCGACAATCAGAAAGCGAACGAGGCCTGCGCAGACTTTGCTGTCGAGCTTGCCAAATGCCGAACAGGAGTTCGTCAGCTTCGTCGAAAGATCCTCGTAGAATGCAGAGTTCGTCGCCATCACCTGGATGCTCGAGAGGACGTCGCCAGAGATTCCGCAGAGTGTCGAAACGTCCGTCGAGGAAAGCCCATACTGGAGCACGACCGTGCTCCGAGAACAGTACGTTTGGAGTCCGGCAGCGGTCATCTTCCCGCTTCCGAGCGGAGAGAACTTATTGATCACCTCGCTCCCGTCGGGGAAGCCATCGCCATCAGAATCGGCGTTCGTCTTGCTCGTCCCCACCCATTCTTCAAGATAATCGTTCAGCTTATCGCCGTCGGTATCCGTTGTATACGTGGATGGTGGTGTGTTGGCCAGCGAACTGTTGGTATTCGCATTGATGGAAACGTTCGTTGCATTGGTCGCAGCGTTGCTGTTGAGGGCGCTGTTGGCAAGAGTACTGTTGGATGTCACGTTGGTTGATCCGCCGTTCGTCAATGGAGTGTTGGTATTCCCGCTGTTCGTGATGCTGTTCGTCTGGCTATTCGTGGTAGAGATGTTGCTTGCAGCATTGCTGTTGAGCGTCGAGCTGTTCGCCAGCGCGTTCGTAAGGCGGTTCGTGAGATTGAGGTTGGAACGGTTGGTTGTCGCGTTTCCCGCTACAGTGCTATTCGACCGTACGCCATTCGTGATGTTGGCATTTTCTGTATTCGCGGATCTGGGGAAGACCACCGCAGCAACAGCGACCCCGCCACCAAGGAGAACGACGGCGAGAACGACAATGAGCAGCGTGCGCCTCCCCTTGCCACCCGATGTACGCCGCGGTGGAACCGACGGAGGAACTGACGGCAGTGGCACGGAGGGCATCCGCTCAGGGGAAATCGCCGAAGGCGACGGAGGAACTGACGGTGGAACCAGCGGGGAACCAAAAGGGCGAAGTGGCTGCACGGGCGGCGGTTCGTTCATCGGTTGGCGTGGTTCACTGGGTGGTGTTTCGAACATCATGGCGTTATTGTTTAATTTTCTTCAGTATAGCGTAAATGAAGATTCTGCGCTCATCCTCTCTGGTGGCGCTGCCACAAGGATGGCGCTTCATCGACCCGGATGATCCCCCCTGCTTCAAGAATCACATGATCCCTCCGGCCGATCTTCCCCGTGAGAAGGTGTTTGGCAAGCGCATTATCGATGCGTTCCTGAATGAGGCGCCGTAAAGGACGCGCGCCGAAGAGCGGGTCAAATCCGGCATCGGCAAGTTCACGGATCGCGGCATCCGAGGCGGTAAACGTGATGCCTTTTTCCTCAAGACGTTGCGCCACTTTGCGAATCATGAGCGTTGCAACAGCGACAACATCGCTTCGTGTGAGCGGGCGAAAGACGACAATTTGATCAAATCGGTTGAGAAACTCCGGTCGGAAGTACTTGCGCAATTCTTGCTCAATCAAATGCTGCTTGATCGTTTCGAGGGGAACGTTTGCACGAATGCCGTCTTGGATCACCTCTGTCCCCGCATTCGATGTTGCGATGAGGATGAGATTGGTGAAATCGATTGTGCGACCGGCGCTGTCCGTCAGTCGGCCATCATCCATGACCTGGAGAAAGAGGTTGAGAATCTCCAGATGCGCTTTTTCCAGCTCGTCGAGCAGCACGAGTGAGAACGGCTGGGCACGTACCTGCTCGGTGAGATATCCCCCCTCGGTCGCGCCGCGGTACCCCGGCGGAGCGCCGATGAGCCGCGAGATGCTGGAGACATCCTGGTACTCGGACATGTCGAGCCGGATCATGTTTTGTTCTGCACCGAAATAGACGTCAGCGACCGTCTTGGCAAGTTCAGTCTTCCCGACGCCGGTCGGGCCGAGAAAAAGAAAGTTCGCAATTGGACGCGAGGTATCGCGGAGTTCAACGCGCGCGCGGCGAAGGGCCGAGGCAACGGCAACCACCGCCTCATCCTGCCCGATAATCCGTTCATGCATCCGCTCTTCAAGATGAAGGAGCTTTGCGGATTCATCCTCGGTCACCTCGGTCACGGCGATATTCGTTTTCTCCGCCACCACCCGCGCGACATCCTCGGCGAGCACGATGGAGTGATTCCCGCGAATCTTGTGAACGGCCACGGCAGTTTCTTCCATGATGCCAATGGCCTTCTCCGGCAGGTAGCGGTCGTGGAGATAGCGCTGAGAGAGCGTGACGATCTTCTCGATGGCGCCGTAGGAGAAAAAGACTTTTCGTTCGTATTCCACCCCACCGGATTTTGCTTCAAGGATCTTGATTGCGGCGTTCGTATCGACTTCTTCGATCGGCACCGTTGCAAATGCGCTCGAGAGACCCGAGGATGCTTCGATGTACCGGCGGAGGTCGACGGGGTTTGTCGTTGCCAGCGCGACGACGCTGCGCGATGCGAGCGCCGACGAGAGCATTTCTGCAAGATCGAACGTCGCGCCGCCTGCGGAGCCAACGCCGATGAGGTTTTGGATATTGTCGAGAAAGAGTACGATATTCCCCGCGCGGAGGACCTCATTCAAGACGTAGTTCAACCGTTCTTCAACGTTCCCCTGCCCGCCCACGAGCGCTGCAATGGAAAGCGACACAAGGCGTTTATCTTGGAGCACCTTGGGGACGTCTTCGGTCACCATCCGCTGCGCAATGCCCTCGATGAGTGATGACTTTCCAACGCCGGGATTGCCGACGAGAAGAACATTGTGACCGCCTTCAAGCAACCGGAACACCGATTCCATCTCGCGGTCTCGGGCAATGCACGGATGGAGCATCCCCCGTTTTGCCAGCGCAGTGAGATCATTGGAGAGTCGATCAAGGAGCGGGGTGGCGATCGCCGTCATCGCGCGATTCATGGCGCCCTTGGGTTTCAAGCGAGCTCGAGACTGAAAGGAGCGCCATTGCTGGCGAAGATCCTCCTGGATGGTAATCCAAGAGACGACATTGTCGATCATCTCGGGGGTGATGGCAAGCTCGTCCAGGAGATCACGCGTCGTAGGATCAGCGGTGCTCACCGCAGCAAAAAGATCCGTGACGTCGAGTTGCTCGGCACGCCGATGAAACGCATGTTCGTACGCCCGAAGAATGATCTCCCGGGTTTCCCGGGTGAGAACAGGGGAGGTTTGTTCGCGTCCGCTGGAACGCGCCAAGAGATTCTGAACAATCGCGACAAGTTTTTCTTCCTCGATGCCGAGACGCGAACGAACGGCTAGGACTTTTTGAAAAGAGAGAAGCGCTGCAAAGAGAAAAATCGGCTGCAATGCTGGTGTACGGAATCGCTGCGCGAGTTCCCATGCCTCTTCGAGCACGCGTTGTGCTTCTGTCGTGAGCGTCGTTGCCGCATTCAGGCGCTCTGAGGATGGAAGCGAACGGAGATGGGCAAGATCTTCCGGTTGTTGCGGAATGGTTTCATCCCCATACTCTGGGCGAGCGACGCGCCCGATGCGTTCGCGGGCAGAGAGGGCACGAAAAAGCAAAAAGAGGTCTGCGAGAAGTGAGCAGGCAAAAATGGTCATCCGAACATCTCCCCGGACGGTGGGAAAGACTTCCCATGGTGCCGTCGTGAGCATGTCGGTGTTTCTCAGTGCCAAGAATGCAGACGCGAGTCCGAGAAGACCAAAGAGCACGAGGAGCATGGTGACGAGCGCACGCGATGCCCGTTCGGTATGCCGTTCCGCGATCGCCGGCCCGTCGATCCGGTATTCCCACGATACCCACACCCCACCGAGAAGGGCGGCGCTGCCGATGTCTCGGCATTCACGGCACCCACTTCCCTGGCAGGCGGGACAAACGAGGTTCGGCGTCGTTGTTGGCGTGCGGTTATCCATTGGGAAGGAGTGTCAAGAGGAGCAACGCAATCGTTGCCGGCAGAAGCGCAAACCATGCGATCCAAAGAAGCGTGATGACCACAAACCACCCTGCAAAAAGCACGAGGGAGACGGCGAGCTGCACAATGCGAACACCAAAACTAATCGCGCGACCTTCGCGCGTATAGTCACCAAACATCGGTCTGCCGAGGTTTTTCATGAGTACCACGAGCGCGAGCCGTTCTTCTCCGCTGACCACCTTTCCGACCCACCAGCGTGCGACATTTGTCAGACCATACCGAAACCACCAGACCGGAAAACGGACGACATCCCAGAGAATGTCCACGATGAGGAAGCGAAAGAAGAGAATCGCGGGGTTGTTCATGAAAAAACCGTTTTTGTACGGTATGATTTTACCATTTTCTGCGCTGAATGTAAAAATTTTCTCTCAGAGAAAAATGATATTGCGCGTTCGCAAAAGAAAGAGTAGGATGTCCGCGGTTCGCAAAAAGCAAAGAGTTCACCCGTTCTTCGACACCACAACCCTAGAGGGAGGAGATATGGAAAATCGATTGCTGGACATCTTCGGCCCGGGATCGAATGCATCCATCCGCATCGTCCGGAATCCGCAAGAGATCGAACGAAGTGTCATCGCGTGCCGAACCCTCGGCCTGCGCATCGTCCTAACGTCTGGGACGTTTGACCTCTCGCACGTCGGGCATTCTCGGTACTTTGAGCAGGCAAAACGCCGTGGAGACATTTTGATCGTCGGGGTCGACAGCGACAAGAAGGTCCAAGCGAAGAAGGGGCCGCACCGCCCTGTCGTCCATGAGGAAGAACGAATGAAATCCTCTGCCACATCCGGCATGTTGACCTCGTTGTTCTGAAACCGGCAGATGCAGAACGCTGGCAGCTCATTCGTCTTGTACGGCCGGATGTTCTCGTTGCAACGCAGGAAACGTATACTGCCGAAGAAATCGAGCAGTTGCGAGAGTTCTGCGGTGAAATCTGTGTGCTTGAACCACAGGCGACCACCTCAACAACCGCGCGCATCCGACAGGTGCTCGTCGGGCCGGTCGGAGAGGTCAAACTGCGTCTTCGCCGTGCAGTGGAGGAAGTTGAGCAATTCCTCGATACGCTTGCGGGAGGAGAGTGAGATGCCGCTGGTCTTGGCCGCCTATGTTCCAGTGCTGCACGAAGGATATGCGCGACTTTTCTCAACACACGGCACTGTGGATGCAATCATTCTGATTCCCCGTGAGATTGCTCGAGCAATCTCACCCGACACCGACTACATCCGAAAAGACCTCCGTGCGCTCGGCCCGGAGTCGGTCGCCTCGGCACTCCACGCATGGATGCCCGAGCAACGGATCGTCACCGCAACCGAGGAGGTGCTGCGCGGACTCAACAATGCAGAGACAAGAACCATTCTCCCGGATGAAGATGTCAGCCATGCAGCCGCTGCGCGGTATTTTCCGCTCGCTCGAACAACATATGACGAGATCTTCCTCCGTTGGGATCGCGCGCGAGCAACCATCGACATCTCCATTCATCCTGACCGCGTCATTCCGTTTGAAGGAGTTGCTGCAGCTCTTCTGCGCGTCGCTGAAAAAGAAAGTCGAAAATCGACCGACTGGTGGCGACACATCGGTGCGGTCATCGCATTGGACGGATCACTCCTTCTGACGGCGTATAATCGATCGCTCTTCTCGCCACACCTTGTCTATGCCGAGGGAGACGTACGCTCGCTCTTTTCCCGCGGTGTCCGCATCGATCTCATGACGGCGATTCACGCGGAGGCCGACCTCATTGCCACGGCAGCATGCAACGGCATTGCGCTTCAGGGAGCAGAGCTCTACACGACCACATTCCCCTGTCCTCCGTGTGCGAAACTCATTGCCCGTTCGGGAATCGTTCGCTGCTTCTACGCTGACGGCTACGCCATGCTCGACGGCGAGCGTGTGCTGCGCGACGCGAATGTCGAACTTGTTCTTGTGCAAAAAGAAGGCCCCCGGTGCTGATCGAGCACTGGGGGCATTTTCTACTCTGCACGCTTCGGCCCCATGGGGAACCGTACGCGTTCGTAGGAAGGGTCCGCGATCACCGTCAGGTCTGGGACGATGAGATGTGCGTGGAGGTGACGGACGGTCGCACCGGTTTCGCTCGGGTTGCCGAATCGGATGCCGATGGATCCGCCAGTAATTCCGTATCTTGCTTCCGCCCATCGTATGAGCTCAAGAAGTTCTTCCCACTCAACAGGACGAAGTTCCGAGACCGTCCCAACGTGGCGATGGAGGATGAAGAGCAGGTGAAGGCGCGTATTTGGATATGGCCAGCGGTTGGGTCGAATATCCCAGAATCTTCCCTTCCGAACCACGTCCTCCATCTCAGCATATCCTTCTCCCGCCGGGCAGAATGGGCACGTTTCTGTCCCGAGAATCCGTTCCATCAGCTGACGTTGACTGTCATTCCTCGCGTGCTCGAGAGTGACAAGGGGCACTGCCGGAGGTTGAGGACTGGCTGGCGCCCGGTCGTACGTGAGGAAGGTATGCGATGGTCGTCCTCCGCTCCCAAGAACAACCTGGTCGATACAGCATACCCAGGTGATGTCAGAACGCGGGAATGTGGCATCGCCCCGGTAATCCCCGGAGACCTCCGTGACGTACATGCGGTCTGCGATCGGGAGCGCTTGAGCGTAGACTTGCGCACCGCCAATCACGAAGACCTCTTGTTCGTGTTCAACGTACCCGAGCGCTTCTTCGAATGTTCTGGCGGTGCGGACGTGTTCCCCGCCGTACGTCCTCATTCGGGAAAGCACAATGACCTCTCTGCCGGTGAGCGTATGACCGAGTCGTTGAAGAATCGATTCATACGTCACTCGCCCGACGATCACGGTGTGCCCCATGGTACGCTCTTTGAATCTCTGCAGGTCGTCAGGAAGGTGCCACGGGAGATCGCCATTGTTCCCGATGACCCCGCCGTTCGCCCACGCGACAATGATCGAGATCCTTGGCCTTACACTGGCGTCCATATGCGCCTCCTTGGGAGAGAGGGGTGATAGTCAGCAACGGTAAAGTGTTGTGGCCGAAACGCGAAGAGCGAATCCGGCGGATCCACGAGCGTCACCGTTGGAAATGGTTGAGGTCCCGTTGCGAGAAGTTCACGGACGTCAGGAATCTGGCGCTCGTAGATATGCGCATCCGAGATGGTATACACGAGTTCGTCCGGCGCATATCCCGTTGCATGGGCGAGCATAAGCGTGAATGCGGCATACTGGATCAGGTTGAAAACGAGTCCGACCGGAGCATCCGCGCTCCGCTGAATATGATGAGCCGCAAGCGTTCTCTTCTCCGGATCAACGAGCACGTGGATCCATCCGTGGCATGGGGCAACGACCACCTTCTGCTGTTTCCCTTTTCCACGACCGATATACTGCGGAACCCACGGCGAGACAAAATGTGTCCGTAGATGCGGCAACTCGCGGATTTGCTCGACCAAATGCTGGATTTGATCGAATGGAGTACCTTCTGCTGTCGGGAACGACCGGAACGCAGGACCGTAGGAACCCGGTCCCAGATCGCCGGGAGCGAGCCCCCGCTTTGCGCACTTCTTGGCCGTTGCCCACCGCTCCCACCACGTGCACCCGAATGCTGCGAGTTCTCCGAGCGTCCGTGCTCCATTGAGAAACGCGACAAGCTCAGCGATGGCCATCGTAAATTGTGATGGGCTGGTCTTCCCTGGGCTGACAAGATCTCGCTCGGTGATGATTGGGAAACCGTTGGCAAGCGGGAACCGCATCTGGTGACCAACAATCATCAGTGCCGACTCTTCCTGTTGTGGAAAAACGCGGTGTCCTTCTTCAAGGATTCGTCGTAGTAAAGTACGATACTGCACATCCGGCGCACGCTCTGCGAGCGGAGTACACTGCAACATGACCTTCTCCTCCGCATTGGTAAAGGACGTTCTTTGTGTTCATTTGAAAACGGGGAGAGCTTAGCAAGAAGAAAGGAGTTGTGTCAAAAAGAAAAACCCCCTTCCGCAGAAGAGGGTCGTTGAGAACCTTAGCGCCTTGCAGCGCGCTTGGGGCTTTCGATGTGGCAGAACGCCCACACCTGCCCAGGAAAGAACGTCTTCTCCCCGGCAATCATCTGCTCACGAACGTACGGGGGTTGCGCGTGCACCGAGAGCGCCCAGCTGAGCACAAGCCACTGGTACGCCTGCTCCGCCCGTACGCCGCATTGTTCACAGGTGCTGTAGTCTGGATGCTTGACGTTGATGCGGAGTGTTCCGCTCTTTTCCTCAAAGATCCAGCGTCTTGGGCTTGTCGGCAGCGCTTCAAATGAAATGCAGAGCCCCGACTCGCTCCGAACCGAGAGACGCGGGTGGCCCTTCGGTCCCTGCACGGCGAGGTGGATGATCGAGGGTTTCGTCCTCTGCGGGCGTTCACGGCCACGTGGTTCTTCGCGCGGCTGCGCTGACAGCGTGACCGTTCTCGGAGTGGTGTAGAGTCCCTCGAGCGGTTTGCCAGGAAATTCTGTGTGACGATCGGAGATGCTCCCGCGAAATGCTTTCAGGATGTCCCTGAAGTGCCCGGTATCTGCGACCAACTGATCGAGGCGCCGGAGCGTCACTTCTGCAATCTCCTGATAGTGCGTTGATCTGCGACGCTGATCATGCCGCTCGAGCGTTTTGGCGCCGACAGTTTCGCTCCACCGCTTCAGCACATCGAGAAACACGATGAGCGCGTCATTCTCGGCAAAGCCCGTTCGCTCCGCAACAAGCTGGCACTTCTCGACCAAAATCTCCCCTTCAAAGAGCCCCGTATCGAAGGCAGATGTCACCTCATCAGAGATCCGTTCGCCATGACGACGGGAGAAATGCCGCCATGCGACGCGAAAATCGGAACCGAGGATGCCGATGTGCAGTGGAAGCCGAGAAAGCCGCTCTGGGTTTTGTCGAAGAAAGAGCCGGCAGCGCACGTTTCCGCAGGAAGATTGCGTCACGTTCCATTCAGGGAGTTCTTCGCCCGAGAACTCCGGGGGAGACACGAGACAAGTTTCGGTCATCCCGTCGCGATTTGAGAACTTGATGGTGAGCTGCAGCTTATTCTCGCGGATTCTCGTCCCGAACGAGTCAACGATCTCTGTGATCAGCTCTTCGAGCGTGAGCGCGGTTGCCGCCTTGCCCACAGTGAGTCTTTCCATCTTGGTGATGGTGTTCCAAGGAAGTTGAGCCCACGAAAGTGCATCAAGATCCGGCCGTGCGTTCATTGGGATTGCCGCCGTCTGCGTCGCAGAACTCAGTGCCTCGGTATCAAAGATCCACTCGGTGAAACCGTCACGCCGCCTTGCTGGTCGCGAGATGAACGAGAAGCCAGCAAATTTGCCAACCGGAGAAAGAAGTCCGAGCCCAAACTCCCCAAGCGGGCGCTTCCCCGTGCGCCGGTCAACCGAAGGTTTTTGGGTCCTGCCGATTTCCTGAAGCGCTCGGAGAAATTCCTCTCGGGTGACGCCGTGACCATCATCACGGCACGAAGCTCGGCTCTTCTTCAGATCGACAGATAGTTCGGCCTTCTTTGCGCCGCCGTCGAGAACATTCTGAACGATTTCGAGCAGCACGCGTAGAAGAGAGGGATACCGTTCAGCGATGAGAAGAAGGATGTGCCCCATGTGGAATCCCAGCGGCGCGCGTCCAGTGTCAGCGAGAGCCGTTTTCATTCCTTGCCTCCTGTTTCTTCCTGTAGATACTCTCTCAGTGATCTTTCGCTGCACAGTGCACCGAGCATATTGGACGCTTCAAACAGTGGTTGCCGATAGCGATCACGAAGCTGTTCCCGTTCTTCACGAGACCCCTCCGTGACGAAGTGACCGGCGAGACGCTTGATGACCAACAGAAGGTCACCGAACGCTGCGATCAGCGTGGCCAGCTCCTGCTGCGGCGTGTTTTCCGCTGCCTCGTCACGCACTGGCTCATCAACGAGATGCAGGCCAGAGCGAGCAAGCAGTGCGCGGACCTTTTCGACAGAGAGTGCGGTCATCCGCACGGGACGCTGCAGCCATTGCTTGATGAGATTGTTCCGCGAAACACCGGTTGCATCCAGAATCGTCTTGATCTCAAGCTTTCCGTGGGTAGAGAGAAGCCCAAGATAGAACTGCTCAGAGGACATCCCCTTGAAGTCCACCGTCACGAATCCGTGTTCAAGAAGCAGATACCGGACGCGGATGCGTGAGAGACCGATGGGCTTGCGCTCATGAGAAAGCCACCGCTTGACCGCTTTCACCTGCACGCC
>JAZDGG010000018.1:0-4109 GCA_043807225.1 bacterium | reverse complement strand
CGGCAATCTTGACCAAAGCCATGGCTCGCAATATGGTATGTGCGGCGGGTGCAGAACATTCAATGAGACCCATGACTATTATGCCGAAAAAATTTCAAACAATTCGCACCATCGTTACCGAGGTTGTTGACCCGATACAGTTGGATGTGAACGAACTCAAGCGGCAGATGTATTCTCTGACGACTGACATTGATCAATTCTTGCACATCGTCAGAAACCACGAGCAGGAATGACTGATCGTTCGCGCCCCAGCATCAGAAGATGCGTGGTGTGCCTGTCAAGAAAGGGATCGCGACCGAAGAAGATCTGGCGATTGCATAAATATTTTTCGATCTTCGTACAACAACGAATATTAATGCGGCCTCTTCGAGGGTACAGAATATGATGAACAAGCACTGTCTTCACTACTTTTCTTTGCCGAAATCCCGCACCGTTACTGGTGCGGGACCCCAGACCCCAAATCCGCTTGGCAACTCTGTGAGGTTGACACAACTCGCCGTTTCGGTGTAGCATGTCGTATCTTTGCGTTCCTTAGAAAATGATGGTGGTTATAGCCACAAGGTTCCGTTGGTTCGGTGCTTTCTGGCTATGACTGCCACGGTGGCCGTCCTCTAGCGCGTAGAACTGGCACATGTGCCAAAAAAGGAGGTTGGACATGTCCAATTTCTCCGAAGGGCAAACCCACCAGCTGATGGAAGCCCTTCAGGCGAGCGGATACACCGCTCAGCATGTCACCGAGCTTGGCCAGGACAGGGGTCGCCTAGGTGAGATACGAATGGTCCTTGATGGGCGGGCGGAAATCGTGATCAAAGCGGAGGCACCTCCCGACACCATCATCCGTGTCGATCGCTCGGTTCCCCCCACCTATCCTTCCTGGATAGAGCACGTGATGCATCCCGAGCTGGAGGGCACGGGTCCAGCCGTCTACGATCTGGCAACGACCGTGTCGCTTTGGCTCCGCGACGACCAAAAAGTCGGCATAACCACGGGAAAGATGATCTATGACCATCTGAAGTGGTACGGCATACTCGCATCCTGCCTGTCGCTCCGGGATGCCGAAGAGATCCGGAAGAAGGGCGCCACCGTCTACCAGAAGCTATTTGGCAACAACGTCATATATTTCTGGAAGTCGATTGTGCGGAGCAGAGACGATCGTCGCCTCCGCGTCCCGTATCTCTGCGCGAGCGGGGACAGGGTGGCGCTGTACTGGAGCCGGATCGACGGTGGCTGGCGCGGCGACTTGCCTGCGGTTCGCTTCGCAGAGTAGCTCAGCCCTTTCAGATCAGCGGAAACGTCAACCCCGTATCGGTCAATTGCTTTCGAGCAAAAGACGGGTGCGGGGATCTTTTTTCTCTCTGGATTTTTTGATATACTGCTACAAACAGAGGACGCAGCGCCGGTCAATATGAAAAACACACCCGCACAACAACCACTTGATGGCTTCCAGTTCAAAATCGGGGGCGAAGCGGGTTTTGGCGTCATGGTCATCGGCCAAATGTTCGCAAAACTCTGCTCGCGGAGCGGACGCTGGGCATTTGAGTACCCCGAGTATCCGTCGCTCATCAGCGGCGGGCAGAACTGCTACCAGGTGGCGGTCGGAGAAAAACCGCTCCACGCGCCGCTGTGTGACGTCCATTTGCTCGTCGCGCTGAACCAAGAAACTATCGCGCTCCATCGTCACGAGCTCGTGCCGGGCGCGGGAATTCTCTTTGATCCCGATGAACGCGGCCTTCAGCTCAACGGCCTCAAAGAAGAAGGATATCGACTCTATCCCGTCCCGATCGAGCGTTTGGCGCTCAAAGCGGGGAGCGAGCGGACGAGGAATGTCGTCGCGTTCGCCGCGTGCGCGGGTATTCTCAACGCCGACCGGGACCTTCTCGAACTGCTTCTTCGCGATACCTTCCGTGGCAAAGGTGCGGCGCTCGAGCAAGATCTTGCGGCCGCAAGTTTCGGGTACGAATATGCAGAGGAACATTGCAGCCACGACTTTCCGTGGGTCTTGCCGCGTCAAAAGACCGCTCGCCGGATCAACGTGACGGGGAACACCGCAATCGCGCTTGGAGCCATCCAAGCAGGATGCAAGCTGTACGTCGCGTATCCGATGACGCCATCGACATCCATTCTTTCTTCTCTCGCAAAGGTCGGGGAACAGTCTGGCATGGTCGTGCGGCATGCGGAAGATGAAATTGGCGTTATCAACTCCGCAATCGGTGCGGCGTATGCCGGCGTGCGATCAATGGTCGGCACGTCCGGCGGCGGGTTTGCGCTCATGACCGAAGGCGTTGGGCTCGCAGCGATGCTTGAAGTGCCGCTCGTGATTGTTGAGGCGCAGCGTCCGGGGCCGTCAACTGGCCTCCCGACCTGGACGGGGCAGGCGGATCTCCAGTTCGTCCTCCACTCGTCGCAGGGGGAATTCCCGCGGATCCTTCTCGCGCCGGGGGATGCTCAGGAGTGCTTTCATTTGACCTTCCAAGCGTTCAATCTCGCCGAACGCTATCAACTCCCCGTTTTTGTGTTGACAGACAAGTTTCTTGCCGAAAGCGCCGCGACGAACGATCCGTTCTCAACCTCGCACCTTCGTATTCACCGCGGGGATGTGGTTCTGGTGCCAAAGGAACATGCGAACGGGATGTTTCCACGGTACCGAGACACACCCACTGGCGTTTCCCCGCGAACGCTCCCGGGAACGGCGGGAGGCGTGCACATCGCAAACAGCGATGAACACGATCCCTATGGATTTGCAGACGAGTCCGCGGAGAACCGCGTTCGGATGACGGAGAAGCGGATGCGAAAGCTGGCGGCCATCGCCGAAGAGCTTCCTCCGCCGATTCTGTACGGTCCGCACGAAGCCGATCTGACGCTTATCACATGGGGTTCAACAAAAGGGCCGGCGCTGGACGCACTGGCGCTCCTCCAACGTGACGCTCGCTCCGTGAATCTGCTCCATTTCTCTTTTCTTTTTCCGCTCCCAATCAAGAAAGTGGAACGACTGCTGCGCGGTTCAACCGCAACGATGGTGATTGAGGGGAATGCGACTGGTCAGTTTGCACGCCTGTTGAAAGAACACGTTGGTTTGCTTCCGGATACATTGCTGCGAAAATTCGATGGCCGGCCGTTCTACCCGTCGGAAATTCTTGATGCAGTGGTTTCCTTTCTCACCAAACGCCGATGACGACCGAACGCTTTGAGACAACCCATTCGCCAACGTGGTGCTCCGGCTGCGGCAACTTTGCGATCTGGCGCGCGATCAAGCTCGCACTGGATGCAGAGAAGATCCAGCCGCACGACGCAATGATCGTCTACGGCATCGGCTGCGCCGGGAATATGGCGGACAAGCTCCGTGTGTACGGATTCCACGGTCTGCACGGGCGCGCGCTTCCCGCCGCCGAAGGGATCAAATTGGCAAACCATCGGTTGCCGGTCATCGTCGTTGCGGGCGACGGCGACGGATACGGGGAGGGGATGGGGCATTTCATTCATACGATGCGCGGCAACCATGATCTCACCTACATCGTCCATGACAACGCGGTGTACGGCCTGACGAAAGGCCAGACCGCGCCGACGAGCCCAAAAGGATTTGTCACGAACTCCACACCAGCGGGGGTCATCGAGGAACCGGTCAACCCGCTAGCGCTGGCCATTGCTTCCGGTGCGACGTTCGTCGCGCGGGGATTTTCCGGCGACGTCCACCACCTTGCCATGCTCATCAGTGCGGGAATGCAGCACCGCGGATTTGCGCTTATTGATGTTCTGCAGCCCTGTGTGACGTTCAACCATCTGAATACCTTTGATTTTTACCGCTCGTGCACTTATAAACTTGAAGAGACGAAAGGGTACGTGACCACGGATCGCGTTGCCGCATTCGTCCGGGCGATGGAATGGGGAGAAAAAATCCCGATCGGCATCCTGTATCAGAACGAAGATCGACCTGCGTATCACGAAGAATTGCCGCAGCTCGCCAAAGGAACGCTGGTTGACCAGCCCGTCGATACCGCAGACATCACGCCGCTCTACGACGAGTTGTGTTGAATACGTACAACCATTGCCCGGTTTTTTAACGGATGGTACACTCAAGCGACATGAAAAGGTGGAGATTCCACGCACAACAC
>JAZDGG010000017.1:0-20177 GCA_043807225.1 bacterium | reverse complement strand
GCTGCGCGCGCTGGATCACGGAACAGAGATGTTCCTCTGCTTCGCTGAGCGTGCGGACGGGAATGGGAAAGCGAAAGAATCCGCCGGATCGAAGCAGTTGATATTCCGAAAAAACGTCGGACAGGCGGATCGACGGCTGCGACCACGCCAGGGCCATTGGCGCACCATTCGCCGTTTCAGAGAGCAGTACGATGATTTCTGCACCCTGTATGACACGGCGCAACTCTTCTAGGATCTGCGGAGAAGCCGCATGCGCTTCTTCCGGATTTGTGAAATCTTCGCGGCGAAGGTACGTCCAGTATATCCGTTCCTGCATATCCGTCTTCAGTCGGGCAAGCACTCTTCCCCAGAGACGCAGCGCCGCCACTGAACGCAGCGGGGAAAGCGATTGAAAAACCTCCTCCCGTCGTGCTCCTGCGGAGAGGAGCGAGCTTGCAACCGAGAGGGTTTTGGGCGTGATGGCTGGGGAGTGTAACCCGCCGGTTTTCGCAATCAATCCGGCGAAGAGCTGAGTCGCGGCCCGTTCGTCAATGGCGTATCCTTCTTCGACCGAAAAGAGCTCAGAGAGAATTTCTGCCGTTGATGAGGCGCGAAGATCAACAAGATTCAGAAGGCCAAATTCGGTATTACCGCTGTGATGATCGATATTAATGATGGGCGTCGACGAGAAGAAGTTCTTATTCTCCTCATACAACTGACCCAACTGCGAGAGGTCCGTCGCATCGAGAACGACGATGAGTGTGTGAGGTGGAAGGCCATGTGCGACGGAGACATCCTTGGGGGAGAGCGGCCCATGCTGCGGCGTGAGATAGATTTGCAGCGCGTCACCGCGCACGTCATACGAAAGCTCCTTCACCGCTGATCGCGCGACATCGACGTTGATAACTAGGCGATCAGACGGGGTGAGCGCTGTTTGCACTTTCTCTCGTTCGGTGAAAAGGGGATGGTCTTCAGGAAGACGAACGTTACTCGCAGCAATCGTGGTTTGCTTGTTCCGTCGTTCCAATACGCCGGAGCATGCCAGCGCAGAACAGAGAGCATCGGTCGATGGTTGCTCGGGGAGCGCAAAAAGGATGTCCTTTTCTGACTCGAGACGACGAAGGATCTGTTGCGCAGTTGTTCGCTCCATAGTACACTCCGATGAGTTCCACCAAATTGCGATTTGAGAAAGTGTACTGTGCGTTCCACATCCTTGTCAACTCCGGACGGAGCTTATCGTATGACATCAGCACAAATTTTCCATACTTATTCTGCCGCTGAAACTGAGGGGGTCGGAAGACGTCTCTCCAAATTGCTCTCTCCTGGTGATGTGGTACTCCTTATCGGCACACTCGGGAGCGGGAAGACCGTTCTGGTTCGCGGCATTGCTCGCGGGCTGGGCATTCGCGTCCCCATCGTGAGCCCGACGTTCGTCCTGCGAAAACCCTACCCCGTACGTCATCGCCGGATCCGTGCGCTGAATCACGTCGATGCTTATCGGCTCACTTCTCCCGACGATCTTCGCGGGCTCCTCGATGAGGAATTTCTTCCTGACGCGCAAGAGATCTGGTGCGTGGAATGGGGAGAAAAAATACGCACATACTCCCTCCCGGGTCGGGTTCTCCGTATTACCATAAAAATACTTGGAGACACCCGGCGGCGGCTGATCCTCTCGGGGATCTCTCTGCCGTCATGAGGGTGAGGAGGGGAGTGTCGCGCGCGACATTCCCCGTTTTTGTTCGACTTCGGGCACTGCGAGGTCGTCAACAACCATCTTCTCGTTGGTGATCGAGATCACCTGCTGTTGGTGGATGAGCAGATCTGCTGAGAGCAACTCTTTGAGGATGCCGCTCCGACGCACCTCATACTGTAGAATCGTGTGCGTGTGCGTGTCGAGCCGAAAGCCGCGGACTCTCCCGATCTGGCGGCCGGTTGTTGTTTCAACGGGGAGGTTAAGAAGATGTTTTGCGTCGATGGTCATTGCTGCGGGAACATACGGGGACGCCCATGAGGACTATTTCGGCTGGACGTTCGCCGGAGGAGCAGTCAGTGGATGCCGCCGGAGAAAGTACCACTGCTGGAGAACCTGAAAGAGTGTGGAAACCAACCAATAGAGCGCAAGACCCGTGGGGAAGCTGTAGGCAAAGAAGAACGTGACCAGCGGCATGAAGTACACCATGTTGCGGTTCATTGCCGTCATCTGGTCTTCGTCTTTTCCTGCTTTTCCTGCCTCCTTCGGCGGGCGTGGAGTCATGAGCATGCGCGATTGCCAATAGGTCGCAGCGGCCGCAAGAAATGCGAGGATGAGGTTCTTCTTGTGCGCGACGTCAAAGAGACCCAGGGACATCGTGTGCAGCTGCGTCGAGGTAAAAAAGTGCCGGACCGGCTCGTAGAGACTCGAGAGTTGGTTCGCGGCCAAGAGCCCCGTCTTTGGATCGGGGACAACCCCGGCGATAAACACCTGATAGAGCGCAATGAGAATAGGGAGTTGAATCAACAGCGGGAGGCACGACGAGAGAGGATTGACCTTGTTCTCCTTATAAAATGCAAGAACGGCTTTGCTGTAGCCCTCCTTGTCATCTTTGTATTTTTCCTTCAGTTCCTTGAGTTTCGGCTGTGTTTTCTGAAGACTCCGTTGTGCCTTGAGCTGGGAGAGTGACGGATAGAAAAGCACGAGTTTGATAATGAGCGTGAGAACAATAATGGCGATGCCCATGTCTTCGCCAAGAAACCGATATAGAACCATCAGGGCGTTCAGAAACGGCTGATAGAGGACGATATGAAAAATGGTGCTGATGATAGCCATGCGTTACTCTTGAACAGGATCGTGGCCGCCCGCTTGCCACGGATGGCAGCGGAGAATCCGGCGTGCGCCGCCCCACAGACCACGCACAAAACCGCGTCGCTCAATGGCAACCGCAGTATACGCCGAACACGTCGGGGTAAACCGGCAGACACCGTACGGGTGGAGGGACGAAAACCAGCCGGTATCCGGCGAGAGTGTCCACTGATAGAGACGAATGACTGCAAGAGCTGCTCGTTGGAGAAAAGAGAGTTTCATGTTTTACTGTCGGCAGAGAAAAAATGGTTGAGGTCGCGACGGAAATCGTCGTACGTCGGAAGTGGGTTCCTCGCGAGAATGCTGATGAGGAAGTCGTACCCTCGCGGGAGGCGAGGGAGACGATGCTGAAGAAGGGCACGCACTTGGCGACGGAGCCGATTGCGGATCACTGCTTTCTTTGAGACGCGGGTACTCACGACGACTGTAAAGCGGAGCGTTCCCCCTCCGCAGTACCGCGAGCGGAGCTGAAGAACCCGTCCGCGCGCCACGCGTCCGCCGCGAAGGAGGTGGCGAATATCGCGCTCTCGTGTCAGTCGATGTTGCCGCGGCAACATACACCTACACAGTAAGACGCTTGCGCCCTTTTTTCCTCCGTCGTCGCAGCGTTCGGCGCCCAGAAGCGCTCCGCATGCGAGTCCGGAAACCATGAACGCGCTTCCGTCGTCGTCTCTTCGGTTGGTATGTCCGTTTTGGCATGAGATTCGGGTCTATTTTACGCGAATAGGACAAATAACGCAACCTCTAAGAAGAGGAAGGGCGCCGTGCACAGAACATCCACAAGATATGAACATCACTTGCGTTTTTTCCGCCTTTCCGTAGTATGTTTCTGTGGTACAGTGTTGTTACTCCTTTTAATCGGAAGGTTCGTATGGATAACGAACAACTTTGGCAAGCGGTTCTTGGTGAGTTGGAGCTTACGATTAGTAAGGCAAATTTTACGACGTGGTTCCGAAATACATTCATCGCTTCGTGTGATTCAGGGGAGGTGATTGTTGCCGTCCCGAACACCTTCACGAAGGCGTGGCTCGAAAACAAATATCACGGAACAATCGTTAAAGCGCTGACCAACATCACAAAGAGTGGTGTGCAAAACGTCAACTACCGGGTCGAGATAGGCAGGCCATCCCCAAAGGCATCCTTCGTCGTTCCTGACGCCACACCGCAAGCGACACCGACAAATACAGAGCCAGATGCGGCTAGCGGCCTCAACCCGAAATACACATTCAACTCTTTCGTTGTTGGGAAGGGGAACGAGCTTGCGAAGGCCGCTTCAATCGCAGTTGCTGATAAACCGGGGTTTGTGTACAACCCGCTTTTTCTCTATGGAGGTGTTGGGCTTGGAAAAACACACCTCATGCAGGCAATCGGACATGCCGCCCTCCAGCACAATCCTACAGCAAAAGTGCTTTATGTCACCTGCGAACGTTTTACGAATAACTTCATCCATGCGGTCACGCGCGGGCGAGCAAGTGATTTTAAACAGCTCTACCGCTCTGTTGACGTGCTGTTGATCGATGATATTCAGTTTCTCGCAGGGAAGGAGGGGACGCAGGAAGAGTTTTTTCATACCTTCAACGCCTTGCACCAGAACAACAAACAGATTGTGATCACCTCTGATCGTCCGCCAAAAGCCATTCCTGCACTCGAGCACCGCCTTGTTTCCCGATTTGAGTGGGGGATGATTGCGGATATTGGACAACCCGACCTTGAAACGCGCATTGCTATCCTAAAACAAAAAGCACAAGAGCGCAGCAAGGGTCTCCCAGATGACATTGTGCACTACATCGCCACCCATGTGCAGAGTAATGTACGTGAGCTCGAGGGAGCACTCAATCGTATTCTTGCGTATCACGAGTTAAGTAATACCGCACCGACGCTCGAGAGCACAAAAGAGACGCTTTCGTCGCTCGTGAGCCAACCGAAGCGGCGCGCTTTAACCTCGAAACAGCTCCTTGTCGTCGTCGCAGACTTCTATGACATTACCATGGAAGATCTCGTCGGGGTAAGCCGAAAGCGCGAACTCGTTGTTCCCCGGCAGATCACCATGTACCTCCTCCGCGAGGAGATCAAGTGTTCCTACCCAAATATTGGCCATGAACTCGGCGGCCGAGACCATACGACCGCCATGCACGCATGTTCAAAAATCATTCAAGAACTGGAATCGAACGAAAAAATTCGCCAGGATATCCATCTGCTTCGTCAGCGGCTGTATGCTTCTTCGATATAACTCTCCCTCTTGTGGAGAAAAGGGTGCGCGAGTGGTGAAATTCTGTTGACACCCCGTGTGGTATTCCACGTCGCACGCTCCGCGCCGTCTCACCATCCCCACGAGCGCACAATTCGTCCCTGTACTTTTCCGCCGTTTCCCCACCTCCGCACTTTCTCCTTCCACACCATTTCTTTTACCTTCTTTCTTCATTCTCCAACTTCTCCACCTCCTCCACCGACTTACCACCACTACTACTATTTATTCTCTATAACTTTTCTCACTATGAAATGCGTCTGCACACAAGAGAACTTATCCAGAGGACTTCTCGTTGTCGGGCATGTTGCGTCAAAAAATACGACGCTACCGATTTTGAGTAACATTCTCGTTCGCGGGGATGCGGCGGGTATCCTTCTCTCTGCGACTAATCTAGAAATTGGGATAACAAAACGTATCCGAGGAAAAGTTGAGCGCGAGGGAGTCTGTGCCGTTCCAGGAAGGGTTTTTACTGAATACGTCTCGCTTCTCGAAGAAGGTACCGTGACAATGGAAGAAGGTGGAGGTGACCTTGTTCTGCGAAGTGAAAAAGGGGAGACAAAACTTCATGGGCTTCCTGCAGAGGATTTTCCGCTCATCCCCCATATTCCGAAGGAAAACGGCTATATTTGTGGAGCAAAAGAGCTTCGCGAGGGAATTTCTCAAGTTATTTTTGCAGCCGCGTATGATGATGCACGGCCAGAAATAAGTGGTGTCCTTCTGCGATTTTCTGAAAAAAATCTCGTCCTCGTAGCAACCGATAGCTATCGGTTGGCTGAAAAACACCTCAAACTTGACCAGGGGATCCATGGTAGCGATGCGAGCGTCATCGTCCCCGTCCGGGCACTGCAGGAGCTCTTGCGCATTCTTGGGCAGGAGGGCGAGAGCGTCTCGGTGTACCTCGCGGAGAACCAGATTCTCTTTGTGACGAACGAAACTGAACTCATCTCACGGCTCATCGACGGTCAATACCCGAATTACGAACAGATCCTCCCCGTCAACCATGAGACGCGGGCAGTGATGACAACCGACGAGCTGGTAAAGGCAGTACGCGCAACCAGCCTCTTTTCTCGCCCAGGAATTAATGACCTCACCCTCTCTTTTACTCCCCCCAAAACCATCTCCCTTCAGGCAGCCAATAATCAGATTGGTGAAAATCGTCAGACCGTTGATGCAGACATTGATGGTGCAGAGAATACCATTGTTTTTAATAGTCGTTATCTTCTTGACGGACTCGCGAACCTCCATAGAGAAAAAGCGGTCTTTGAGATGGTCAACAATGCGAACCCTGGAGTTTTCCGCCCCCAGGGTGATGACGACTATCTCTATATTATCATGCCCATCAAGCAGTAGGTGGGAAAGGGAGAAACATGTGGAAACGGATGCGAGAATTACTCGCCGAACGACAGGGGCAACTTCCGAACAGCGCGCAGATTTCTGGCGCGAACGCAATTGCATCATTTTCTGCAATCATTCAACAACAACTCCCAGGCGAGGGGAGAGAAGGAGTACATGCGCGGAAGTTGGTGCAGGGCGTACTCTCTATTGAAGTCGAGCACCCGGCTCTCGTGCAGATGCTTCGCAATATGGAGCGCGACATTCTTCAGCAGTTGAATGCGCGGGGGAACAAGGTGTGTCGATTGGCATTTACTGTCCGCCGGAGGACTGAAGAACAATCGGCAGCGTCGTCGTAAACACACTGCCGTTTTTTGGTGTTGCGCGCAGGGTCAGCGTCTGTGTCCCAGAAGGAAGCGAAGCGAGAGAGAAAACGAGGTTACCAGGTGAGGGGTTTGCTTGCGTCCCGATTATCATGCCACCAACAAGAAGGTCGACGGACACGAGGCCGGCTGGGGAGAAGACGAGTGCATTCACCTCGAGCGGAAAATCTGATGGAGCGAAGACGGCATTATTCTGTGGAGAAACAAACCTGGCGATAGAAGCGGAGCTCGGGAGCGCGTAGGAGAAGGTACGCTCAGAAGAGGACTCAACCCCCTGTGCATCCGTGGCAGTAACAGAGAATACGTGGGTGCCATTAAGAAAGCGCGCATTGGTGTAGTCGAAGTTGAATGGTTGAGCGGTGAGCGTCGCGATCGTCTCACCGTCGATGGCGAAGGTAACCGATTTGAGCGCTTCAATACTTGCCACGTTCGCAGAGAATGTTGTCATTGACGTCGTCAGCTCTTCTTTGGCAGATGGGCTCGTGATCGAAATGGTTGGAGTATTACTTCCACTGCGCCGATCGCAACTCTCCATTGGGAGGTTGATGAGATCTGGATAATTATGTTTTTTTGCCCACTCGCGTATGGGTTTCTCCCAGGCAGCATATTGCGGATCCTTCGTTGGATCGGCCGGTTCAGGGCCAGCCGGAGTGTTTTTTACTACCCACCGGAGGATTGTATGTGTTTCTTTGAATCCCTTCATTGTCACATACTGTTTTGGGTAGGTGTCGCGGCATGATTCTGGAATAACCTTCCCTGTAAATGTATCCACCGGAAGTTTTTGAACAACATCGATCTGGCCGTGGAGGATAGGCTTGGTCGTGGTGTTCACCGGCGGCTTCTGGAAGGTTTCAACCGGAACGCCCGCGAGCACCGTTTTCATATACGCCTGCCACATTGGTGCTGCGATCACCGATCCGTCCGCCCCACGCTTCATTGCGGAATTGTCATTATTTCCCACCCAGAAGCCGGCAGCGAGCGACGGCGTATACCCAAGCGTCCAGGCATCATGGTAGTCATTCGTCGTTCCTGTTTTTGCCGCTACGGGTCGGTCGGGGAGCGTCAGATGGTTGTTGCTCCCAAAGATGTACGCGCGAGCGCTGTTATCGGTCAAGATGCCGTTGATGTTGCGAACGGCGTTTTGATCGAGAGCGCGCACCTCGACTTTTTTATACCGCTCGAGCGTTTTTCCGTTTTTGTCCTCGACGCGAAGGATTGGCGTCGTCGGATGACGGACGCCCTCCCGTGCAAGTGTTGCGTATGCCGAGGTGTGCTCAAGGAGACTCACCTCCGCACCGCCGAGCACAAGCGAAAGACCGAAGCGGCTTCGATCTTTCAGCGACGTATATCCAAGCTTGTCTGCATTGTCGAGGACGGTGTTCACGCCGGCAAGGTAGAGTACTTTCACCGCAGGAATGTTAAGCGAGCCCGCGAGTGCCTGCCGAAGGGAAACGGGCCCGTGTTCTCTCCCGTCGTAGTTGTGGGGGATGTAAGGCTTTCCTGATCCGGTGTCGAAATTGGTCACGAGGTCGAAGAGCATTGTCTCTGATGTGTATCCTTTTGAAAATGCGGTGGCGTAGACGAAGGGCTTGAATGAGGATCCGGGTTGACGCGGACTGAGTGCCACGTTAAAATTGCCGTCATTTTCCGTGTCAAAGAAATCTCGTGAACCGACCATGGCAAGGATTTGACCGGTTTTTGTGTCGAGAGAGACCATGGCGGCGTTGGTTGCTCCCCATTGCTTCTCGTTTTGTGGAGCATTGCGCACAATGGCGTCTTCTGCCGCTTTTTGGTGAGTGACGTCGAGCGTCGTGATGACCTTCAGCCCCCCTTGATCGACCATTTGTTCCCCGTATTTCTCCGTGAGCAGCTCTCGCACGTAAAAGACGAAGTGGGGCGCGGTGATTGAATCACGATGCGGTTGAAAGACGACCTTTTCTTGTTTTGCGGCGTCTCTCTGGGCGTTCGTGATGTATCCCTGGTCTGCCATCGCGTCGAGAATCACCCTTTGTCGTCGAAAAAGTGCGTCGGTGTGGTTTCCGTAGGGAGAGTAGTACGTCGGTGATTGTGGGAGCGCGGCGAGCATCGCGCTTTGTGCAAGCGAGAGTTCTTTCGACGTGATGCCAAAATACGTTTGCGCTGCGGCTTCTGCTCCGTAGATATTGGATCCGTACGGAATCTCATTGAGGTACATCTGGAGAATCTCGTCTTTGGAAAAGCGCTTCTCCAGCTGGTATGCGAGAACAATTTCTTTTAGCTTGCGGATGTAACTTTTTCGCGAGGTGAGAATCGTTTGCTTGACCAGCTGCTGCGTGATGGTGGAGCCGCCCTGTCCGGTCGGATTGAGGTGAGTGATGTTGCTGAACACCGCACGAAAAATTCCTCGCAGGTCATATCCTTTGTGCTTATAGAATTCCTTGTCTTCGATGGCCACCGTCGCGTGCTTGAGGCCATCAGCAATATTTGTGAGCGTCACGACGGTACGTTTTTGATCACCGTGGATATCATACAGCAGGTGCTTCCCTGTCCGATCGTAAATTTGCGTGCTCTGGGGGACAACGCGGTTGTTGATATTGTTCGGATCAGGAAGGTCCCGAGAGAATACTGCGTACATGATAATAAAGGAGAACACTCCAACGACAAACAGAACCGCAACGACGATGAGAACCCATCGCAACCAGCGGTGTGCGCTTCTGCCCCTTCTTTTTGAGGAACGCGGTTTTTCGTTCTCCCGGGATCTCCAATCACCCGGCGAGCGAACACGTTCCGAAAAACGATTACGCGGCATAAGAAATACTCAAAAGTACATGGCGACACATGAGCCACGCCACGGAAAATCCGCATCAAGAAAACAACGACCCAGAAGGGGAGCCGTTACCGGTGATTCTGCGTCGTTTTGCCCAGGGCGTTCTGCCGTCATGCTGGTGCACTATACCCAAAAACCCTGCTCCTCGCAACCCCCATCGTTTGCTAACCGCGATAGTACCGCGCTGCGGCTTCTGGGGGGATGGGGTTGATGATCACTCCGGAACCAATTTCCACGCCCGCCCATATTGTTCCCCGCGGACGGATTTTGATGTAGAAATGTTGGTCTTCGTCATTGACGACTTGGTGGAAGTAGAAATTGTACGGAAGTCGCAACCGGCTGATCTTGTTCAGAACGCGTTTGAGGTGTTTCGCAAACGCCAATCGTTCCCTACCGTTCATCTGTACGACGTTATCGATATGTCGCCGCGGCAGCATCCAGATTTCGTAGCTATTCTCTGAGGCGTAGGGGCAGAAAACCGAGAGCAGGGCATCTCGGTAGACGACGCGCGAACTCCGCTCCTCCCATGCAATCATGTCGCAATACGCACAGTGCCGGGTTCGGAGCTTGTGCTCGCGAGCTTTTTGCGACCGCTCGAGTAGACGCGGGGGGATAAAGTTTGCCGCGAAGATCTGCGAGTGCGAATGTTGAATAGAAGCGCCCGCCCGCCCGCCACTGTTTTTAAAGATGAGGATATATTCGATATTCGGATTCCGCTGGATCGCACGCGTACGTCGGGCATAGACTTCAAAGAGTTTTGCGACATGCGCTGTCGGGAGCGTGTCGAGCTGTTTCGCGTGGTCAGGGGTTTCGATGACGACCTCCTGAACGCCATAGGCCCTTGGATTGTCAAGGGAAACAGCGGGGAATTTGTTTTTTATCACGTTGATGTCCCACCGGTTTCTTCGCGATCCAACCCGGAGTATCGGTCTCGTGGTGTTAATGGTGCTCGGGCAAAAAACGCATGCCTCCTTCGGGGCATCAACCTTGCTCTCGGGGACAAAAAGTTGTGCCGGACGCAAATTGCGACGCGGGGCGATAATAACGTAGGTATCGACAATGTAGTCTTTTCGGATTTCGCTTCGGCGCATCATGGAATTCGGTTGACGCTCTTTTGATAAACGCGGAGGTACTTCTTTGCAGGTGATGACCAGGAAACGTCCTGTCCCATGGCGCGGCGCTGCAACGCTTGCCACGTTGTTTGGTTTCGGAAGAGTCGCAGAAACCTTGAGCAAGCAGCGAGGAAAGCCGTACCGGTCAGACGAGTGAAGACAAAACCGGTTTTTCCCTCGGTGACAGTATCCCGCAGCCCTCCGGTTGCGCGGACGATGGGAATCGCACCATAGCGCATGGCGATCAGCTGTCCAAGGCCGCACGGTTCAAAGACCGACGGCATCAGGAATCCGTCACACCCCGCATAGATCTGCTGTGCGAGCGTGACATCAAAACCGATAGTCAGAAATAACTGCTTCGGGTATCGCCGAGAGAGCGCCGCTAGTCTCTGTTCAAGTCGCGGTTCTCCGGAACCGAGGAGGACAATGGCGCCCCCCCATTGTACAAGCCGTGGGATGATCTCGCAAACGAGATCGATGCCCTTTTGATTGGTCAATCGTGAAACCATCCCCCAAACTGGTCTGCGAGGTTCCAGACCGCCACGCCGAAGGAGGCGCTCGGTGTTTTTCTTACGGCGCTCAAGCGTTTGCGCCGTGAAGTTAACGATCGACGAATCCGTCGCTGGATTGAACGCATCGATATCAAGTCCATTGAGGATTCCGCTCAGGTTGCTGCGACGACGACGGAGTGTGCCGGCGAGCCCGGCCCCACCGGCGGAGGTGAGTATTTCTCGAGCATACGTTGGACTCACCGTGGTGAGCGCATCCGCCGTCAGAAGGCCAAGTTTCGTGAGGTTGATATACCCCCTCTGGATGGCTGCCTGCGGGACGCGCAGGTCTTGCGTCGTCCCCTCGCACAACTCCTCAAACCGCTGAACGGCAACACTTCCCTGGAGTGGCAAATTATGAATCGTATAGACCGTTGCAGGTCGCCGCGCACGCGACATTTCCCTAGAGCGAGCGAGAAAAAACGGAACCGCGCCTGTGTGCCAATCGTGGCAGTGAACCACATCCGGCGTCCATCGAAGGGCCTTTAGGAATTCTGGAATGACCCTGGAGAAAAAGAGAAACCGGTCAACCTGAAGTTCCTGCTGATCTTTCTGGTTGGTAACATCTTGGTAGTAAATGTCTCCTGCGCCCTCGTAGTGCGGATGGTCGATGAAGTAGACTGGAACGGAACTCTTTGGGAGTGTCGAGGCAAAGACCCGCACCACGTGCCGCAAACCATCGAAGCGGATGGTGAACCGCTCCGGCCGCTTTCGTATGGCGTAGCGCGTGCGATCGATCTGGCGGTAGAGCGGAAGAACAATCCGCACGTCAAGGCCAAGATCGCTCAAGGCGCGCGGTAGCGCTCCCGCAACGTCTGCAAGACCACCGGCTTTTGCGAACGGCGCGACCTCGGCAGCAGCAAAGAGGATGCGTTGTACCTTGTTTCTCATGATTGAGACCTTAATATCCAGAAGAACCTTCGGTGGGTTTTCACGCGAATACGATGGATTTATCTGCGGGTCGCCAGCGCATTACGTGCGCGAGCGAGCGATTCACGAATGATTGATTTCTTATGTTTTCGCGGATCATGAAAGGTGTCGAGAATATATGAGAGCGACTGGAGGGACCACCAGGCAGTAAACACGTGAAATCGGAATCGTTGCGCATGAGAAAGCGGTTGCAATTGTTCATAGCTGCGGAAGAAGGCCGTTTTCAGCCGAGACACGACAGCGTGCGGCAGATTCCATTGCCACGAGAACAAGGAAAGTTGAATGACGGAATCGGCGAGATCAGACATGGGGTCAAATCGGCGAGCGTTGCCGAAGTCAATGACCGAGAGCTTCCGCTTTCGGACGTCAATAATCACGTTATTCGGACTAAAGTCGCCGTGGTTCATGATTGCGCAGCGCTGAATATCCGCATCGAGCCGTTTTCTGACAGCGAGAAAGCGATCAAGCAGAAGGCTCGCCTCGTCGAGACACGGCGGATAGTAGCGGCCAAAGTTCAGCCGAAAATAGAACGTCTCGCGGTGCTCGAGTGCCATGGACCGTCGGCGCCCGTATGGGATCCGTTCAGCGTGCAACCGCGCAAGCCAGCGCCCCGCTTCTTGAACGTATGAGCGTGCCCGGAGGCGCTGTCGGCGTAGAATATTCGTGAGCGTGTCGCCGGGCACTGATTCATACAAAAGTGTGCGAAGTGATTTGTCAAAGCCGAGCGGGCGCGAGATCGGGAGATGCGCTTGGTGGTCGGGTTGAGACCAGATCGTTCGCATAGCCGCGTCGGCGTTCCGCGCTTCGGCCGTCGTGTCTAAGCTGGGGATGTTCGCTCGAATCTCTTTCTCCACGAATGCATTCTTCGGATCACGGAGCTTCACGGTATAGGCGATGGATTTTTTGAACGGGACGGCGCTGTAATCACGAATGCGAATCTCGATGAATGTGTGTCCAGGAAACCAAGAATGGAGATGACGACGTACGTACGTTGCCATAAATGGGCGATGGAGGACGGCAAGCTTCCCACCAGCAAGACGTTTTGAAAGCGGACGCACGATGTTCATGCGGTCAGTATACCATACGGATCATGCGTCAGCGGCGTGTTAACTCCCACGTTGTTCCGGCTGACCACCGCGGATTTTTCGGTATTGCTCTTTGTACTTCTCGATTGTTTTTTCCACTCGCTCGTGAGGAATCTCGAGTCGCAGGAGGTCGATGACATTGATTGCGTCATAAATATCCAATTTGTGCTCCATTTTCATCACTGCATCACGCCAGAGAATTGCTTTTTCATACTCGCCGCCGCGGGCGGCCTTCCGCTCGAGATCCTGCATCATGTGCAGAAAGGCCGCGTAGACTCCGCGCTCGGTGCCACCGCGGCCAACGGTGCGGTCTTTAAAAGGGATGCGAAGCGCTTCATTCTGCTCCGCCATCATTTGGCGAATCTTTCCGGTCCGCTGCCAATCGAAGGCGGTCGAGACGATTTTTTCGTAATAGTGCAACGCGAGGTCGAGCTTCTTCTTTCCGACACCAGGGATCATACGGATCGTATCCAAAAGGCGAAATGCGCCATCCTCGATCATCTCGAGACTCCACCACGGTTTTGCCGATGCCCACCAGAAGTGATCGCTTGCCAGCGCAACATCCATTTGTTTTCTCACACGGCGATGCGACGGCTTCGACGACGGCAGCGCCTGCACCTCCGTGAGGACAAGACGCTGAAGCTTCCATTGCCAGCGGTGGAGGATGTTGTCCGGATCAGACCACGAAAGAAACTGCACGCCCTTGAGGATATCCCGTTCGCTGCTCGCCCACGTCGACCGGACCGGATCGATCTCAAGAGTTTCTGGATACATGGAAAGAAGATCCGACATACAGACAAGCTTGAATTGCTTCGTGTGAAAGATCTCAAACAGCAGCCGATCGAGCCCGGGGCGGTGATGGCCGAACGTCTCGCCATCCATGGCGGTGACGACGTAGCGTTTCGTCGCGAGATCCTCGCGCATCGACTCCAGCAACGTTGCCGACGATCGCACGACGGCGCTCATGATGAGATTGCTCAGCCGACGCTCGCGAAAGAACGCCTTCAGCGACGTCCCTTTGATTCGGTAGATTTTTGTGTAGTCCACTTCTCCAGGAACGCCGGTACAGGCGATTTCATCAAGAAGGATCCACTCGAATCCTTCGCCGGCGACAATGCGTGCAAGCTCCTTCTTGTACGCCATTTCTGGCGGAAAGAATCCGCGTGGACGGTACGACGGGCCGAGATAGAAACGATTCGTTGTCGTGTTGAGGTGGATCTGTCGGACGATTTCATCGTCTTCAAGAAACGGAAGGAACGCATGGTATTTCGCCGATCCGGTGAATTCAATGCGACCTTCCTTTCCCGCTCGCCGCAGACAATCGATGAGATCGCGGTGTCCGTAGGTATCAAGGATCTCAAACAGTGCCCCCGTGACGTTCAGCGTCAGCCGAATGCCCCGATCGGTTTTGAGACGTTCAAAAATCGGCCGATAGCTCTGCTGGATGACTGCTTCAAGAATATCTCGCTGCTGATCAGCGGGTTGGTAGACGTGGAGAAAATTTGCCCAGGGTAATCGATGTGGTGCCGGTGACATACTACGGTATCATACCACACTCAACACTCCCCTGGGACGTTCCGCGAGCGTCAGGGTTATTTTTCCCCTGTATACAGCACTATGCATTTTGATGGCGCGTCGCCATCGCTCGTTTGTAGAGCGTCACGTACTTTCGAGCAGGAATTTCCCAGGAGTAGGATTTTTTCATCCCTTGTTCGACGAGGTGGAACCAGGATTTTTGATTCTTATAGAGTTCGAGTGCGCGGGCAATCGCAATCAGCATCTCGCGTGAATCATATTTCTTAAAAACGAATCCGAGCCCCCGCATCGTCGCGGGGTTGTAGTCGGAGATGGTATCACTGAGTCCCCCGACGGCGTGAACAATCGGTACCGATCCGTACCGGAGACTGATCATCTGCCCAAGCCCGCAC
This sequence comes from bacterium, assembly GCA_043807225.1. Lineage (GTDB taxonomy): Bacteria > Patescibacteriota > Patescibacteriia > CAZCGY01 > CAZCGY01 > JAZDGG01. Next base: position 4,987 of record JAZDGG010000017.1, on the reverse strand, counting down.
GGTTCGAAGCGCGATGGCATCAGAAAGAAGTCAGATCCTGCATAGACCTGCGTGACCTTCTGCGTGTCGAAAGGATGATAGGCAAACTTCTTTGGGTATTTCTTGACGGCCTTTCGAAGAAATGATTCGTATTTTTTGTCGCCACCGCCCATGACGATCACCTGAAGGTCGAGGCGCATGAGCGGTTCGAGCACGTCAACGAGAAGATCATACCCCTTTTGTTCTGTCACGCGCCCCGCCATGGCGATGAGCGGGGTCTCGGCATCTTCGGGGAGGGCGGTCATGCGCTGGAGGAAGAGTTTGTCCTTTTTCTTCACGGACAGTGAGTGCACATCATAATGTCGATAAAGACCAGGGTCAGTCGCGGGGTTGTAGTCGAAGTAATCGATGCCATTGATAATGCCGAAGAAACGATCTCGGCGATTGAGGAGGATGCGGTGAAGATCCTGACCAAATTCCTGCGTGAGAATCTCCGCTGCATACGTCTCGCTCACCGTGTTGATGATATCGGCATTGAGGATGGCGCGTTTTGCAAAATTCACGTTTTCGACACGGTGTTTGTCATTGAAGGACGGCAGAGGGCCCCGGCCGTCATCCTTTTCTTTTTGCGGTACCGCCCACCAATCTCGCGCGAATTGAAACGTCAGATTATGAATCGTAAAGACCGTATGGGTGTGTGCGAACAAGGGATTCATGCGAAAGCGTGAATGAAGGAGATGCGGGAGAAGGCCAGTCTGCCAGTCGTGGCAATGGAGGATATCCGGAGAGAACGTGAGAAAGTTCAACAGCTTGAAGACCGCGAGGTTAAAGAAAAGGTATCGGGTATTCTGGTACTGCGTGCCGTAGATTCGTTTATGACTCGAAAAATATTTTTTGTTGTCAATAAAATACACAGGGAGGTTCTCAAGGAGCTGCCCCTGCCAAAAATCCGCAAAGCGAGCACTCGTGTCATCGATATGTATCGGGACGTTTTCCGCAATCAGTCGCAACCGGTGTTTTTCACGATCAACTCCCCCATGGAGCGGCGTTACAACGATCACCTGAAACCCAAGCCGCGCGAGCGCCTTGGGGAGCTGGCTTGCGACATCGGCAACGCCGCCGGCCTTTGAGAACGGCTGCACTTCGGCTGCGACAGAAACGATAGAAAGGGGGTTTTTCATGGAGTAGATCGACGTTTTTTTCCTGCTGGTGACACTGCTGCCACGTGCGTGGTGAGCCGACGGTACTGTGCCGCCGTGATGGCGATCGCGAGCGCGTCCGCCGCATCATCGGGTTTTGGGGGATGCGGGAGACGAAGCACGAGTTGCATCATGCGCTGAACCTGGTGTTTCTTTGCGGATCCGTACCCGGTCGCAGCCATCTTCACTTCCTGCGGCGTGAGCTCAATCGGCGTGAGCCCTCTACGCGCAAGCGTGAGGAGCAGCACACCACGTGCTTGCCCGACCGCAATCGCCGTTTTGACGTTCTTGCAGAAGAAGAGTTTTTCAAGAGCAGCAGCGGTTGGGTGATAACGATCGAGAAGTTCAGCGACCCGCCGCTCAAGCTGCAAAAGACGCTCTGCGTACGGATCCCTCGACGGTGTCTCGATACACCCATAGACGATCACTGACGGGTTTCTCCCGTGCACGTCAAGGACCGCAAAACCAGTTCGCGCAAACCCAGGATCCAGCCCAAGGATGCGATCAGACCTCCGCGGCATTTGTCGTGACGTTGGTGATGTCATCAAGAGCATCAAGCTCGTCGAGGAATGTGTGGAATTGTTCTCGATCCTCGGGAGTCACAAGCGTTTCTTGTTTTGGAACATACACAATCTCCGAGTCGCTCACCGTGAGCTTGTTCTGTTCCGCACCGGTCTTCAGCTTCTCGAGATTTTCCGGGTCGGTATAGAGCAGACGACGGTTTGTAGACACAACCGAGTCAGCCATTCCTGCGTCAATAAGGGAGAGTTCAATTTCTTCCGAGAGTGGCGAGTTGGGGATTTCAACCCTTCCTTTTGCTTCGAACATCCAGAGAACACTGCCGCTCGAACCAAGCCGGCCGGCGTAGCGGGAGAGCAGGTGGCGAAGCTCAGACGTTGTTCGATTCGTATTATCCGTCACGGCCTCAACAATGCAGGCGATGCCGTCGGGTCCGTAACACTCATACGTCACCCGTTCAATTGTGCCGCCGGGAAGTTCTCCGGCGCCGCGCTTGATCGCCCGATCGACAGTGGTGCTCGGCATATTCACCGAACGGGCTTTGTCAATCAGCAAACGGAGTCGAAAGTTCATTTTTGGATCTTTTCCTCCCTCGCGGACAGCCGCGCTGATCAAGTTTGCCAATTTGGTATACAGCGTTCCGCGGCGCGCATCTGCGACACCCTTCTGCCTCTTTATTTGTGCCCACTTGGAGTGTCCGGACATTCGTCTATGCAAAAAGCCCCACCAGTCCCGCCAACTATAGCAATTTTTATCGCGTTCGTCAATAAAAGTTCTGTGAAATCGGTCGTCGCTTTCGTGTGAGGAAACGGTCCAATTTCTCCGCACGTCGCGGCATGGGACGAAGATCGAGGTATTCCGTTTTGCTTCGCCCCGTGACTCGTGATCGTTCTTATTGAGATTATTCGCAAGGAATGCAGTTGACAGCACAAGCGGACACGGTAGCATAAAGAATAATCATTTCGCCTCCTGTCACCCATGCTTGGGCAGGAGGCGCTTTGGGAAAATCTTGGTATACTTACTTTCTCCCCTTCCTCCTACTATCACTCTTTGCCATGCACCGACCAACATCACACATCTCAACGCGAACGTTTACCCTAGCGATTCTTGTGGTTTTTCTCGTCTCGTTCTCCTGGTTTCTCTTTCTGCAGATGAAGCCGGTTTTCCCCGACCCCGACTCGTTCTACCACATCAAGATGGCACAGTTGATTCAGCGGCAAGGGGTGGTCGAGCACTTTCCGTGGCTGGCATTCACCGGTCTGACAAACTATTACACCGATCAGCATCTTCTCTACCACGTTTTTCTCGTTCCGTTCGTCGCCCTGTTTGAGCCGGTTTTTGGGGCGAAGCTCGCGACGATCTGTATTAATGCGGCACTCTTTGCCCTCCTCGCCGCGTTTCTGATCCATCACCGCGTACGATGGTGGTGGGTATTCATTCTCATTCTTCTCTTCACCAATCCTTTTCTCTTTCGCATCAACCTCGTCAAAGCTCCGGGGCTTTCCCTCATCCTGCTGCTCGTCGGGCTCTGGCTTCTTTTTGCTCGGCGAATCTGGCCACTAGCGATTCTCGGTTTTCTCTATGTATGGACGTATGGCGGCTTTACCCTCCTTGGGATCTTCGGCGCGGTCTTTGTTGCTGTTACTCTTGTACACGACTGGCATCACCGGAGCATCGTTGCCTCCGTCTTTCGGCATTTCTCCCTGCGTCGTTTCTCGCTCTCACGGTTTCTTGCCGATCGGCGTCTCTTTCCCCTCTATGCCATCATCCTTGGTCTCTGCGCTGGACTACTCATCAATCCGTATTTCCCGAAGAACCTTTTCTTTTATTGGCAACAGCTGATCCAAATTGGCATCGTGAATTTTCAGAATGTCGTGAACGTCGGCGGTGAGTGGCATCCGTACGGCTTTGTCGAGTTGATCGCCAACACCGTTTTCGTTTCCATCGTAGTGCTCCTTGGTCTTGTCGCCCTCGTGCTCGCGCGCCGACGGCAGAGCAAAGAAAGCTGGACGCTCTTTCTCCTCACCGTATTTCTCTTTCTCATTACGCTCAAATCCCGCAGATACGTTGAGCTCTATGTGCCGCTTGCAACACTCTTCGCGGCGTTTGCCCTTCGTGACGGAATTCCGGGATCACTACTGAGCGCGGCGAAACGCATGTACGCACTGATGGGGAAGCGGGTGGGGCTCGCTATCCTCCTGGGGCTGTATATTGCGGGAGCGGCGGTCATGGTCGTGGTGCGAGACGAACGACAACTCATTCGGGACATGCAGTCCGGTTTTCGACCGGAGTATCTTGCCGGCGTTGGCACGTGGCTGCGCAATCATACGCCAAAGGACAGCGTCGTGGTGCAGAGCGACTGGGACGAGTTCCCGAGTTTGTTTTATCACGATGACCATAACCGGTTTATCGTCGGCCTCGATCCAACATTTATGTTCCAGTACGATCGGGCGCTCTACCAGCGATGGGCAGACCTGACCAGCGGGAACCGGACGAGCGACGCAACACAAATCATTGTCAACGACCTTAAGAGTACCACGGTAGTCGTCACCAAGGATCACCAGGCGTTTCAGAAGACCATGGAGCAACAACCGGCGTTCCGGGTCGTCTACGACGACGCTGACGCGACGATCTACCAACTGAAAAAGAGCCAACAACTCGTTCCCGGCACCCAAGCGGAAACGTTTCCATAAATCCTAGGACGCACCCGATGCCGCTTCGTGTGAATGTACGATCACTCTTCCGATTTACCTCTCGACCGCGTCTTGGGTTTACACTGATCTTTTTTGCTCTGATGTTCTTTGTTGTTCACACCGCCACCTCGACGGAGTCTGGAGATTATTATGTGTACCAATCCGGCAGACATGTGGGGGCCATCATGGTTTTTCTCCTCCTCCCATTGCTCTTTTTCGCGTACTGGAGGATCGTTCGAGCGGGAGATGCGTGGTTCCGACACATCGGCATTCGGAGAATCCTCTTCGGAGCGCTTCTTCTCGGGTTGCTCTGTTTTTTTATCCCACCGCTGACCTCCGGCGATGTGTATTACTCCCTCTACTATGGGCAGGTGACCGCTGCGGGATTGAACCCGTACACGACGACGATTGCGGAGTATTTTTCCGGTCCGTTTATTACGACGCTGAACCCGATGTTCTTTCATCTTCCGTCGCCGTACGGTCCACTCTGGAGTGCTCTCTCTGCGCTGCCGATTCTGCTTTTCGGCGCGCACGCGTCTGCCGATATCCTCTTCCTCCGCGCCATCTTTCTCGCCGTGCTCCTTTTCAGCACCTACC
>JAZDGG010000016.1:0-16700 GCA_043807225.1 bacterium | reverse complement strand
GGTGGTAGGCAAGTTCCCGCGCGGCGTAGAGTTGTGGCGACCGGTCAAAACCGACGTCATGAATCATGGTGACGGTCGCCGCTGGGTGGACGAGCGGAATCGTGTGCGCCGGAAGGAAAAGGACATCCGGTTTTTTTCTCAACATCGCCAGAGAAAGCCGAACCTGATTCCAGAGCCGACGTGGTGGCCAGCGGAGGATTTTTTCATGGACGTTCGGTCCGAGATGCGCGAGAGGGTCAGTCAGTGGTTTGTCGGTGTACAGAAAAAAATCCGTCTCATGGTCGAGGGCGACCATCGAGGTGATGATCGAACAGGCATACTGTTCCGTGCCGGTTTTCTCCTTCGCATTCGCACGCGCGGCTTCGATGCCGATGACCATTATTTTGCGCTCAAAAGACTTCGCTTGTATGATTCAAGGTTCTCCAACGCGACACCAGTTCCCTTGACGACGCAGAGCAGTGGATCCTCCGCACGGTAGGTCGCCACCCCTGTCGCTTGTGACATCAGCGTGTCGATGTTCCGAAGCAGCGCGGTTCCACCGGAGAGCACCATCCCCTTGTCGATGACATCTGCGGCAAGTTCCGGAGGGGTATCCTGCAGCACGACCTTCACGCCCTGGACCATTCCCGCCAACGTATCCGTAATTGCCTCGGTGATATCGTCAGAACCCACCGTGATGGTCTTTGGCAGTCCCGTGACGGTATCCCGCCCCCGAACGTCAGAAAAGAGCTTCTGCTCAAGCGGGAGTGCGGAGCCAATTTGGATTTTCAGCTCTTCTGCCGTGCGTTCCCCGATTGCCAACCCATACTTTCTGCGGATGTACTCCTGGATTGCTCCGTCGAGTTTATATCCACCCAACCGAACGGAGTTGCTCGCGACGATACCGCCGAGCGAAATGACGGCTGCCTCGGTCGTCCCGCCCCCCATGTCGACGATCATGTGTCCAGACGCGGAGCCGATGGGGATGTCTGATCCGATTGCGGCGGCGATTGGTTCTTTGATAATATAGGCCGCTGTGGCACCGGCCTGCAGCGTCGCGTCAATCACCGCGCGGCGCTCCGTTGAGGTGATGCCTGCCGGGACCGCGACCATGACCTCCGGACGAAAGAGTTTGACACCGCCAACGGCTTTATTGATAAAGTACCGGAGCATGCTCTCTGTCGTTTTATAGTCCGCGATGACCCCATCACGAAGCGGCCGCGACGCGACAATCGTATCTGGAGTCCGTCCGAGCATCTCTTTTGCCTCGTCACCGACGGCGAGAACTTTTTTATCGTGGATGGAGATTGCAACAACGGAGGGCTCGTTGATCACGACCCCCCTGCCGGGCAAATGGACAAGTGTGTTTGCGGTACCCAGATCAATGCCGATCCGGCGGTTGAAGATACTCATGGGTGAAAAGTGACCGAGAAAACTCGATCCTGACGAAGGTCCGTTGCATAGCGAAGTGTTGAGCCGTCGACCGTGGGGTTTCCATCAGGAGAGTACGATTGTAGACGACCGCCCGCCTGAATGTCAAGAGAGAGCTGGTGGCTGATCGTCCCGGCCTGCTTCTGGACGTCCAGCTGGTACGTGCCGGCGTTGTATGCATCGGCAAGATACTTCGGGAGCCGGTAGGTCAATTCGATTGTCCGTTCTTCTTTCGGCTCGACCGACGTAAATCCGCCAAAGACGGTGCACCCGAGGTCTTCCGACGAATCAACACTCCCCTCTTTTGCACCATGGAGTTTGTCGTTTTCAAGATATCCCGTGTGTGTGAGCAGCGTGCTCCCCTGGGGGACGTAGACGCGTGTGTACGTTCGGTACCGCGTCGTCTTCCAATCAAACGCTCCCTGGTTGCGATAGTGGATTTTGAGCGAAGCGACCAGCGCATCTGCATCTCTCTTCACGGAATAGTCGATTGACCGCTCGAGTGCTTGATCGGTTTTCAGACTCGCGAGGTTTGCATCCACTACCAAGAGATAATCATTCTTTGTTGATCGAAGGTTTCCGCCCCAACCCTGATCAAGAACCACCTGCTCTGCTTCGGAATCGGAGAGATACAGTTGAAAATGTCGCTCTTTGATGCTCTGTTGGTAGATTTTGAGAAGATCTCCCCACTGATTTTTGGGAAGGGTCAACAGCCGTTGAAAAAGAATTTGCGACATTTGACCGATGATGTCTTTTCTCTCCGCGTCAGAAAGTCCCTTGTGCACAAACGCGACTTCGACTTGATACTGCAGCTGGTCGACGACGTTTTTCGGCGTGAACGTCACCCCGTCAACCGTGATGTTCCCCGTCAATTTCATGAGGGACTGCACGAACGTCGGATCGATAGCGATAACGCCGTCAAGGTCGTTTGTCACCCGTGTCTCTAGATCGTACATCGTTAAGACCTGCTTTGCGGAGGTAGGAAAATCCGGTGACCAGTTTCCGTCGCGGAGGTACCACTGCGTTGATTGGAGGTATTTTTTCAGCGGTGCGGGAGGGTCGAGTTTCAGGAATGCTTCTGCCTGCGAATCCAGATTGTAGATATTTTCGGTATGCAGTGATTGCACTTCCCCGTCCTTCAATTTCAGTATTCCGTACGTGCCGATGAACCCGCCCGAAGGCCGCAGTTCGTTATTGTTCTGCAGAAGAAAAAGATAGGTTTTTTGCGCCGGGTAGCCAACGAAACCCGGCACGACGCGAACCGCGGGCATGAGCGCCTCAACGGATTGTTGTGTTTTTACGAGTTGCTCCCGAATGGGTTTGATGGTGCGCCCGAGCTGGGGCAGTAGACCGTGTTCCGGTATGTTGTTGAGGTAGTAGATGGCAAGATCGAGATCGGCTTTCGCACCCTCGATATCCGGTTCCGCTTGCGTCACCAGCTCGAGAATGCTCCGTTTCTCGTCCGGAGAAATCTTCGCAAAGGTGATTTCTCCGTCTTTCTGGATCGGTTGTGTCACGCGATCGGCAACCTCCGTGAGCGTTGCTGCCGCTTTTCCCGTTTGTAACGCGACGTTGACGATATTTTCGACCGCCTTGACCTGCCGTGCAACGCCAGGAATGTACTTGAGCAAACGCAATTTCTGTACTTCCCGTTCCGCGTTGTGAAAACTCTTCAACGCCGTTTCTATTTTCGCATGCGCCTCTGAGAACTTTTCCTCCTTGAGCAACGGTTCTGCGGCTAGGATGTTCTCCTTGCCCTCTTGTGCGTCTACGAGAAGCGCGCGCAGCGGCTGCTGATAGAGAACAGCGAGAATCGCGGCGATGAGCACAATCCCACCGATCACGACGAAGAGAGTCTTCATCCACCGTCGTCCTCTTTTTTTCCGCTGGTCGAGAAAATTGGTTGTTTTCAGTTGTGTTTCCATTGTTCCGTCGCTACTTGTCTCTCTGGCAAACGTTGCTGGTGATACTTCGCAAAATACTTTATCCCGCTGACGATGTGAACGCGTGTCGTGTAGCTGAAGACCCCAGATAATCCCGGATTTGTCGCCGACATCCGCTGGTGGTAATGGACGAGCTCAGCGTCATGACCGAGATAGTAGACTGGAAACCCAGCTTGCCAGAATCTCCTGCACCAGTCAACATCCTCAAAGTAGAGAAAAAAACGCTCGTCCATCAAACCCACCGACTCCATGGCCGTTCGCCGGACCATAAGACACGCCCCCAGTACCCAATCGACGGGTTGGTTGCTCGCGTGATCCCATTCCAACATCAAAAAGTGCCGAAGCCGGCGCCGTGCCCAGGGAAGTCGTCCGATGGGCGATCGACGAAGAAAGATAGTGAGCACCGTGGGGAATGTGCGGCACGACGTCTGTACGCTTCCGTCGGGGTTGAGGAGCTTTGGCGCGCAGAGACCGACGGTTGGGTGCTCCTCCATGAACCGGTGCATTGTCTCAATTGCGTTGCTGAGCACGGCAATATCCGGGTTCAGGATGAGCAAATACTTCCCGCGTGACTGGAGAATGCCGAGGTTGTTCCCTTGCGCAAATCCTCCGTTGTGATCCGACTGAAGAAACCGGATATGCGGGAACTCCTCTTTCATCATCTCTCCCGTCCCGTCGCCAGAGCAGTTGTCAACGACAATGATTTCGTACGCCAAAGGGATTTTTTGGAGGAGGATTCCCCGCAGGCACTGCTTCAGCAGCCCCCGCGATTTGTAGTTGAGGATGATGATGGAAATATCCATGATTACACGAACCATCGAGAGAGCAGCCCTGCCGCAGCGACACGACAACGCATGGCAATCTTCCTTTTTTTTCTCATCAGCGGTATGGCGCGGATCGCTTCGAAGAATCCCATCACCGTTGCCGGCTCTCGAAAAAGGATGTAGATGAATTTGCCGATTTCATACAGGAACACGCGCGGGAGCGGAAAAAACCATTCTCGATACCGATCATTCTTGATCAACAACAGCAAATGGTTTCTGTACGAAATCCTTCTCAAGAACGCAGATTTCGCTCTTCCGGATCGCACGATGGCACGCACATGCTCCCGCCGTGCTGAGCGATGGTGCAGGAGCGTTGCTCCCGGCTCATAAAAGTTTAGCCATCCCGCGAACCGGAGGCGCCACGCGATATCGATATCTTCTTTATACGCGAAAAACGCCTCATCGAAGTATTCCTCGCCAATGCGGACGGACTCCAGTGCGGTCTGCCGATAGACAACGAATGCTCCCGAACTGCCAAACACCTCCTGTGGGGTATCGTACTGTCCATGGTCTTCTTCCCCTTCGCCGCGATTGTGGAATACCCGATTTCGATGAACGGTAATGCCCGCAGCGTCGATCATAGCAGGTTTGACGCCGTTCTTCAAGAGTTTGGCCGTGATGCTCCCGATCTTCGGGTTCCGATCGAGCCGGTCGAGTAGCACCCCAAGCGCATCCTGCGTGAAGACAATGTCGGGATTAACGATAGCGACGTACTCCGTTTCCGCCAAGCGAATCCCCTGATTATGCGCCGCGGAGAACCCAAGATTCTGCTGATTCTCAACATAGGTTGCGTCAGGGAAGATACGCTTCGCCCGCACGACCGAATCGTCGGACGAGCCGTTGTCGATAATCACCAACCGATACGCCTTGAAGGACTGTTTTTTTAATGAAACGAGCGCTTCGTCAATGACCGATGCGCTGTTCCAGGTGACAATCTGTATGGTGAGCCGGCAGGTCATGGGGCGAACGTCTTCTCCGATACATCGCTGCGAAGAACACCGAGGAGCGCAGCAACGAGAATGAGCAGCCCGATACCAAGCGGGTGATTGAGATATGGGCTCAGCGCGTGGGTTGCGTACAGCACAATGATCGCGACGAAAAGCCCGAGAGCGCAAAAGCGCACCAACGGATCTTTCGCTGCAAGAAAAATTGACCAGAGTTCACGCATGAGCGCGACAAAAAGCCCGACGAACACAAATAGGCCGACCACGCCCAGTTTGAGGAAAATATCCAAGTACCCCCACTCGAAGGCGTAGGTGGTGTAGGTACCGCCGGTCTGCGTGACGATGCGTGGATCTCGCGTGGAGTAGGTCACGGTCGTCCCGAATCCTGATCCAAGAAAAGGGTGGCGAAGCGACGCACGGAGGAGCGGAGAAAAGAGCGCGTATCTGCTCGTTGCGGCAACCTCCGTTGTGTCGGTCGAGCGTTCACTCAGTACCTGAAGCGTTGTCGGTGACCCTGGGCGGCCAGAAATGGCCGGAAAGTTCGCAAGAAACGAAAGCAGGAGCGCTTCGAAGAGCATCGCTCCAAGAAAGATTCCCACGTATCCTGCCCCCTTTTTGATTGTTCCCCCCAGTTTGAAAAAAAGCGGGAGCACGACTGCGCCGCCGATCAACACCGCTGCAACCCAAAAACTTCTTGACATGCTGACGAAAAGCGTGCAACTCGTTAAGAACAGTAGCAACAACACTCCGCGTTTCTGCTTGAAGGTTCCGGGTGAGAGCACTGCGAAGGGCAGCAAAAGAAAAAACGCAACAAGACTGTAGAACTGCGCCTGAGAAAAAACCCGAAAGAAGTTATTCCCCATTGCGGTGATCTCGAACATGCGCGTGTCGCGGACCCAGCGGTACACTTCTGGAACTACAGAATACCCGTGCGAAAAAAGAAAGAAGAGCGCGAGCGTGAAGAGCGAGAGGAAAACCACGCTCGCCGCCAGAATTTGGAATATGTCGGAAAGGTGTTCTCGCGTGCGAACCGTTGCGAATATCCACAGTGCCGAGAGCACGAAGAGAAATGCGTTCGCATCGAAATACAAAAAGCGAGCACTACTCCCGTAGAGGAAGCCGATCAAAACACCGAGCGCGACGAGAACAGAGAGAAGGAACAACCACCAACCGACTGGCGTAGAAAAGATCCTTCCAAGGGCGTTTTTCTTTCTCTGCAACAGCCAGAGGACGAGGAGAATGATGAAGATTCCCATGCGAAGCGAGAGCGAAAAACCGTGGATGGTAACGCTGAATAGTCGTCCCTGTGAACCAAAAAAGATTTCTGCGAGAAAGACGTACACGGCGTACTGCAACTTCCAAGCGCCGAGAATTGCTACGATGGCCAGCAGCACCCAAAAGGTGCTCTGGAAGGCAAGCGGCGAAAAGAATGTTGCGCAGGACGCAAGCGTCACGATCACAAACCCTGCGAGTGCCTTTTCAAATGTTCTACCGAAGAGGTTTTGGAACATACCAGCGTTTGACAATTGGCTCAAGTGCCGCGAGGAGGATGCTCAGTGGTGTGAGGAGCGCCAGCAGGGCAAAAGCAAGCGGGGAATGCTGTTTGTGGAAGTATCGCAAAAGACTCCGGTTGAAGAGCAGCTGCTGCTCGATACTCAGTAGCTGGCCAAAGCTCTCCCCTCCTGCATGGGTGATGGTGATCATCGGGTCAAAGCGCACGCGAAGACCTGAAGCGCGCGTCCGTCTGCAATAATCGACCTCTTCGAACCAGAGAAAGAATCCCTCATCCAGCAGCCCGATACGTTCGATGAGTTGCGCAGGGAATGCAAGAAACGCACCCATGACCTGCTCGACGTCTTCTGCGTGCGTGTACGAGAAATCCACCGCGAAATATCGTTGCAGCGCGGAGAGCTTCGGGAAAAAAACGTGCATCTTGAGCAGGATGAGCAGTTGCGAGCTGAGCGTTGGATCACGTCGAACGGAGTGTTGCCGAACGCCGTCTTTCCCGAAAATGCTGCAGCCAAGAATCCCGATCTCTCGGTGCTCGTCAAGCGTGCGCACTGTCGTTGCTAACGTTCCTGCGTGGACCTCGGTGTCGGGATTCAAGAGGAGGATGTGCCGCCCGCGAGCACGACGGATTCCCTGATTATTTGCGCGGGCAAATCCGCGGTTCTCTTTGTTGACAATCAACACCACGTCAGAAAATTTCTCTCTGACCATGTCTGCACTCCCATCGCGTGATGCATTCTCGACGACAAGGATCTCCTTGGTGATCCCCGTTTCGCGACGGAGAGAGGTGAGACAGCTTTCCAAAAGCTCCGAGACGTTCCAGCTGACAATGATGACGCTAATATCGATCATACAGAAAAGACCTTCGTTGTGGGTTCATGCATGCTGCAGTGTACTCAATTCCTCGCTTCTCGTGAAGCCCTACGTGAGCGATGGTGCAAGGATGTCCCACATTGAAGCGAACCGGTCCGACCATCGGTCGCGCTGGACAAGCGACCGACAAATATCCGGCGGCGGCGGACGAGTGATCCATTCGTCCAGCGCAGCGAGAAAGTCCTCTCGCCGTTTCGCTCTCCGTACGGCTGGCGCGTACCGTTCAAAACCCTCGGCATGCGTTGCAACGACGGGGAGGCCAGCAGCAAGATACTCATAGATCTTCATCGGATTCATCGACTCGACAAATGTGTCGTGCCGGTGCGGAACGATGCCGACCGATGCATGGTGCAAGAGCGCCGGAACGCGATTCGCCGGCTGAAAACCGAGAAAGCGCACGTTGGAAAGTTTTTGAAGCTGCGTAATGTCCATTCCCCTCCAAACGGGTCCAATCAGTACAAAGAGATACCCCGGTCGTTCACGCGCCAGCCAGGCAAGCAGCGCAAGATCGACGCGTTCCTGGATCACCCCCACATAGACGATTCGCGGTCGTTGTTCCGTACCGTATGGCGACAGTGGCTCTCTCGTTGCAAAACGATTCACGTCAACACCGTTCGGAATCCAATGCACCGCACGATGATGTGGAAATTTGTTTTTGAGTTCTCGTGAGACGGTGAAAATCGTCCCTGCGTGTTCTTCAAGAAAACGATAATTGTTGTTCAGCGCGTTGCGTAGAGATCGATACGCCGGATGGCACGACCAATCATCAACAGCATCAAAAACCGAGAGACGCACCGGAAGGCGCGTGAACGCTTTGACGTACGTCGGAAGGTACGACCAAAGGATTGTCTCTGAGAATCCGTGCTGACGCAAAAAACGCTCGACCATTCTGAGGAAGTATTCCTCGGAGAATATCGGCACAATACTCGCGCAGTGGTAGCGCCGTTCATGGTCAAGCGATGAGAACCGTGTCAAGAGTGACGCCTGCTCCTTTCCTCCAACATGGCCGTCGCGTACGTCCTGCCACCAAACGCGCAGCGCACGACGATAGGTATGAGGAAGAAAATCAATACTGAGTATTTTTCGTATACGTCGGCTTGAACGAAGTTCCGATGCAATTGCGGCGTTGCGATTGACGACGCCACGCCGCCAATCGGCTTCACGACTCATGTTGAGTAACAGCAGGTCGTAGACCATACGCTTATGCTTGTGGGTGCTTTTCCTCGAGCCAGCGGCGTAACTGCGCCGTGCGCTGCTCCCAACGACCCTCGGCTTCCACGCGCCGTTTGCCGTTTGCGCCAAGCAGCTGCGCCCGCTCTGGGTGATCGAGAAGGGCGCGAAGCGCGGCTTCTGTTGCTTTCTCGTCTTCCGGCGGCACCAAAAGGCCGGTCTGCTGATCAACAACCGCTTCTGCGACCCCGCCGGTCCTGCTTGCGATTACCGGTTTACCGAACGCCGCAGCTTCGAGATAGACGATGCCAAATCCCTCAATGTCCTCCCCCTTGTTGGAATGCGGCACGAGCAGAAACAGACTACACAGAGCATACCATGCTGCAAGATCGCTCTCTGGCGACTTTCCGAGAAACAGCACTCGCTCCGCCACGCCGTTTTCTTGCGCGCAGCGTTCGAGCCGCTGCCGATCATCCCCCTCGCCGACAATAACGTAGACCGCGTTCGGATATGCTGGCGCGAGACGGGAAAAAGAGCGCAGGGCAACATCGATTCCTTTTCTCTCCACCAGCCGGGCAATGGTGAGCAGAACCGTTTTCCCCTCAAGGTGATAGCGGTGCTGGAGTTGAGCAACACGCTCTTTCTCTGGAACGACGCCGATCATGGTACATCCCGGTCGGACGATGAGCAACCGATCTCGCGTCACGCCATCTTCTCTGAGTAAACGTGCGGTTGATTCACTATTGGCGACAATCCGTTCGGCCGAACGAAGTATCTTCTGCGCGAGCGCCTTTTTTCTCGGCATCTTTCTTGAAGAAAGAAGGTCAAGGCCGTGAACATAGACGATATACGGAACACCGAAGAGCCAGTGGAGGAAAAGTGCGACGGTTCCAACGGGGAGAAGTTGCCCGACATGGAGAAGAGTGATGCGTGACCGCAGCGTCTCCCAAATAGTGTGAACAAGCAGCGGCATCCAGCGTGGCCATATCCACGGCGGGCCGAGGAGCTGCCGTCGCCGAAGTGTTATTGAAGGCGGAAGATTGACTTCTCCCTCGGTCGTGTCCCTTCTTCGTGGAGCAAGCACGATGCACCGGCGCTTGCCAAAAACACGCAGCAACGAAAGAGAGTACCGCGCGATACCGCCAGTGGATGGCGGAAAATCAAGAGTGAGAAACAGGTCGCGTTTCATCGTCGTGGACATGAACGACCTTCCGTTTCACCGATTGATACAATGAAACCCCGTCGCTGATGCGGATTCCTCGAAGAAGGAGGAGAACGACGAAATACCACAGAACCGCAAGCGGAATCAACGTGAAAAGACCAGAACGATGCTTGAGGTACCAAAGACCAACCGCCATCGTCCCTGCTGCGACGACCGTTTTTAGTGCCGTGACCAGAAGCGGCCAGCTCCGAAAAGCAACAATGCGTTTTGCTACGATGAGGCCCAGCGTGACGAGAAGGACACTCGAAATCGTTGATGAGATCGCCGCTCCGACGAAGGTGAAGCGAGGGATAAGGAACAGGTTCAAGAGAATATTCACCACCATGGCGATACCGACATGGATCGTATTCCTCCGCTGGCGGTCAGCGGCATTCAAAAGGTACCCGACCGGATAATTGAGGAAGATGAACACAATGCTCAGGATGAGGATTTGCAGCGGAAAAATTGACGCCGTATACGCCCGCGTATAGAGCGAGAGGATGATTCTGTCCGCCAGGGTGTAGATCCCAAGGGAAAGCGGCACGGAGAGGATCAAGAGGTAGGAAAGCGATCGCTCAAACGTTGTTTTGAGTTTTTCTTTGTCTGAGATGAAATACGCGCTCATCGCGGGGAAGAATGCGGCAACGACCGCGGCAGGCAGAAATTGAAAAGCAAATGTCAACTTGTACGCTGTTCCGTACCAGCTGAGGTAACTTGCTCCGCGTGCGCCGACGAGCAGCGGGTTTGAAAGCAGCACTTGATCGATGTAGCCGTAGATCGTCACAAAAATCCCGCCGAGGGCAAACCAGGGAACAACGATTTTTGCAAGATAGCGCACGTCATCGTACACCCCCCGGAGGCGCGGCCGCCACTGCAATTTGCGAAAAAGGAGGATGCCGACGTAGACGAGATTAAATGCGCTCCCGGCGAGAATAGCGAGAACAAGCAGGTGCACGCCATACCCGAGGCGGAGGCCGATGACCCCAAACGTCGTGACAATGATTTTATTCACGATCGTCCCAATGGCCTCATACTGCAGCTTCTGGTGACCGCGAAAGATGCTGTAGAAACTTAGCGTCAGCGAGTCGAGGATCATAATGAGCCCCGTAATGACCACGAGCGATTGCACGATTGCCGGCAGGTGGAATAGGTGAACGTAGAGCAGCGCGACCGCGTAGGCAAGAACGGCGGTAAAGCATTTGATCGTCACGGCCGCATTGAGGTACTCGTTGGTCTTCTCTGGCTTCTTTGCGGTCTCGCGGATCAGTGCTTGGGAGAAGTTCAAGTCAATGAAAAAGCCGAGGACGGTCGTCACGGCGATCGCCGAGAGGTAGTAGCCGACGTTCTGCGGGCCCACCGTGCGGGAAATATAGACAAAATAGACCAGAGAGATGACCTTCTGGAAGATGAGTGCGACGGTGAGGTACGAGGTATTCTTCGCTATCCGGTCAGCATGCAGGACTGCACCATGTACTGGGGCCGGTTGAGCTGTTGTCGCTTCTTGATTACCGTTTTTGCCACTGGGGGGCGCGACGGGCACGTTTGAGTCCATATTTCTTGCGTTCTTTCACTCGAGCGTCGCGCGTAAGGAGGCCGGCTGGCTTGAGCACCTTTCGATAGTCCGGATCTGCAAGAAGAAGGACGCGGGCGATCCCGTGGCGGCTGCTTTCTGCCTGACTTTGCACGCCGCCGCCCGCAACCTTAATCGAGAAGTCCCCGCGCGTGTACCCCGTAAGGACCAGCGGCTGCATGACGATCGTCTGCCAAACGTGTATGGGGAAGTACTCCGCGAGTGTTTTCTTGTTGATCGTAATCGTTCCGCTGCCGTTTTGGTACAGTCGGACGCGCGCGATCGCCGTCTTGCGCTTTCCGACCGAGAACAGGTAGGTGCGCTGGACGATCGCCTTCGGCTTCTCTGGCGAGGGTTGCACCGGTTTCGCCGGCTTGGCGGGAGCGTGTTTGCGAACAACCTTCTTTTTTGTTGTTCGCGCTTTCACTGGACGTGCTTTTGTTCGTTTCTCTGCCATAGGATTATTCGAGTTGCAAGGAGTGAAGGAGGCGCGCGCGATGGGTGTTTGCGGGCAACATCCCCCTGATCGCGCGGAGGAGCACGGCGCGAGGATCACGAGCGAACGCGTCGCGCAACAGAAGTGTTTTGACCGCTCCCGGGTATCCCGACGTTCTTTTATACTGCTTTTGATCACGCTTTTTTGCAGAAAGTGCGAGCAAGTGGCAATTCTTCACCACGATGCGGATGTCGGCAATCTTCTCTGGCCGGTACGATGCGAGGTGCTTCCCGCGAAGCAGAAGCGCGATTCGGCTTGCGAGCCGACCAAGCTTTTGCCCCTGCGCATCGATGATGATTTTTTGCGTGGCCGCCATCTCTATTCGACAAACTGGATAACCGCCATTTCCGCCCCGTCGCCACGGCGTCGTCCGGCCGCGACGATCCGAAGAAACCCGCTGGTGCGCCGTGTATACCGCGGTGCGATGGTGCCAATGAGCTTGTTGACCGCTTTTTCGGTTCGGAGGAACCGATGCAGCCACCTCCGCCCGGCAAGCGTCCCTGCTCGCGCGTGGGTCACACATCCCTCGGCGTACGGCCGCAGGAGTTTGGCTTTGGCCTGCGTCGTCTGGATCGTTTCGTTCAGGATCAGATTCGTCGCCAAATCACGGATGAGCGCCTCACGGGCGGCTTTCTCTCGGTGGAGAATTTTTCCTTCCTTGCGATGTCGCATTATTTTTCCACAATCGGTTGTTCAGCTCCGTCGTTTGCGAGTTTCTCGCCTTCCTCCGCTTTGACCGTTGATTTTTTCGTCCGCCGTTTTGTCGCGGGCTTTTCCCCTTCACCAAGATCTGTGTTCTTGAAGAGCGTGAAGTGATCGACAAGAATTTCGGCGGCGCGGTGAAAAGCTTCTTGTGGAGTAATGGTTCCGTCCGTTGCGAGATCAATCGTCAGCCGGTCATAGTTGGTCATTTGCCCGACGCGGACGTTCTCGGTGTCAAAATTGACGGTCTTGACTGGCGTATAAATCGCATCAACGGCAATGGCACCAATCTCTCCCTTTTCGTGGTCTTTCGCTTCTACCGGCACGTACCCGCGGCCTTTTTCAACGGTAATTTCCATCTTCAGCTCGGCGCTCTTGTCCGTCAGTGTCGCAAGCACCATGGCGGGATTGACCACCTCGACGTTGCTCGGGACTTTGATGTCCTTTGCGGTAAGAACTTTTTCTCCTTTGGCGTCAACGGTCAGTATCGCCTCTTCACCCTCGTGAAGGCGTACGCGCAGCAATTTCAGATTCAGGATGACATCGACGATGTCCTCCTTGACTCCGGGGAGCGTGGTAAATTCATGCGTCACCCCTTCGATTTTCACCCTGGTGACTGCTGCGCCAGAAAGCGACGAGAGGAGCACCCGGCGCAGTGCGTTGCCGAGTGTCGTGCCGTAGCCGGGGTAACACGGTTCAATGACGATTCGCGCTCGGTGTTCGTCGCTGGAATCAAGTGCGATTTTGGAAGGTAGCGGTATCGAGTCCATGGTTCGTAGTTCAAAAGATGGATTAGCGAGAATAATATTCAACGATGAGCTGGGTTTGCAGCCCCTGCCCAAGCTCTTCAAGCGTCGGCACGCGTTGAACAGTTCCGGTGAGCTTCTTTATATCAACAGTGAGCCATCGCGGGATTTGCTGTTGCTCATCGGTTTTTTTCATTGTATCGAAAAGAGAAAGATTTTCACTCGAGACTTTCATGCTCACGCGGTCGCCGGTTTTGAGCGCGTAGGAGGGAAGGTTCACCCGCCGGTCGTTGACACGGACGTGCCCGTGACCGACGAGCTGCCGTGCCTGATCACGCGAGCGTGCAATGCCCAGCCGGTAGAGAACGTTGTCGAGACGCAATTCCAGCGCGCGGAGGAAGAGTTCTGCGGTATTCCCCTTCTTTCGTGATGCGTCTGTAAAATAGTGCCGGAGTTGATCTTCGAGAATCCGGTACATCCGTTTCACTTTTTGCTTCTCACGCAATTGCGTCCCATACCCTGAAAGTCGCGGTCGCCCTTTCAGACCGTGTTGTCCGGGAGGGTAGTTCCTTTTGACGATTGGACATTTTGGCGTCAAGCAGCGCTCTCCTTTGAGAAAAAGCTTTTCACCCTCGCGGCGGCATTGTTTACATTTAGGATCGAGATTTCGTGCCATTGTGTGAACTGATTGCTTAGACCCTCCGCGCTTTTCGCGGACGCGGGCCATTGTGCGGTATCGGCGTGACGTCTTTTATCGTCAGGATATTCATCCCCTGCGCAGCGAGCGCGCGAATTGCCGCTTCTCTTCCCGATCCGACACCTTGGATGCGAACATCGAGATTTTTCAGCCCGACCTCTTTTGCCCGATCGAGCGCATCACGAACGATAATCCCCGCTGCATATGGCGTTGATTTCTTGGGGCCGCGAAAACCTACTCGACCTGCCGACGACCAGGTGATGACGTTCCCCGAGAGATCAGTCAGCGTGATGATGGTGTTGTTGTACGTCGCTTGAATATGCGCCATACCATGAACCACGCTCTGCTTGCGTTTCTTTTTTTTCTTTGGCGCGATCGTGTTCTCTGTCGGCATACTGCGGTGATTACGTTTTTTGCGCTGGGGGTTTCTTCCCCGACCCCATCGTCCGTCGCACGTTCCCGCGGACGGTGCGTGAGTTCGTTTTGGTTCTTTGCCCGTGCACCGGCAGCTTTTTCGCATGCCGTGATCCTCGGTAACTGCCAATTTCTTTCAAGCGACGGATGTTTGCGATGACTTCTCGGCGGAGGTCTCCCTCGATGGATGCTACACCGCCCTCGAGCGCGCGGCGTAACTTCGCCACTTGCTCTTCTTGCAACTCCTGCGTTTTGGTCATCCTGGGGATATTCGCTTCAAGAAGAATCCGCCGCGCGCGATTTCTTCCGACGCCGTACACTGCCGTCAAGGCGATCTCAATCTGTTTTTGGGGAGGAAGGGTGATTCCAGCAATGCGAACAGTCATGGGTTATCCTTGTCGTTGTTTATGCTTCGGGATTCGGCAAATCACATACAAACGCTTCCGCCGCCGAACGATGCGACAATCCTTGCACATTTTTTTGACTGAAGCGCGAACTTTCATCGTTATCGACGATACGTAATACGGCCTTTGGTGAGATCATACGGTGACATTTCGATGGACACCGTGTCGCCAGGCAGAAGCTTAATGCGGTTCATGCGCATTTTTCCAGAGAGGTGCGCGAGAATCTCATGACCGTTTTCGAGCTTGACCCGAAACATCGCGCTTGGCAAGAGCTCTTCAACTGTTCCTTGTGCTTCGATAAATCCTTTCGTGGTGCGCTTTGGTCCGTTTGATACTCTCTTTCGCATGTCGTAGGTGATGTGAACGAAAAACCTGTCTTTTGCAGGCAGGCCAGAACTCGAGAAAACGCGAAGATCCTGACGAGTTCCTGAAGGCCAGCAAAGCGTGCAACAGCTCCCTTGGCTTAAGCAAAGGAAACTGACACAAAAGTACTATACTAAACCCATGAAACAATGTCAAACAAGTGGGAAGAGGAAAAATTTGACAAGTCTTTTTCTTGGTGGTATCGTCGGAATCCTGAAACGAGTGGACATGTATCCAGAGGTGAGTGCCTTGGCTCGCTTTCCTTGTTCATCTCTCGGTTGACGTTCTGTGGGGTGAGTCGCCACCATACTGCGTCGTTGGGTGCCCCCAGACGACCGGGTGGTTCCCCCGGCTCCCCCACAGATTCTGTTCTCGCGCCATGAGCTCAGCAGTAGAGCAGCCCACTCGTAATCGGAAGGTCGTGGGTTCCCCGCCACAATGCAAAAAGAAATATCAAGGAAAGGCGTGTCCGCCTTCGGCGGAGAATCCCATCTGGCACACATGGGGCGTATGGAGACAAGCGTCGCGGCTACGACCGACCCTGTGGCAACGACGACACTCCTCTTGCCGAAGTACGCTCCATTCCAATCGCTGGTGTAGCTCAGCGGTAGAGCACCTGTCTTCAAAGTAGGAGGTCGGGGGTTCAAATCCTCTCACCAGCTCATCTGTTCTTGCTCTTTTACGGAAAGCTCCCCACCCAGCGGGAGCTTTTTTCGTACGAAAAATACGTTCCAAAACCGCCGGGGGCCTCTTGGCTCAACAGATATTTACTCAACCATTGCCTTGATCCGCCTCACGCCAGCGGACACGGCTTCCTCTTTCAGAATCTTGAATGCCCCTATTTCCTTTGTGTTGGCGACGTGCGGCCCACCGCAGAATTCTTTTGAGTAGTCGCCAACAAGATAGACCGAGACCGTGTCGCCGTACTTTTCCCCAAAGAGTCCGGTTGCACCAAGCTTCCGTGCTTCTTCAAGTGAAAGGATCTTCTTCTCAACCGGAATTGCTTCTTGGATCTTTTTGTTCACGATCTTCTCAACGTTCTGTAACTCTTCGCTCCTCACCTTCTGCGGATGCGTAAAGTCAAACCGCAGCCGCTCTGCAGTGATGTTGCTCCCTTTCTGCTGGACGTGATCACCGAGAACGTCCTTGAGTGCTTGGTGGAGGAGGTGCGTCGCCGTGTGCATGCGGACGACACGTTCGGAGTGATCCGCGAGACCTCCTGCAAACTTTTGCTCCGTGCCTTTGCGAGAGAGGTTTTGGTGTGCGTCAAATGCGCGATTCCATTCCTCCTCATTGATTGGAATGTTCCCAAGCTCTTCCTGTATTAACTCCTTTGGGAATCCATACGTTTGGTAAAGATCGAATGCGACCGTTCCTGAAAATTCCCCTTTAATGATAGCCCTCCGTTGCTCACCCGATCCACTAATAGTAACT
>JAZDGG010000015.1:0-4197 GCA_043807225.1 bacterium | reverse complement strand
GGAATGTCGTCAAAATGGAATCGTGGACTTTCTCCTGCCGTCTGGATCATGATGTCGCCGTAGTGCAGCATCGTCGGAATGACTCCGTGCACCTCAACGGTGACGTCCTGAACCTTGTCGAGAAGAAGCTCCGACACGACGCGTGAGAAAAGCCCGCGTTGTTCAATGTTGACGATCCGTTTCGTCGAGAGAATCCATATGTCAAGGTAATAATCCACCCATGCGTGCAGAAAGGAGAGTCCAATCGAGAGATAATAGATGCTCAGGCCCATGACCAAGAGCACTCCTCCCGACGTTTGATCAAGAACCGCATCCCAGCCAGCGGGGATGAGCACAAAGAGAAACAACGGCGGAATCGCACAAAGAGCCACGAGAATGATGGTACGCTGGAAAAAAATATACCCATGCCGACGGATCACAAGAACGCGCTCTTCGCCTGATTGTTGTTCGACCTCCTGCAGAGGATGTTTCATGGTTATGGAGATGCCGGAAAAGAAATGCTCGGGAGAGAAAACTGAATCGGTCCGGACCAGTCAACGGTGGAAAAATAGAAGGCCGTGACGGTAAGAATCGCGATGACCACAATCGCATAGAGCGACACCATCACCCGATTCCGTCGGTCAAAGCTCCCAAAGCGAATGATGTGAAACGCATTCAATCCTGCGAGAGCGAGAATGACCGCGACAATGATGAGGTAGAGAAAAAGCGCCCAGGTGAGCGTACATTCCATGATTATCCAAGAAGAGACTGTTGGTTTGCGGGGACCGCGAGGCCAAGATGCTGGTATCCGCGCTCGGTCACCACGCGCCCGCGAGCGGTCCGAGCGAGATAGCCGAGTTGCAAGAGGAATGGTTCATAGACCGACTCGATCGTTTCGGATTCTTCGCCGGTTGCAGCGGCAAGCGTCGTCAGACCGACCGGCCCGCCAGAAAACTTCTTGATGATGGTTTCTAAAAGCCGCCGGTCTTGGGCATCAAGCCCTTCGGCGTCGATTTCTAAAAGCGTCAGCGCCTCATTTGCGAGAACCGGTTCGATGCGATCATGGCGATGCACTTGAGCAAAATCCCGAACGCGTTTCAAAAGCCGGTTCGCCACCCGCGGCGTTCGGCGGCTTCGTGCAGCGATCGTTGTCAGCGCTGCATCATCGATTTGGATATTCAAGAGTTTCGCGCTCCTCCGAAGGATTTCTTTCAGCTCTTTCTCTGCATAGTAATCCAGCTGATAGGTGGCGCCGAATCGGCTGCGGAGCGGAGAGGTGATGAGCGACGGACGCGTGGTCGCGCCGATAATGGTAAAGTGCGGCAGATCGAGGCGGACGGTGCGTGCGCCGGCGCCCTTTCCGAGGATGATATCCAGACCGTATTCCTCCATCGCCGGATAGAGCATCTCTTCAACCACGCGGGTGAGCCGGTGGATTTCGTCGATAAAAAAAATGTCGCCGTCTTCAAGGTTCGTCAGAATAGAGGCGAGGTCGCCGGCGCGTTCGATTGCCGGCCCCGATGTCACGCGGATGTGCACGCCGAGTTCGTTGGCAATCACGTGTGCGAGTGTGGTTTTGCCAAGTCCTGGTGCGCCATGGAGCAACACGTGCTCGATCGGTTCCTTGCGCTGTTTTGCCGCGGTGAGAAAAATCGTCAGGTTTCTTTTGATCGCCTCTTGGCCGAGAAACTCTTTCAGCCGTTTTGGCCGAAGCGCAATGTCGAGCGTCTGGTCTTCGGGCCGTGTCGCGCCGGATGTAAGGTGATTGTTTTCCATGGATTGTGCCTGCATTTTAGCATTTTTTCCTTCTTTCTTCAACGCGACGCTTGACAGAATCATTTCTCCATGCTAGCATGTCGTTTCAGCTGAAAGAACAAAACAAAACCCCTGTGTCACTTGAGGGTGGATTTTCTACCTCTCTCGGTCTGCAAGACATTCGCTCGCTTCCAAAGAAAAATGGATGCCAGCAGAAAACTGCAGTCACGACAAGCATGGGGGCTTTTGTTAGGAGCCACTCCGGGCCTGCCTGGGGTCTCCCTGGCAAGAACTCTCTTGACTGCAGTTTTCTGCCGGTCACCACGCGCCGACTCTTTCGGCGCTTTTGGGTTCCTAGTGGGAATCCGCCGTGTTGGTCGGCACGAAATGATTACTCCTCGTCCTCGCTCTCGATGTGCACGCGGTGCGGACCGCTGGTGGCAGATTTCGGCAGCGTGATGCGGAGAATGCCAGACTTCATCGATGCATGAACGCGGTCGGGGTCAACTTCGACAGGGAGGATGATCGAACGCGAAAAACTTCCCCAGTAACATTCCTGGAACAGATAGTCGTCCCGATTGACGACTTCTTGTCGTTTTCGTCGGCCGCGGATCGTGACGATATCTCGCTGAACGGCAATATCAAGATCATCCGGCTCCACGCCCGCGATGGCGGATTTGATCACAATCGCGTCTGGCGTCTGAAAAACGTCAACAGCGAGCTGCCCGTCGTACTGCTCATCAGCAAACCAGTCCGGCGCTTCGTGATCGGTCGTTTGTACAAACTCTTCCGTCATCTCTGGCGCGGCGGGCTCTTCAACTGGAACCGATTTTTTTATTTTTGGCATTCGTCGGGTGAGATCAATGTTGGAGATTACGCGTTCGTGCCGCGCTTCGCTTCTTCTTTGAGCGCTCTCCAATCTGTTTGGAATTCTTTCGCAAGTGCGTTGAACTCTTCTTTGGTGAGCGCGCTACGTCCTTTGAATGCGCTGAGGATTTCTTTGACGGTGGAGACAATGAGCGCTTTGGTCAGCGGCTTCTCAGATTCGGCAATGCGCCTGATGATGATCTGGCGGACGTCGTTGTACGCCTGCCGGCTTTCGCCAGAAAGGATCGTTCCGGCGCTTCGTACGCGGCTGCGGAGTTTCTTTGCTGCCGCGTCCGTATCTACGCCACGCCGGCGAAGCGCGAGAATGGCGGCACCCGCAAGTCCCGCTGCTGCGGCAACGGCCGTGGTGAGGTAAAATCCCTTTTTCGCTTGAGAAACCTTGTGTCGTTTTTCTTTGCTCATATGTGTTCTTCCTTTCTCCATACAGTATACACTATCGGATAAGAAAACCGGCTCCTGAGGGAGTCGGTCAGAAAGGAACTGGGGGAGAGAGTGGAAGAGTGGGACGATCGGCGTGATCGTGACGATTGAGGGTGAATCAGGGAGCGCGATTGGTGTCGCGGGGAAGGGAGTGTCGGATGACACGGGTGATTCAGCTGAATCGTTGGCGATCTGAGATCGCCCACTCTTTGTATCTCTTTCGGAATGAACGTGGTGTCCAGATTGGACGGGTGTTTTGTTCCCCAGCGTTCGCATGGAACTGGAGGAGAAAGGACATGCTACCGTGGCTTCACAACCCTGTCAAGCCCCGATATTTCGCTGTTCTAGTAAAGTTATCCACATTGATAAAAAGAGGCCAATATCATTGACTTTTCAAAAATCATGGTATAGTTTGAGCGAACTTTGGCCCTATCGCCCCGTCCTGAGCATCGTCGAAGGACGGGGTCGGGCTTCGCGGGATCTAACGGTTAGGACATCGGTCCCGCCTCCTTGACGAGGCTCGGAGCGGGATTTCGGCCTCCGGCCTCAACTTTTCTCCAACATTCTTTTACAAACAAGACAAAAGAACGTTTACTGAACGCTCGGGGCACGTTGAGTGCCATCTGAAATATTTGTGGCCCTATCGTCTAACGGTTAGGACATCGGCTTTTCAAGCCGGTAATCGGGGTTCGATTCCCCGTGGGGCTACCAATAACAAACTTTGCGAAATTTTTCCGATTTTTTCTTTAGCGCTGGGTATGGCAAACCAGTGTTTTTGTGGCTGAAATTCCTGATGATTTTTTATAACAGGGCGGACTTTCCCGAAAGACAGGACGAGGTTCGAGCCAAAGATTTCTTTGGCCGCGACCTTTTTCTGGAAAAGGTCGCTCTCCCGCGCGATTTTTGGCAGCTTTGCTGCCGCTTTTATCCATTTCCGCATCGGTTCGACCCAGCCAGTTCGCTTTTGTTCAAACCGGGTTATTTTCTCCGTCAGCGTCTTTTTCTCGCCCAAGAGTCCGGCTTTCTTCTCCAGATATGCGTTTCGGTCAATATCCTGCTCCAGGTAGCTATCCAGAAGCCGTTGGAGTTTGATTTCAATGGCCTGGATGGTGTTTGCCGTCACTTGAACAAAAGCGATAGAGGAATGGGCGGACT
>JAZDGG010000014.1:0-16026 GCA_043807225.1 bacterium | reverse complement strand
GAACCACGCACACTCAAAGGATTTCGGGATTTTCTGCCGGAGGCGGCAATCCGTCGCCAGCAGATTATCCAAACCATCATCGCCACGTACGAATCCTTCGGCTACGTTCCGTTGGAAACGCCAGCGCTGGAGTATGCCGACGTGCTCACAGGCAAGTACGGCGAAGAAGGGGAGAAGCTTATGTACCGCTTTTGGGATAACGGCAAACGCGAAGTCGCGCTTCGTTATGATCTGACCGTCCCGCTTGCCCGCGTGGTTGCGCAGTATCCTGAACTCTCCAAACCCTTCCGCCGCTACCAGATCGCGCCGGTGTGGCGGGCGGAGAACACGCAAAAGGGACGGTTCCGCGAGTTTACGCAGTGCGACATTGATGTCGCCGGAACGACGAGCATGGTTGCGGATGCAGAAGTTGCCGAGGTGATAGCGACGGTGCTGAAGAACCTTGGGTTTTCACGATTTGAAGTCCGCATCAACAATCGAAAGATTCTCAACGGCATGCTCGCTGCAGCCGAAGTCCCGTCCGACCAGACAATGCCAACGCTTCGCGCGCTTGATAAATGGTTGAAGATTGGCGCAGATGGCGTCCGGTCAGAATTGAAAGAGCTTCTCTCCGCAGACATGATCGACAAACTCTTTGCGCTCCTTCCGCAAAAGGATGAACCATTTCTCGCCTGGCGAGCACGGGCAGAAAAAAGTATTTCTACATCGACCATTGGCGCAGAAGGTCTCACTGAACTTGAAGAAGTGCGGACGCTTCTTTCAGTGAGTGCATTCCCTGAAGCCACTTTTCGGTTTGATCCTCTGCTTGCCCGCGGGCTCGATTACTACACGGGGACGATTTATGAAGCGACGCTGCTCGACAAACCGGAAATTGGTTCAGTGTACGGTGGCGGTCGGTACGATAAACTCATCGGCCAGTTCATTGGCCGCGACGTTCCGGCAACTGGCGCCTCTGCCGGAGTTGACCGCATCCTTTCTGCAATGGAAGAACTCAACATGTCCGCATCCCGTGCAGCGACTGCTGACGTGCTCGTGCTTATGATGGAGAAGTCACTCGAGACGGATGCATGGAGGATTGCGAGTGAGCTCCGCGCGGCTGGGATAAAAACAGAACTTTTTTCCGAAGCGATAAAAATGGATAAGCAACTCAAGTACGCCGACAAGCTTGGCATTCCATTTGTCGTAATATTTGGAAGCCAAGAAAAGGAGCAGGGGATTGTGACAATCAAGGAACTGGCGACAAAGAAACAGCAAAAGGTGAAACGGGAAGAGTTGGTCAGTGCGGTTGGGGGAATCGTCAAGAAGTGAGATGCCAGTCCAGCCGAACGCGCCTTGTATGAAACAGACATTTCGGGAAGTTATCCAGTACATCAGCGATCAATCAGAGTACATGGTGATTGGGAGTTTTGCTCTTCATTGCTTTCGATCGTTCCCATATTCGGATGATTTTGATGTGAGTTTGTATTCGAAAAAGACAATTCGTGAATGGACAAAACATTTTCGTGCGCACGGATGGAAACAAACCCGGGAATTCGAGACGCAGGAGAAGAACACGCCAATCGTGACGCTTGAGAAGGACGGAACGACGCTCGATCTCATTTATGATCCGATTATCTTTCAGAAGTATCCTGCGGTGACCGTCACCATAGCAAGAAAGAAGATCCACGTTATTTCTCCTGAAGGATCGTTTCTTCGAAAGCTTTCCGGAGCTTTTCAACATCCAGAAAGGGGCAAGAAACGGGCATGGGATTTCTATGGGGCTATGTGCTTGCGAAATGTTGTTGATGAGAAAAAAGCTCTTAAGCTCTTTAAGAAGATCTATCTCACTCGTCCCACCAAGCCTCTCGCTCAAGGAAACAAAATCACATGACCACCCCTAGACTCATCGGCGCGGTCGGTCTGGCGCTTATCTGCATTGGATTACTCCTCCGGCAAAGAAGGAGGCAGGATCTCCTCTTCATTCTCGGCGGGATCGGTCTTGAAACGTACAGCATTGCGATCAAGGATCCGATTTTCATCATCCTCCAGCTCGCGTTCATCTGCTCGGCACCCTATGACCTCATCAGACATCGGCGAGTGAAAGCCACCGCTCCTCCCGTCTGATATGAAATGATGGGCGAAGCTGTTTCAGACATGGACGTACCGGAAAAATACCAGGCAGAAAATTTCTCAGAAACCTCCTGAGAGCTCCCAGCTTGATCTGCGGGGGAGAAAAAAGCCCGAGACGTTGTGCGTCCGGGCTTCTTTGGCACGGAATGAACAAAGGACTGTCGGTTGCGTGCGGCGCTGGCTTCGTTCTTACTGCATCCTAGTGTGACCGTCGCCAGCTACGGTTTTCTCCCTCGCCGGTTCGGGATGCCCTTCAGTGGGACATTGAGCGCATGGATCTTCCGCAGCAGCGTATTTCTGTTTATCCCGAGGTACCGAGCTGCGCTCGACCGGTTCCCGTTCGTCTGCACCAGCACGGAATGAATTGCCCACCGCTCCAATTCTTCGAGCCCGCCAAGATCCCTGCCGCTTGGCGGAACGAGCGGAGGCCCTGCCGAGACGAGTAGCTTCCGTGCGATAGCCATGCCCTGCTCGAGGGAGGGGACGAGAAAGTCCGCGGCTCCACAAACGAGATCATGACGATGCGGATTTTCCTCGTTCATACACACAATAATCGGAGTGCGCGCGGCGGAGAACTCGATCATCTCAACGATCTCGCGCTCCGCGATTGGCGCGTCGAGAAAGTTGAACAGGGCGGCCTGGCACCGTTTGGCATCGACCCGTATCCGCGCAAGGGCGCTACGGGGCGACTGGTCAGCCGACGCTTTGCGATGTCGGCGCTGCGTTGATCGTGCCACATGCATCTTCTGCATCTGCGGAGGAACGATGGTCACGGTGCCGGGCAGGTTGAAGGTGACCCACGCTCTCCAGTCCATCGCGGTTGTGCGGCCGTGTCTTCCAGCAGGCCCGCCGAGGTAGAGACAGGAAAGCGGCTGGGGACCCAAATGTTTGTCGACAGCTTTCCGGCGCGCGGCGTGCCACTGAACTGTCGCTTTCTTTTGTCGCGGCACAGATGTTTTCTTCAATGAAGGTCTCCTTTCTCAAAGGACCGATATTTGCTCGCGTGAGATCGTGCGGGCGGTTGGAGTTAAGCTGAAAAAGCCCACAGTGTCAACCTCGCTACTTGTGAATGCAATCAGGAAGCATGGCTTGCAAGTACCGGGTTCAGCCCCAGCCGTATCACTTGCTTGCTTCGTCGCATCCAGGAATCTTGTCTCGAGAGAAGAGAATCATGGACGCATTTTTGACTTCTTCTCTTGATTGCGGTAGAACAACAGCAGGGTTCTTTTGGTGCCCAGAGTAAGGAGGCGACGGATGTGGAAGATCCTGCTCTGTCCCGTGCTCGGCGTTGGCATCCTCCGCGCCTATCCCGTTTCGATCATCGTCATTATCGGGGTTGGTGCGCTCTCTGCGGTGGTCTTTGGGTCGCTGGTTGCCGGTGCCGTCGGTGTTGGCATATGCCTTTTCGCTTACGGTGCGGCAAGCATGGTGAGCGATGCTCTTGCCCCCTCTGGCGAGGACGAAGACGAAAGTCTGTGGGCGATGCGCTCCCCATCCAGCGATAGACAGTAGCTGTTTGTACAAAAGGGTTTCTAAACCCTTTTTTCTTTTTGCCATCACCTCAATTGACAGCGTCAGATTGCACTGTCCCATGCCGAATCCCTCGAACCCAAGCCGCCATGTGCCGCGAGAAAAGTTTGATTTGACTCAAAGAGTCAGAAGGCATATGATGGAGCCGTCACATCTTTGACCGCCGTCGCTTTCTATGACCCTTCGAAGAAAAAACGTCCTTCTGCTTTTTGGCGGAGGGACAGCACTCATCCATCACGACGGAATGATCCGCGAGGTGCGGTCGCAGACGGATGCAGCCAGCTGGCTGAAGCAGATTCCCGAGCTCAATATTCTCGCACAGCTTCGGCCGGTTTTTTGCTATACCGGCGCGCCATTCAACGAACAGCCAGCATGGTGGCAAACCATCGCATCGACCATCGCAAAGCGGTATAAGGAGTTCGATGGTTTTATCATCACACAGCCGATTGACGCCATCCCCTACACGGCTGCTGCGCTCACCCTTATGCTCCCGCGCATCGGCAAGCCGGTGGTCATCACAGGATCGCCGGACTTGCCGCAAGGAAAGATATCAAAGAAGACACTCAAGGAGTGGCGTGAGAATGCGGCGCTCGGCGTTCGGGCGAACCTGGTGAACGCCGCGCAGGTGGCAACACTCGATGTCGGCGAGGTGACCGTGCTCTTCGGCAACCGCTTGCTCCGAGGTGGGAATGTTGTGCGCCACACCGAGCCGTCCCTGAACGTTTTTGAAAGCGCAGGTGTCGCTCCACTCGGTCGCGTCGACTTTGGGTTTAAGCTTGAACCACACTGCCGTGCGCGCTCGGCAGCTCTTCCGCGGCTGGCGACTGCGCTGAAAACGCGAATTCTCCAAATTCCGCTCGTTCCCACGACCGCGACAACCACGCTCCCTGCAATGACCGAGGGAACGCTCGATGGCGTCTTTGTCAGCGGCGATCCGCATGCGGCACCGCCGAGCGCGCTCGACGCAATCTGTGCAGAGGCGAAAAAGCACGGGCTGCCGGTTGCGGTGTATTCACATTGGCCAGGGAAGCAAACAGATCGATATCTTGCGATTACCGGCGTGACGCCGGCCATGGGTCTCGTCAAGTTCATGTGGTCGCTCGGGCAGACCGCAAACGAAAAAAATCTCCAAAAACTGCTTGCTGCCGATTATGCGGGGGAGGTCATCCGACGGGAAAAACGCTTGCCATGAAGATTTATTTTTACACGCCAGAGACACGCAGCGCGCAAACGGCAGAAAACATCCGTCTGCTTCTGGATATTCTTTCGCGCTCTGGCGTCGAGGTGATCACCAAAGAGCAGCCGGTCGAGCAGGCGTTCCCTGATATCTATCGGCAGGTGGAGCGTCGCGGCGAATCGTTTTTGGACTATGTCGATGCCATTGTGATCGAGGGGAGCGAGGCGGATTCCGAAGTTGGCTATCTGCTGGCGTACGCGATCGCGCAAAAAATGCCGGTCATGCTCCTGCTGCGCAAAGGCGCGACGAGCCGAAATCCGCTCGCGACATTCGGCCAGCGACTGCCAAAGCAGTTTACGCTCTGCTACTACCGGCCAGAGACAGTGGAGGATCGCGTCGTGTCCTTTCTCCGGCAACTCGGGGATATTGAGTACCAAGAAGTTCCCTCGATCAAATTCACCCTGCGCATCACGCCGCAAATCGAGCAGTACCTCAGCTGGAAGACGCACAACACCAAAATCACCAAAGCGGACTTTCTGCGAAAACTCATCCTCGATGATGTAATCGCCAACGATGCGGCGTTTCAGCAACTTCGTCGCAAACGCCAGCCCTCTCCGCGCAGAACCTGAGTACATTTCGTGTTCACCTCTTGCACACACAAAGTGTTCCGTGGTGTTCGCTGTGCATGAAATGCTTGACAAGAATCCAGAAAACGTTACGCTTCCTCACAAAGGGCGACCTATGGAAAAGAAGCCCCCCGATCCCTAACACGAAGAACCGCGAGAAGGCGAAGCGGCCAGGCAGATGCTCAAGCAACGGGGGATTGATCCTTGAAAGTCAATCCGAGAAGCGAGAGAGTATGTGCGTGGCCGTTTTTTCTTGGATGATTCAACATTTCTGCTCGGAACACCGTGGGGGCGGATACAGAAACCTTGCAGCAAATCACACACATCGCGTCACGACGCTCTCCTCCGTTTGGAGGAAGAGACGGTGATGCACAACGTACATCATCAGCAAGAACGTTCAGTATCTGACACCACGCCGAGCAGGAACGTCGAACACATCCTTCCGTCGGTCGAAAGAAGGGAAATGTGCCCCGCGGGACGATCCAGACGGATCCGCCGCGGGTTAACCAGCAGAGGGCGCATGAAACCGCGAGACGAAGTACTCAAAAACCTCATCGAAAAAGAAATACACAAATTCTATATCGTCCAATCGCAGACGAATTATTGCAGCGAGTGCGGACGAGCAACGTTGCGCCCAAAGATCTGCCAGCGCTGCCTTGAACGGAAGGCGCGCGTCGATCTCCGACGCCGGTCAGCAATGGTCAGTCAATAAACGTCACCTCGATCCACAAGCAAACCCGCCGTCGCGGCGGGTTTGTCGTCTGTGGTAGGATATGGGCATGAAACGCTTCCTGCTTCTTTTCTTGGTTTTTTGGGCTTTTCCAAGTGTCGCTCATGCAAAAACGTGGGATTTTCGGCAGTGGACGTCCGATATTACCGTCAATCAGGATTCCAGCATTCTCGTCCGCGAACAGCAAACTTTTTCGTTCACTGGGGATTTTACCTGGGTATCGCGCGATCTGCCGAAAGCGAAGGGGATCGTGTACAGCGACATCCATGTCTATGATGCGAATGGCACGGAACTCTCTGGCTCAGACGTCACGATCCAAAATCATCAGACGTCGGCGAGCATCGTCATCCATTTTTCCGCGTCGAATACAACAAAAACCTGGACGATTGCGTACCGCGCGTGGAATGCGATTGGTTTTTTTGACACGTACGACGAACTGTATTGGAATGCCGTCTCGATCGATCGTGATGTTCCAATCAATGCAGTGACTACCTTGGTCAGACTTCCTTCGCCGTCAATCGCTTCCTCAGATATCCGACAGCGCCTACTCATTGGTCCGCCGGGCTCGACGAACGAATCATCAGACGCGTCGACCAATCCACAAGACGGTTCGCTCGTGTATCAAGGGACGAACATCGCGCCGCATGAAGCATTCACCATCGTCGCCGGGTGGCCCAAGGGTCTGGTGACGGAAACGAAACGGGACGTCACGCAGTCATTCTTCTGGAAGCAGTGGGGGTGGTT
Organism: bacterium; assembly: GCA_043807225.1. Classification (GTDB taxonomy): domain Bacteria; phylum Patescibacteriota; class Patescibacteriia; order CAZCGY01; family CAZCGY01; genus JAZDGG01. The sequence goes on along the minus strand of JAZDGG010000014.1, from coordinate 9,110 downwards.
TCAGTGGATCTATTTTGCAAGTCCGATTCTTCTCCTCTTTTTTCTCGTCCGTCGATGGCGAAAGTTTGGCCGTGATCCGAAAGGACGAGTGACCATCGTCCCGCAGTACGAACCGCCGGATAATATCCGGCCCGGGGTGATGGGAACGCTCATCGACGAAAAGGCGGACATGGGCGATATTACCGCATCCATCATTGATCTTGCGGTTCGAGGATATCTGCTCATTCGTGAAACGGAGAAAACCGGCTTTCTGAAAAGCAAAAAGTCCTACACGCTCGAACGCCGGAACATCCCGAAGCGCGGCGATACGCTTTCAAAGTTCGACACGACGCTTCTTGAGAATCTCTTTGATGGAGCAGAGAGCGTCGAACTGGACGACTTGAAAAATATCTTCTATAAACACCTCAAGGGATTGAAAGAGATTCTGTACGAAGAGGCCACCGCGATCGGATATTTTGAGGAAAACCCAGAGAAAGTCCGCAGTCGGTATGTTCTTTTCGGCGTACTGTTGCTTTTTGGCGTTTTTCTCTTTGTTGTCCCGGCGATCTGCGGGGTGATGCTCATCATCTTTGGGATGCGGATGCCGCGGAGAACCATGAAAGGCGTTCTGGCGCGTGAGTGGGCGCTTGGATTCAAAATGTACCTCCACACCGCAGAACGCTTTCGGCTTCAAGACCAGAAACCAGAATATTTCGATCAGATGCTCCCGTATGCGATGGTGTTTGGAGTCGAAAAAGAATGGGCATCGCGGTTTGTTGATATCTACAAGCAGCCGCCGAATTGGTATGTAGGGTCAACGATGCAAGGGTTTATGGTGATGAATTTTGCGTCATCGCTCTCATCGAGTTTTGCGCCCTCGTTTTCACAAGTATTGGCGTCCAGTCCCTCATCGAATTCTGGCTTTGGCGGCGGGGGATTTGCCGGCGGCGGTGGCGGGGGTGGTGGATCAGGAGCGGGGTAAAATGTTCGTTGGGAAGAAGAGCAGAGACCATTTACTGCGTTGAACAGTGGCAAGAAGGGAGAAACGCCTTTATGGTGGCCGTATAGAAAACGACGCTGTGTTTGAGAAGCTTTCTGAACATGATCGCGGGTTTGATGGTGTTGACACCCTGCTGGGGGAATATTGAGGAAGGATTACAGACCGTTCAATCCACCACGGTGACTCGCGACGAGTTCCAGACGACCATGGATGAGGTTTTGACGATCGTACGCCGTCTCGATCAAGCACGGTCGTTTACGATCGAATGGGTACGAAGAATTGAGGCCGACGTGGATCGGGTCAAGAAGCATCTCCATCTTTTCTGGACCACGTTCAGGATGATCCGAGGTGAAGGTGAGAATATGCTTTCTGGCTTGACGCTCCGTCCGCCTGGGTGTAAAAAGACCCTTGCGTTCTTTTGAGGGGCGTCTTCGGTCTTTTGTCGGACGATCACGCTCGTCACTTGGTATCTTCCAGAAGGAGATTGGACATGACGAGTGTCGGTGGAATGGATGTTGTTGTGTCTGAGTTGGTTCCCCAAGAGGGCGGAACGCTCACGCACATTGGGACGGCCACACACTACTACGCGAAGATTGGCGTCTCGGCTGTTCAGGTGAACGCCTGCTGCACGATCACGCGGGGCGGCATACTCCAGTTCACGAATTGCCACGGACGTATATTCCGAATCCGCGTCGACTCAATGGAGCGGGACCACGTTCCTATCGACGAGGCCGTCGGTCCGGATCACGTCGGCATTGAGACGGGTATCCGCCTCAAGCATAGTTCGGATGTCTTCAGTGTGACCCTCTAAGGTCACCACAACGAAGCCGGCCCTTTCTCTCCCGCCCACACCCAGGGCGGTTTTTTCTTGAAGAAAAAAGCCCCCACCGCGGTGGTCGGCATGACGTTTTGAAACCTCGAATTCGAGGTGAGGAAACTCGATGGTGGTCGAATTGTTTCCTCTTGTGGTATTGATAGAATCAAAACGTCACGTCCGTCGCCAGCCGAAGTGGGGGCTCGCAAACTGGGCTTGCCAAAAAGGACAGGAGACTACCATCATATACTAAGGTAGACTACCCGTCAAGACCCAGGATTTATGCGAGAGGAATTCGAACAACAACTCCATCAATATAACGACACCCTTCGCGAGCTTCTCGATCCCGAGAACACCGAAGACGACGCACGGCAAATCGAAGCGGAACTCCGCCGCGAGGTCAAAGCAGCCGCGCGCGATTCCCTCACGGCGCCAGAAACGCAGCGAAAGATCGTCGCGCTCCAAAAGGAGAAACTTGCCGTCATGGATCGGCTCCACGAAGAGTTCCGCCATATTGAGCATCCTGACGAGCAGCGGGAAACCCCTGCAATGGCGCGACCGGTGAGTGCCGAAGGGGAAAACCTTTCCATGGAAGCGGATAACGGACGGCTCGTTTCCATCACGGCGGGAGAGCTTCTGACCGACGGAGAATGGGGAGTGACCTATGCAACAGATGCATCCGTCCCGTACGACCTTCGCAAACGCTATGCGGTTGAGAGCGCCCGCCAGGAGTTGCGGCAGCTTCTCGACGAGCAGATTATCCTTGGGGAAGGGGAGAGTTCTGCAACACATGCGTTCAAGCGGGAGACGTACCAGCGCATCCACGAACGCCGCGAGGCCGGGGACATGCCCGCCGGGATCATCGCGGAAAAAATGGTGCGGAACTACCTCAAAAAACTCTCGATTGATTCCGGGGTGGATTTTGAGATTCTTGATTCTGATGTATATCAGGATGTTGAGCAGAAGATTGATTTCATCATCCGTCGGCGCGCACACCATCGCGGCGTTCGCGTCGACATGGGCACACAGTGCGGCGTACAGATGACGACCGCAACCTCCGAGGCGCTCCTTGCACACAAGCAGCATCAAGTTGAGCGTTCAAAGCACCGCCTTCGATCTGCTGATGCGGTTGACGACATCGTGCTCGTTTCGATACCACTCAAAGACGCCGCAGGGATCTATGCGCGATGGCGTACGCAGAAAGCACCCGGAGGTCCCGACAAGCTCTGGGATGACACGACGCGCGAGGCGATCTTTCGGGGAGTACTGGCCGGGGTCTTTCCCGCCGAGGAGATTGAGGAAGCGTGGGTAACAATCTGCGCGCACAAGGAGGAACCGCTCGCGCAGGCGGCGTAGGCGATACACAACACTTCCGTGCGGTGAAGGTGTTTGGCAGTTCTCTTAGGAACCCGCCGAACCCGCGAACGGGAGGGTTACCATGTTCGCACGACCTTCCCTTTGACCACCTTGAGATTCGACAATGGGTATGTTGCATCACGGACGAAGAGATTATCCGTCGGATCAAACACCCAGACGCGAATTGAGGATTTCTTTTTATCCACGATGGTCACGAGACTGTAGGAGTTATCAGATGAAAGCCGGATGAATTGGGGTACGACCGAGCCAATTTTCTTGGAGATTGCAGTCAGTTTTTTCTCATTCCCCAGCCCCATGGTTGCGAGCTGAAAGAGTCGCGCGCTTGATCCCTTTTTTGATCCAATCGCGACGAAGGCGGTATTGGTCATCGTTTCGACGCGGATATCGAAATTCATTCCCCACTTCGTTGCATTCCCAAACGGTTTGACTGTCTGCATGCGGCTCCCCGTGCCGTTATACACGTAGACTGCGGCTTGTGCCCACGGATCCTTGGTACCGAAGATGTAGAGCGACCCAATGTCGCCGAAAGTGACCTGACGTGCCCAGACCGCACCTGTGTAGGTCTTGGCAAACGGCCGGATCTTCTTTGTTGTTCCACTCTCGAGATAGATGGTATAGACGTTCTTCGATCCTTGCAGAACCGAAACGGTTGGGAGGAGCGTTTCCTCACCAAGGACCCTACCTTTCTTCGCAACAACGTCGATCGTCCGTATCACCGCGTCCGCTGCGTTCCCCGCAGTATCGGTGACATTGTACGTGATTGTGTATCTGCCCACGCGGGTCGTGTTCACACTGCCGGTGGTAATGATTTTTGATGTGATGTCACCGTCAGCATCATCAAATGCGCTTGCGCCTGGGTTCACAAATTCCGAACCAACCTCGATGGTGACGAATACGCTCCCCTTGAGCGTGATAACCGGCTTTGTCACATCAGCAACAGTCATCATATACGAAGCCTGGTTTGCATTTTGTACAGACAGTGTAGGGCAGCACGATGTTGCTTGTGCCTGCGGTGCGCACACGGCAAGCCCGACAATCACGAGCACGACGGCGATGCCTCCAACTCGAATGGTGGATCGTATCATAGAGAGGGGGATTCGTTATCCTCTATAACACTAGCGCGGGGAAAAAATAACTGTCAAGCCATTTCTCCAGAGGACGTCTCGATTTCTCTCCTAGAGAAAATGACTGCTATCGAAATAACGTTCGTCACGCACCATTTTTTCAGAATCATTATTCTTGCGTGCGTGCACAAACGTGCTATACTTTTCTCAGAAGTTGAGCCGTCGTGCGCATCAGCGCCGTCGCTCGAAAGCAGAAAAACCGCAAATCGCCCTTTTCTTTTCTCAAATACCTGCGCCGTCGCTCAGAGCGCCGTCGCATACACTCGTGTATAACTTGCGGACGGGACTCATTCGTAAGAAGAACGTATGAACCTCAACAAGGTTACGCTCATCGGGAATCTGACGGGAGATCCCAAGATGGCCAGTCTGCCCTCGGGCCAGACGGTCACGTCGTTCAGTGTCGCCACCAATTACAAGTGGCGGGACTACAAGACGAAGCAGCTCAAGGAATCGGTCGAATTCCACCGGATCGTCGCGTGGCGGCGAATCGGCGAGGTGGTGGCAAAGTTCCTCAAGAAAGGTGATCGCATCTTCCTTGAAGGCCGGTTGCAGACGAGAAGTTGGAAAGATCGATCCGGACAGAAACGATCGACAACCGAGATCGTCGCAGACCAGATGATCATGCTCGGTGGCAAGACCCGTTCGAAAACGGATACGAAGCCGAATGATGCGCTCGTCCAGGAGGAAGTGAGCGTCGATCAGATTCCGGTGCAGGCCTAACGTGTGAGACGAAGGGCGCCCCGCCGAAGGCGGGGCGCCCACAAGAGCAGCAGTTCATTTTCACCAGCTTCCCATCTGTCTCTTCTCTTTCCCGGTCGCCCTTAGACGTGGCGCGCAACCCGTCCTCTGCGTCTCACGTCGAGGAAGGGACGGAGAAGGGCAGATGGGAGGTTGGCACGAAGGTCAATCGTCCAAGCGAGTCACGTGTTCCTTTCACTGCGCCGTTCTGGCGTAAGTACGGAGGTGGAGTGATGAAATGGTTCCGTTTCTCCCTGGTGGTGCTCTTCGCGCTCAGCTCGTTTGTCCTCTCGAGCTGCAGTGAGAAGGGGAATGTTGAGAAACCGGCGGTTGTCGACGAGACGCGACAGACAGACGTCTCCGTTGCCTACACTGGGAGTGAGACGCTGGAGGATGTCCAGCAATCCCTCCAAGAGCTTCGGATGAACGCAGAAACGCCCTTCACTGATGAGCAGGAGCATCAGATTATCGCGAGCTTTCGAGAGTTCCAGAAGGAGCAGCAGAAGGCGTTCCGGCCGGCTGCCTGGTATTCAGCGTATGCGTCACACTATGTGTGGTCCGGCCACGACAAGGATCTCTGGCTCGAGTACAAGTGGTGGGCGGGCAGTCAGCAGAGTTACCACTTCGAAACCCCCATCTGGTCATTGTATTGGATCATCCAGATCCGTTACGGTGGCCGTCTCACCAGCTGGTCGTGGATGGAGGGCGGTAATCAGCGCGTCACTGGTATCGTCGGATCAGCGGTGTATCTACCATTTGGTGATGCGTTCGTCCGTTACTATCTCCGTGTGGTATCGCCGTGACAGTTGCGGGGGCGTGCGCATCGTGCCATGCCCCCGCAATAATTCTTTCTCTTTTACTATGCAAGCAAAAACATTACATCGTATCTTGATCGTCTATGTGTTTCTTGGTGTGGTTCTTTCGCTGATATTCCGTGATTCACATGTTCAGCGACTGTCGCTCTCCGGAATTGCATTTGGCGAAAAGATACTCCTCGTTGTTGGATGGATATTTTTCGCCATTCTCATACCGGTATTACTGTGGCCGATCAGAATGTTGTATCTGGTTGGTGTTCTGGGACATTAGAGTGTGAATATCGTTGACGACTTCCCACCTACCACAGACGGAGGTAGCTGGGAGGTTGGCACGAACGTCAATCGTCCAAACAAGTCACCCGTTCCTTTCACTCGTCCCGATCATACGGGACCAAAGAAGGAGGCCTCACCATGAAGCGGTTCTGGTCATTTTTTGCACTCGCCGCCGCCATCCTTTTCCTCACCCAGTTCTTCCTCTCGGGGTGCGGGAAGGAGGAGGCAACGTCTCCGATCGTCTCGGAGCAGCAAAGTGCTGGTCCTCAGTTTCTCACCCTCCAGTTCGATCACTCGGTGACCTTTGTAGAGCTTGCTGATCTCGCGCTGGCCAAGAAGTTGTCAGTCGAAGAGATCCGCCTCGAATTCGACGGCTTCACAAGCGGTTACACCGTCGAAGGCCGTGACCTTCGGGTGCTGGAAGCCGATTTCTACCAGCAACACGAAACGTTTCTCCGTACCATGATGAAACCGTCATCGGCGATTGTGGAGACGCTTTCAACGAAGGGATTCATGCCCTTCGCGACGTTGCTTGAGAAGTCTGTTCGACACGACGTTCCCATCTCGATTGTCACGTTCCGCACGCCCGTGAGCGATCAGATCCGTTCTGAACTCGGCGCTGAACTTCGTGAGGATGTCGTCGTGCTGCAGAATAACCGTCCGATGCCGAACGGATCGCAAGAAAACGACGACCCCAACATTGCTGCACCGCAGTCGATGTGGCACGAACGTTGGGCTCCCTACGGTGGCACGTCGGAGGTTCCGCGGTCATACACCTACCAGTCCTTCAAGTTCAATAACATGCAGGACTTTTCGGGCGGCAATCGTACGTATGAACACGAGACCCAAATCTACAACCGGAACTATGCGAATTATGGTGGCTATTGGGCGACGAGCATGCCGTACGGGTACAAAGACACTCAGTTCGGTGATACAATGGATAACTTCACCGTTGGGACCTACCGGGCGGATCGGCTCTCTGCGTATACGTGGTATTGGACGTACATGTCGCTCAGTCGACAATCAGCGTCGTCAGCGGTCTGCAAGATTCGTGGTCAGATCGGCCATCGGAATCCGAGCTGGTGCTACTCGACATGGTGCGTCTGGGCAGATGCCACGACGTATCCGGGGCAGCTTGCCTCTCTCACACTTCCGAACTACGGGTTCTGCTGGCAGTATTGATCTTCAGGGCGGAGGAGGAGACTCTTCCGCCCAATCCTTTTTCTCCAAAGCATGAAACGAAGATTTCTCATAGGTTTTTTTCTTCTCATTCTCTTCGTTGGTTTCCTCATTCCCCTTGCGGGTGAAATGCTTGAGGTAAAACGTGGAAATGTGTCGAAAGAATGCCGAACGAATACACGCGTAATTCTTTCGGGTATCCAAAAACCTCTTACGTTGTACATTGATATGCATTTCACCCCTGCCGGGAATGTCGAGGCAACGGCCCGAACCTTATTTAATATTCCTCTCAAACATTTTGACTTGCGAAGCGTCGTAGGTTGTTAACGAAGTTGGTATCTTAAAATACCAGGATTTGTCCCTAGCAGAGACTCTTGCTTCCCACCTGCCAGAGACGGAGGTAGCTGGGAGGTTGGCAAACAGTCAGTCTCCTAGTCATGGACGCCCAGCGTCCTCAGTAGTTCCTTACAATTCGGAGGTCCCATCATGAAGCGATTCTGGCCCTTTCTCGCGCTCGCCGCCATTCTTCTTTTCTTCGCCCCGTTCGTCCTCTCGGGGTGTGGGAAGCAGGAGGTGCCAACGCAGTCAAGCTTTCTCGGATCGGAGCCGGATAGCTCGGCTGATGACGGTTCGTTGTCCATTGCACTCGATAATGGGTACATCAACACCCCGATCACGCCATGGCTCCCGCTCGGAGGGTATGCATTCGGCCGTTACGTCTCTGGGCGCGGGTATCACCTCGGAGACGATTGTGTCCGCTCACCCGGCAAAGCCGTGCATGCCATTTGGCACGGGAGAGTAAAGTATGCACGGTATAACAGCGGTGGGTGGGGGTACCTGATGATTGTCGAGTACTACATCAACAACCTTCCCTTCTGCGTCGTCTATGGCCATCTCGGGGGTACCATGTATCCTGGAGAAGGCAACTGGGTGACTCGAGGGCAGTACATCGGAACGGTTGGGAGTACGCAAGAGAGCGGGCAAACAACTCCGCATCTTCATCTCGGCATCCACTACGGCGGATATGGTGCACCCACCGGTACCTATCCAAGCTGGTGCAAGGGATACGCAAGTTCTACGAGCGGATGGTTCAACCCCACCGATTTCATGAACTACTGGTAGGGTCTCCCCGGTGTCGGGAGTCGGAATATCTAGGTTCCGGCTCCCGCCTCTTTCTTCGCTCGTCGACGATAAGAACGCATGCAACGAAAACCCATTATTTTCATCGGCCTTCTTTTTCTCGCGGTCATCGTGGTTGTTATTTTTGGAGTCTTCTCCCGAAAAAATGATCATGGTGCAAGCGAGAAAAGCCAAAAACACTTCAGCAGCCGTTTTTTTGATCTCTCTTTTTTCTTTCCCCAAAGTTTTGGCGAAGCAAGTGAAGAGGAGCTGACGAAGGATGACGTCGATGATTTGGTCAGCCAGGGTTCCGGCCTGCGGATCACTTTTTCGAAGAATCCGGATCTCTTCATTCTCGTGTCGTCGGATGATTTTTCTGTTTTTAATGAATTGCCGTATCGGGGAGAAGCATTCACCACGCTCTGTCCTCATGAGGGCGTGCGTTCAACAGGAGAGGGGTGTCGGCGAGTTTCGTATAACGGTCAGGTAATGCTGCTTCGGTCGGAACCCGTGGTTGATGAGGGTGTGTACAACCTCGTCCGCACCGTTTCTTTTCCACTTGTGGGTCAACAATATCATGGGCTGAAAGTTTTTCAATCGTTCCCTGACGTCTTCGACCAGCTCAATGTCGCAGCAACTGGCAAAGATCGAGAAGCGCTTCTTCAGTCATTCGGTCGGGATCTTCTCTCTGG
>JAZDGG010000013.1:0-2164 GCA_043807225.1 bacterium | reverse complement strand
CGTCGTGTCGGAGCTTCTTCTCGACAAGGTTCAGGACGTCACCGTTGAGGTGCACGGAGTCATTCCGACGATGCTGCACTACGGCGACATCATGATCCAGACGGCAGGAGAAAGTCCACGATTCCATTTTGACGACATTCCACATCCCCATGCGATTGCCGAAAAGATCATGGAACTCCACCGCGCGTACAAAGCCGATTCACGGCAAGCCGCCGTCAAAGCGAAGCAGGAGGAAGGCAGCAACGAGGTGCCGACGTTCCCTGATCGGCCCATGCCGCCGAAATAGTCGCGCAAGCGATCCAAGGGAAAAGAAAAGCACCGCCAGCATTGTCGCTGGCGGCGTTCGTTATGGTCGAGCCGGCGTTCGTGCGCGGGGGTTGCGGCCCGACATCGTGGGACGATCCATCAAGGGGAGAAACCGCCGAAGCTGGAAGTACCGCTTCCACTCTGCTTCCGGAAAAGGAAGTAGTATGTCGACCCGAACATCCTCCTCGCCGAGATCGTGACCAAAGTCGCGCAACAGCCGCATCGAAACCCCGCGAGGGTTTTCTGGCATCGATTCGCCTCCTTTCCTCCCGTCCCAGGAGTGTTGTGCACGAAGGTACAATATCCGTCCCCCTCAACAGGAGCGGAAGAGTCTATTACAAGATATACCTTGCTTTTTGAGATCGTCAAGAAGCTACCTATTGCCATCGACGAGCAAGATGGTCTATGCTACAGACGAAGGTTCGGTACAATCCGATGCGTTCTTTCAAGGAGGGAACCGATGAGAGTTGCAGAGCTCTTTGGAGACGACAGCAACCGCAGCGACGAAGACGGACGTACGGCACCGCTGTTTGGTGAGGAGAGCAATCGCGGAGCCGAGAACGGTGATGACAGCAATCGCCGGATGCACGGGGATGAGATCGACGGCAAGAAGTCACGCGGAGATGACGGAGGGGGTCCAGACAAGCTCGCCAGTGCCGAGAGTACGGTCGAGAAGCTGAACGGCGATGAACTTGGTGGCGGAAAGCAAACCGGTGCGGACAGCACGATCGAGCGGCTTGACTCTGATGAAGATGGACGGGTTCCGACCACAGGTCTTGAGGATGGGGGCTGGGAAGAGTCCTCCTTCTGAAAGCGAGGTATCGCCCACGGTTCATGCGGCACGGGTACAAGCCCCTGCCGCTTTTTCTTTTTCTCCAGAAGAAAAACGGCGCCGCAGGAGCGATGCCGTTTCGTACTGAACTGAAGACATGAATCTTTCACAGAACCGTGCTCATCGAGCGGAACAAACTCTCCGCTGTCTCTGCGCCCAGATGCTCGCCAGCACTCCCCCTGCCACCATGCCGATGGCCGGCTGGCGACAGAGGTACCCGAGCAAGGATCCGACCGCCATACCGGTGGCAAGCGCGAGCATGCGCGACCGTCTCGCTTCATGATGCAGACGCCTTCCCAAACGAGAGGCCGTCAGGAGGGCGTACCCCGCGAGAAAGAACGGATTCCCCAGCCACGTACCGCGACGAAAGATCGCATCCATGTAATCGTCGTACCGATACCGCGGATTGAAGTAGATGCAGGCAAGCTCGATTGCGATCACCAGGGCTTCAGTGAGGAAGAAACCGAGGATGAGAAGCGCCAGAGCAACACGCGTGCTCATGGTATCCCAGTTGTACAAGAAGAGCTCGGGGACGGCGATCCTCATGATCACAACCCAGAGGGCTGCGGTGAAAAGTACGAATCCGGCGGTCACGAATGTCCGCCAGCATTCGCGGGTCCGCCTCACCACGTGCATGATGATGCGAAACAACAGGCGGAGGAGCCAGGGCAGCAACAGGATGGATCCCGCCAGTCCTCCTCCCGCAAGCATCCCGAGCCACCACTGCTGTGGCGCGAACAACAGCGCCGCACTCAATCCCAGAAACACGCCGATCGTGAGCCACGTGCCAACCGAACGCGATTGTGCAGTCACGTCTCCCTCCTTGGTTTCATTCCCTACCTTCGGTTTGGAAAGATCCGTGCGTAGTATGCGTGCCGGAGAGAATGCTGTCAAGCAAAGAAAAGCCCCGGTCGCAGGTTGTGCGCCGGGACTAAGAAAAAGAGCTACCGTTCTCGTTGTGACAAACGAGATGGCGGAAGCGACACGCTAGTCATCGTCCATACTTGCATCCCAACTGGCCCAACA
>JAZDGG010000012.1:0-20477 GCA_043807225.1 bacterium | reverse complement strand
ATGATGCGTTCTGCCAACGCTGTTCCGTGTGCCACAACGTACAATCGGAGGACGGGGTGAATCCGATTTTCGAAGGAGGTCGACGGTATGCAGAATGGACGGTGTCCGATTCGCGTCACGCAGCGGGTTTTGCGGCTCATCAGGCATTTCGGGCGTCTGGTCTACCGTGATTCGCGCGCGGCACGACGAGAGACTGCCCTGATGCGCATCAGGGCGCGCCAATCGGATCGTCCATTCCGTCATCACGAAGTTCCTCGCTTTGCCCTCTAAGCAGAGTGACCGCCGATGTCGCATCGCGACACCGGCGTTTTTTGTATGACAACCTCCTCAACGGATTCCGAGGAACGATTGGACTCTTTTTAGATACCCAACCCTGCACCATAGAGGGTGCAGGGTTTTTCGTCTGCGAGATTTCTCGGAGAATCTACAGTCCGCAGGTGATGACTTTAACGCCAGCCTGACCATCGCCGTTGACAATGGTCATCGTGTTGACGCCGGATTTGACTGTCACCGCGGAGGGATTCACTGTGATCTTGATCTGGGTGTCTGATGAGGACTGTACGGCGAGCGCTGACGTCGCATTCCAGAGAATGATCGGATCAGCCGTCACGCCGAACCCGGAACCCTTCACCGTGAGTTTTGACGTTGACGTTGTGGAACACTTTCCCGTCACTTTGCTCACCTTGGGTGTCGCGGTTTTCTTCTCCACTTTTCCGTTCTTCACCGTCAGCGTACCAGAAATGGATCCCGTGGCTTCAACGAGCTTCCCGCTTGACATCTTCCAGGCCTTTGTCGTTTTTCCGCCGAAGAGTGTTGTGAGGTTCTCAATACCTGCTTGGTAGAGTTCCGCCGTATTGAGCGAGGTTGCTCCGGTGCCAGCTCCTGTTGAGAGCTTCTGTGATTTATTGTTCTTCAGATTGTACACCATTGTTGATGCCGGACCAGTTCCTGCTGGCGAGACGACAACGTCGTCCGTTCCATCCGGTGCCTTTCCGCTTTTCGCGGTAACGTCGCTCACGACCTGATTCAGCCCACCAGTGTATCCCTTGAACGGCGTCAGCGTTTTCTTGAGTTTTGCATCCGTACCGTAAAGGAGAACTTTGCTGCGATACTTGGTGGCAACCTTGTCGCTCTTGTTCGAAACCACGATGTATTGACCGACCGTGCCGAAGTTGGCAGTACCAACATTCCAGTTGGCCTTTGCATCGGGGAGCGAGATGGTTTTACTTCCGTCGATGGTGATTTTTGCTTTCTTTGAACCATTCGAGGAGACTGCGACGCTCTTCAGATTGACACCTCCTGGACTGACAATCGTGTAGTCGGAGAAGTGCGTTGTTTGGATAACGAATGTGTCACCCTTGGTATCTTGCGTCGAGTTGGAGTTGTCTTCATACGCGCCGGTTGTGTCGTCTACATACGCTGTTTTCAAGAGACTTTCGTTGAGACCGAGATCTTTCGTCACGTAGTCTTGATCATATGGGAGCTTGATGGTAACGGGTGTGCTAAACGAACTGATCGTCTGGCCGTTTGCATCTGTTGCAGAAAGATCAATGCCGACCCCCACGGGCATGTTGGTTTCTGTCGTTTTGAGATTAATATTCGGGCTCGCAGAAACCGTCACGTTGCCGCTGTCCCCCATCGCTCCTGCGGGGATATCAATTTCAACGCCATTGTCGAGCATGAGCGTCGCCTGCTCTGAAGCATCGAAGGTCTTTGATGCGGGCGACGGAACGTTATACCCGCGTTCCTTGAGCTGAAAGTTTGTCGTGAGCTTTTTCTGATCGGTCACGGTGATGATCTGTTCAGCAGTTCCGTAGGGCGTGTTGCCACTGAACGAATCGGCTGCAATGTGGAGCTTTCCTTGGCTGTAGCCGAGGGTGAATGTTCCGTTTTGGCTGCAAGGGCTTCCGCCATCATCGCCGCCTTCACTCCAATAGTGAACGAAGCATTGGCTCGCCGCGCTTCCGTTTGGCATGGTCACCTTGCCGGTCATCGTCCCAAAGGAGGTGCGGAATGAAAGAATGACGCTCGTCGTCTTCGCAGAGCGGAGATCTGCGGCCACCGCCTTTGGCGGAATCATGGTACCGGTGTCCTTATCCGGAGGAAGGTTGGCACGCACTTGATACATGTGCCCGCTGACCACGGTAAGCGTGAACTTTCCATCAGGACCTGCTTGCGTCCCCATATGAATGATGTTTTGGTTATAGTCCGATCCTTTTGCGGGTGTGGTGACCTTGTCAGCATTGATCTTCACTCGGCCAGTGCTCGCCGAACGCGCTATTTGGTACCCTTGGCCAAGAACGGTTCCTTTCCCAAATACCGTTGGCTTCTCGTGGTTACTCTTGGAGAATTCTTGGCAAGCTGCTTTATTTTTTGTGCAGTACTGCACGCACGCAAGCATATTCGTGCAGCCGCCAGGCCCGGTCGTTCCCGGCGCCATTTTGAAGTTCTTGCATTCTGTTGCATTCTTCGGGTTGGAACAGTACGTCATCACTTCCTGCGGAGACTTTGTTCCTCCGGGACCGCGGAATTCACCCGCAGCGGGGGCTTGCGTTCCTTCTTGTCCCCCGGTTTTAAAGTTCTGCTGCGCTTCACCTTCGTTGCCGGCATCCACCCAGACGTTACTCATTGGCTTCCCATTGGAATCGAACACCTGGCCGGTGATCGTTGCGTCACCCGCAGTAACAACAATATTCTTCTCAACATCAGTATTCGCCGCAACAGTGATCTTTTCTGGTGGTGCTGGTCGGTTGATGAATCCGGCGCTTGGGCTCAGGTTGTACCCAAATGAATATTCACCCTCCCCAAGAACCATCTTGTACGTGCAGTCTTCCTTGATGTCAGCCTGAGCGAACTTTCCCGCTTCTTCACTATGGGCGAAAACTTGGCCAAATCCACCACCGGCAAACTTCGTCCCTTGTGCCTTGCAACTTCCGAGAGCGAACCCCGAGTCAGAAATCAATTTTCCGTAGATAGAAGAAGTGTCCTGAACAACGGTAATATTCTGCGTTGTTGTGCCGTTTGGCGTCACCGTGACCGTCGATGTGCCCTGGACGGAATAACTTGGCGTTGCACTACCCGCTGGTCCTCCCTGGTTCGTGTGAACAACCAGCGTATACTGCGGCGTTGATGATGGAACTTTGATCGTGTATTGACCTCCCGAAGCCGGGTCGCCGGGAACGATCTGGTTGATCGGCCCGTTATATTCATACATCTGTTTGTTGTCTCCGGACGTCACCGGTCGCGCGCCAACGCCACCCTGGAGATAGACGGGCGTGCCGTCACCCTTGAGAATGCGGCCGCTGATCGTCGCATCCGCCTTGATGACCAACACTTCGATGCCGGTGACATTGCAGGTTGTTGTGTCACAGTTCGCTTCCAGTGGCGGGCCACCAGCTGCGACATACGACGACTGCGGTGTTTGCATGACATTCACGCCATACTTCCCCGGATCGACTTTGATGGTAAATGTTCCGTCTGGTGCCGAGGTAGCCATCGAGGGCATCATTGGCTTCGGTTGCTCCCCCTCTTGCTGGTCTTCCGGTCGAAACGTGGGGAAAGCGTTGAGTTGGACGCCGGCAATCGGAAGCATCGTGATGTTGTCCTTGACGATGCCGCTGATTCTCCCCTGCTTCTCCGTCGCCGTAATGGTGCCGACGTCTTTCGTTTCACCGGTTGCGATATCAACAGTTATTGTGGGAAATGTATATGCAGAGATTGCATCCGACGGGCCGTTGAAATTCAGCTGATACTTTTTTCCACCCTGAACGTTAAAGAGAAATGTTCCATCAGTAGGGCTCGCACCACCGCCATATTGAGGCGTGTCCGGTCCAGCAGAAGCATCAACATGGAGCCCGCATGGTTGCTCCGGTTGTGGCTGCGGTTGGCTGCCCGAAGGAGGCATACACGTAAAAGAAATTGCCGCACCGGTAGGCCCAACGACTTTCCCGCGTATGACGGCATCAGCAGTCGCTTTTGCTTTCTGCGCATCATGAAATGCAAATACGCACGCGCCAGCCACTATCGCAATAACTGCGATGAGGCCGATTGTCTGAAACCCTTTCGAAAACCGTCTTGAGGTCTTTTTCATAGTTCCTCATTAATGACAAAACGCCTGCGAGCAGTGTTTCTGTTCGCAGTGTTGGGCTATTCGCTGATGTTTTTTCGTGTTCAGCATTTTCCCAGCTGTTTGACTATACCTCAAAAGGAATCCATCCCGCAATGGCCGGAATGGCCGCATTATCCACAGACCGCAGAGTTCGCTGCCGCTTGCTGCTTACGCTCTCCTCCGTTGAAGAAGGAGAATCTCGCGCCCTACCCGCTGCCCAGGACGAATATAGAGCAACGTCTTTCGAAACGTCAGCCGTTTTTCAAAGGCCGTGAGCCATTCTGGCGGCAGCGGGTCGATGAGACGAAATCCCTCCGTGAGCCATGCATCGAGATTCATGATGAAGTGCGGTTTCGCGTTGCGAAAAAAGACTGGGAGGAGAAAAACGACCTTTCCGCCATCTTCCAATAGTTGTGCAAAAACTCGAAATGCTTTTTGATACAGCACTTCAAGTTCCGCGCGGATCGCGAGAACGTCTTCCCCGCCCTTTTGCGGAGGCCCCAGGTAGGGTTCCGTGACGACACAGCCGATGGTGGCCGGCAGAAGAACTCTCCCAAGGTTGTTGACGTCTGACTGAAATGAGCGAACGGCGGGGAGTTCACGCTGTTCGTGCTTTGCAAGCCATGCGAGGTTCGCTTTCGTTTCCCTGATCGCCTTGTCGGACTGGTCGCTGCCGATGAGCGATTGAAAACCGAGGAGGAGCGCTTCTTGGAGGATTGTTCCGGAACCACAAAATGGATCCATCAGCGTTGTCGATTCATCAACGTCGGCAAGGTGGAGAAGGATGCGTGCGAGTTTTGGGGGAAGCATGCCTGAGGTTGCGTTTCGCTGTGGACGCCCGTAGTCGCGAGTGGAGAATTCCTCATAGTGCTGCACAGCGACTGTTTTCGCGATGACAATCTCCCGCGGCCGTTCGAACAGAAGGAGTTCCATGCCGCGCTCAACCAGACGTTCTTTATCAACGACGACGGAGGAGAGCGTGCCGCGCTCTCCAAGGAGAAAACGCGCAGGGCGCCCGTTCTCGGCAAGAAACACTTTGATGCGTTTGCTGAACGCTTGCGTGCTTCGGATAAACGAGGGGGAGCCGTACGCGCTAATACCAAAAACGACTTTCCCTTTCACCGGCAACGCGGCGTGGAGCTGCCGGACGGTATCATCAGCAAAGAGCCCGTCGATATTCGGAACATGAGCGAGAACCTCACCGACTTTCACGAGACCGCCAAAAAGCGCAAAGCGATCGACCCACGTTTCATCCCCCTGCACGAAGGCGGCAAAATCGTTCAGCGGTTCGATGGTGACGCAATGTCGATGGGCAACCGCACAAAGTTCTGCGACAGAGAGTTCCGGCTGCCTGCCGAGGATGGCGACAAATTGCTTCATGTGAACAGTATACAGGAGTGTTGGGTGTGACGCATGAGGAACGATGTTGCCGCGCGGCAATGGTTCCCACGCAACGCTGCATTGGACGTCGGGGATGGTCCCTCTCAGATGGCATTTTTCATGATCTTGCCGTTTTTATTGGGTCGTGCTAGCATCACCCCGCTGTGGTTCCCCCGCATATTGGGGGTCCCGCCCTCGCGGCAGGATCCACAACCATGGTTTGATCCACTCCCCTTGCGGGGTTCTGTGTCTGCCATGTTGCATCGGCTTTTTTCTCGTTATGAAACAGTACGAACTCCTCGCAATCGTCCCAGGGACGCTCTCAGATGAAGAAACGGGAGCAGTCCAAAAGACCATCCGCGACATCCTCGAAAAATACGCAGCAAAGATCTCAAAGCAGGACGTGTGGGAAAAGCGCAAACTTGCCTACCCCATTGGTCAGACCAGACAGGGAACGTACCTACTCTGCTTGTTCGATCTCGAACCGGAGAAGATTGACTCGCTCGACCGGGCACTGACGCTCGAAAAGAGCATTCTTCGGCACATTGTCGTTCTCGCGTACCACAGGACGGCAAACGAACTTGAGCAAGAAGCACGCCGCCGCGCCGCGCCGGTCCATGAAGCGCGATCCACTGCCCTCCCGCCAGAAGAAGCTGCAAAACCTGCAATCTCACCCAAAGAGCTGGACGAAAAGCTTGCCGAGATCTTAACGGATGATATGGTGAAGTGATCCGAGCTCTACGCGAGGATCATTCCCGCGCAAGCGGGAATCACCGTCATCAAGCAAGTAACTAATCAACAACCCTTATGGCCATGAATCTCAACAAAGCAATGCTTATCGGGAACGTCACCCGAGACCCAGAAGGACGCACGACTCCTTCCGGCCAAACTGTTTGCACCTACGGCGTCGCGACGAACCGCCGCTGGAAAGACCAGCAAAGCGGCGAGTTGAAGGAGCAGGTGGAATTCCACAACATCGTCACATGGGGACGGCTCGCTGACACGTGCAAGCAATACCTCCACAAAGGATCAAAGGTGTACATTGAGGGACGGATACAAACGCGGAATTGGGAAGACCAGGCCGGCCAGAAGCGGAACCGGACCGAGATCGTCGCGGAACAGATGATTATGCTCGATCGTGCCGGAAGCCAGGGCGCGCCAGCACCTACAGTTGCTGCAGACACTGCTGCCCAGCCAACGCCGCCATCTGGCGAGGAAGAGATCAATGTCGAGGACATCCCCTTTTAACTCCATCACATGAGACCCCAGCAATCACCTCCGCCGGTTGATCGCGTCTGCCACTTTTGCCAGCACGGCATCGACACGATTGACTATAAGGACGTCCAGCTTCTGCGACGCTTCATCTCTTCGTATTCAAAAATCGTCCCGCGCAAACGGACGGGCGCGTGCCTTACCCATCAGCACCGGCTGTCGCAGGCCATCAAGCGGGCATGGACAATGGCGCTACTCCCTTTCGTTCCGCAATAATCCAAAGAGCTCAGTGAGCGTTGACACTGATTGTCTATGTTGGGAATGAATGATCTGAAGATCGGCACGACGGTCACCTGGAAAGGCGCGCCACATGTCGTCGTGCTCGCACAGCATGTGCAGATGGGTCGTGGCGGAGCGATTCTGCGAACAAAACTGCGGAATGTGCTCACTGGCAACGTCTTTGAAGAAACTTTCAAAAGCGGCGACCGGCTCGAAGAAGCCGACATGGGGCGCGGAAAAGCAAGCTATCTCTACACGGACGGCGAGCAGTGCCATTTTATGGACAGCGTTTCCTTTGACCAGTTTTCCCTCCCAGCGAGCGAACTTGGTCTGCGAAAGAATTTTCTCAAAGAAGGCGTTGAGCTCGATGTGATGACCTACCAAGATCGCCCCGTGAGCGTGAACCTCCCCATCAAGATGACATTTGTGGTAACGCAAACCGTTGACGCGAGCCGCGGCAATACGGCGCAAGGGAATGTCCTCAAAGACGCTACCATCGAAACCGGCTACACACTCAAAGTCCCCCTTTTTGTGAAACAGGGAGAGAAGATTGTGGTGAACACGGAAACTGGGGAGTACGTGGAACGGGCGTAGACCAGGAACCTATGGGGACACCATAGTCCAACGCACCGTAAAACGCACTCCTGAACAAACAAGAGCTGCCCAGGAGGTGGGCAGCTCTTCGTTTAGAATCAAAACTGAATTACTGCTGTGACTCCAGCTCTTTGTCCCGTGCCTGCTGCATCACTTTTTCCCGAATCTCTTTCATGAGCTTCGCGTCGGCGCGGAGGAACTTTCGGGCGGTCTCGCGGCCGACGCCGAACTTCACCTCGCCGTACGCGTAGGAGTTGCCGCTCTTCTGGATGATGCCATAGAGAACACCGAGATCCAAAATGTCGCCAGCAAGGGAGATTCCTTCGTTGTAGAGGATGTCGAACTCGGTCGTGCGGAATGGCGGTGCCACCTTATTCTTGACGATCTTCGCCTTCACGCGGTTGCCGATTGACTGGTCACCAAGCTTGAGCTGTGCCGCACGCCGCACTTCAATGCGGACGGAGGAATAGAACTTGAGCGCGGTACCGCCGGTCGTCGTTTCGGGATTGCCGAAGAACACGCCGATCTTCATGCGAATCTGGTTGATGAAGATGACGACGGTTTTGCTCTTCGAGACGATGGCGGCCAGCTTGCGCAGCGCCTGGCTCATGAGCCGCGCCTGGAGCCCCATATGTTGGTCGCCCATCTCCCCTTCGATTTCCGCCTTCGGGGTGAGCGCTGCGACGGAGTCGACCACAATAACGTCGACGCCGTTTGAGCGAACGAGCGTCTCGACAATCTCCAGCGCCTGCTCGCCGGTATCCGGCTGTGAGATGAAGAGTTCGTCGATGTTCACGCCGATCTTTTTTGCGTAGAGCGGATCCAGCGCATGCTCAGCATCGACGAACGCCGCGACGCCGCCCATCCGCTGCACTTCGGCGATGATATGCTGCGCGAGCGTTGTTTTCCCTGAGGCCTCTGGTCCGAAGATCTCGACGATGCGGCCGCGGGGGACGCCGCCGATTCCAAGTGCGATATCAAGCGATGCACAACCCGTCGGGATCGCTTCAACATCCATCCGCCGCGCCTCGCCGAGCTTCATGATTGATCCCTCGCCAAACCGCTCTTTGATCTGGTCAATGGCGATCTGGGCTGCGCGTGCTTTTTCGCCCTGTTCCGTCGGGGTGGTCTTTGCTTTTGGCATGAAAAAATTCTTTTAAGGATGAAGTGCCGTCGTTGATGAGATAATTGGTTGGTTTTGCAGGATGACTTCTTTGAACATCACCTGCCGGTAAACCACCTGCTCGCGGCTCCGCTCTTTTGTCGCGGAGATTTTAATCACATTGAGCCCCGGTTGCAGATCGACAATCTCTGAAAAATGCCCGTCGGTGCCCAAGAACACGCTTTGGCCATTGATCTGCACGGTCGACTCCGGTTCGGTGACGCCGGCAACAGTGACTTTTGATTCTTTCGTCACCTGATCTTCGGCTGGAGTAAGAATCGTCAGGAGGGGCGGGCGAAGTACGTGTTGCACTTTGATGCCGAGGTACAGCAGAAGGATGGCTGCGCCAAGGAGAACGCCGGCCTTGCGCAACAGTCGCGGTATATTGATGACCGTGGGTTCGGGGAGCGCAACTGGCGGCACGGGAACGCGGCGCGTTCCGGTCACATGTCGCTCTTGTTGATAGAGCTCCCACACACGCTCAAACGACAGATGGAACGCCTCGCAATAGAGACGAAGAAAGTTCCGAACGTACACGTCGGACGGGAGCTGGTCATAGCGGCTCGTCTCAAGCGCTGCGAGGTACTTTGCGGGGATCGACGTCTGTGCCGCGAGTGTTTCGAGCGTACACCTGGCCTGTTCACGAGCACAGCGCAATTTCTGCCCAAGCGGTTCGATGGTGAGAACGGGTTTTCGAGAAAAAATGGTCATACGTTGTTTGGAGAATTTGGCGTGGGACGCTCTTCTTCACGATCATCTGCCGTCATCATCCCACTGCTCTCTCCTCCTTCCTGACGTATCAGTACCTCACGAGGCCGTGCACCGTCAAGCGGGCCGATAACCCCCTTCTCCTCCATGATGTCGAGGAGCCGAGCTGCACGGGCATAGCCGATGCGCAGACGCCTTTGGAGGAGCGAGGCCGAGGCCTTCCCTGCCTGACGGACGACCTCTTTTGCTTCCTCATAGAGATTGTCGTCAATATCGCCCACGTCGAGATCCTCTTCAGTTGCACGGGTTTTTTCGACGACGGTTTCTTCGTACTCCGGGTTTGCCTGCGTGCGCAGATGCTCAACGACTCGGCGGATTTCATCATCAGAGACGAATGCTCCCTGTAGCCGTTGCGGCTTCTTCAGGTCGCCGGCGACGTAGAGCATGTCGCCGTTCCCCAAGAGCTTCTCTGCGCCAGAGCTGTCGATAATCGTCCGCGAGTCGATGAGTGAGGCAACAGAAAATGCAATGCGTGTCGTGATGTTTGCTTTAATCAACCCGGTGATCACGTCGACGGACGGGCGCTGTGTTGCAACGACCAAATGAAGGCCGACGGCACGTGACATCTGCGCAAGCCGGACGATTGCACCCTCGACCTCGTTCGCCGATGACGCCATGAGATCAGCAAGCTCATCGATCACAATGATGATGTATGGCAATCGCTGAACACCGCCCATGCCATTGTACGCAGCAATGTTTCTCGCACCCGCTTCGGAGAGGAGGTGGTAGCGGCGATCCATTTCGGCAACGCTCCAGCGGAGCGCATTGACGGTTTTGTTCACCTCGGTGATCACCGGCGTAATCAGATGCGGGATGTCATTGTACACGGTCAGCTCGACGCGCTTTGGATCAACCAGAATGAACTTGAGATCATCGGGCTGGTTCTGATACAGCAAGCTGATGATCACATTGTTGATGCAGACGCTTTTTCCTGATCCCGTTGCGCCGGCAATGAGCAAATGGGGCATGCTTTCAAGATTCGCCACCGCGGAGCGCCCAGAGACATCTTTTCCGAGTCCGATGGTGAGATTGGTCTTCTTCCGCTTGAACTCTTCAGAAAGCAGAATCTCTTTCAGTGAGACAAGCGCAACACTTTGGTTCGGCACTTCGATCCCAACGAACGATTTTCCGGGAATCGGCGCCTCAATGCGAATCGGGTGTGCTGCAAGCGCGAGCGCAAGGTCGTTTGACAGGGTGACGATCTGCGAAAGCTTGACGCCATCTGCAGGTTTCAATGTATACTGGGTCACTGTCGGGCCGACATTCACCTCTCCCATTTCTACGGGAATGCCAAAGTTCGCAAGCGTTTTCTGAATCCGTTCGCTATTCATCGCAATATCGCCGCTTCGGGGCTTCCCCGAGCTGTTGTCCAGGAGATCAAACGGAAGTTCAACGATGGACATCGCCCGCCGGTGCGCGGGTTCTGGCTCAAGGCCGAACTCCTGAAGATCGGTACCGTGTTTTTTGCCTTTGTCCTGCTGTTCCTCTTTTGACTGCGCGTCAACCGGCGAGTGGAGCGATCTCTTGTCGAATCCTCCTTGGAACGCACCAGTTTGTTCGGCAGCCGCGCGATCCGCATCGGAGACTCGAAAAAAAAGTCGTCGGAACCAGGAGGGCGATCGAGAAAAGAGCGTGCCACGTTCAACAAGATGCTTGAGCGAGATGTTGAACGTCACGAGAAGCGCGATGAGAAAAAGTGCGATCAGAATAATCAGTGAAGCAACGCTGCCGGTCACTTGAACAAGCGGCCAGGCGATGCCATAGCCGAGATACCCGCCGCCTCGGCCGTCACTCGCTGCTTGGAGCGCGTCCACGTGCAGAGAAAAAACCCAATGGGCAATACCAGTGCTACTGATGAGAAGGAGGGTAAGGCCGAAGTTCGTTGTCCGCTGCAGAACAATGCCTGGAGATCGAAGAAGGGAGGCACCGTAGAGAATCAGCGCGAAGGGGAGGAAGTAGCGCACCCACCCCATCGTCATCCCTTCGAGCGCATCAATCTGCGTCCCGAACGGTCCTGCAAGCGAAAAGAAAGCAAGCAGCGAGACGCCGGCAAGAACGAAAAGAATGACGGCGGCGATGCCGTGCCGTGTTTCGTCGGTGAGCCGCGTTCGCTCTCGCGCTTCCTGCCGATCGTATCGGGATTTCTTCCCCCGACGTTGTGGTTCAACTCTCGTCATAGTATCGTGTGCGAATCTGAGTGTACCATTTTTTTGTTCACGAATCAAACCTGAAGACGAAGGACGATTCTTGCTCTCCGTCCCCGGATGTGTCTTCGATTCGCCTTCTGCTACTTCGCAGCGGCAGCGGCTTCGATCCTTCTCTTCGTTCGTTCCCGTATCGATCCCGGCCGCCCGAGCGCTTCCCCTTGTACGAATCCCGTGCCCGCCGGAATAAGTTTTCCGATGATGACGTTCTCCTTCAGACCGCGGAGGTAGTCGACTTTTCCGGATACCGCAGCATCGATGAGCACCCGCGCGGTTTCTTGAAACGACGCGGCTGAGAGAAAACTTTCTGTGGAGAGTGACGCTTTCGTAATGCCGAGCAGCAGGCGTTTTCCGGTTGCCATGTGCTTCTTTGCCGCATGCGCCAGTTTGTTTGCCTCAAGGAATTGTGTGACAGAAATGATCTCACCAGAGAGCAGGTCGGTCTCGCCGGCCTCTTCAATGTACATGCGAGAAAAAAGTTGGCGAATAATTACCTCGATGTGCTTATCATTGAGTTTCTGCCCTTGCGAAGAATAGATATACTGAATTTCTTTGCGGATGTAATTCTCGACCGACTCCATTCCCTTCAGCTCGAAGAGCTGATGCAGGTCGACGCTCCCGTCGGTCAGCTGGGTTCCGACAGCAACGAGATCGCCGTTCTTGACCCAGAGCTGCACGCCGATCGGTACCGCGTAGTCTTTCGTTTGTCCCTTTTCCGCAATGATGGAAAGTTTTTTCCCTTTCGTTTTTACCTCGCCGGTGGTTGTTGCGAGAAAGGGCTGGCCCTCAATGATAAAGAGCAGATCCCCTTTCTTCACGTGCTGGCCATCCTTCACTTTCATATCAACCGGGCTTTTTCCGGCAAGTTCGGTGAGTCGATATTCTTCACCCCCCTGCTCTTCGTAGTGAATGCGGACAAGACGCTGCCGTCCCTGTTCGATGATTTCCACCTTTCCGTCCACTTCAGAGAGAAGAGCCGGACGCTTCACCGGCCGCGCTTCAAACAGCTCCTCGACGCGCGGGAGACCTTGCGTGATGTCCTGGCCGGCAACGCCGCCAGTATGGAACGTCCGCATCGTGAGCTGGGTTCCCGGTTCGCCGATGGATTGTGCGGCGATGATACCGACGGCAACGCCGAGATCCACGAGGTGGTTGTACCCAAGATCATACCCGTAGCATTTTTGGCACACGCCGCGGCTCGCCCGACAGGTAAGCACCGACCGGACCTTGATCTCCGCGAGGTCGATCTTCGCGAGGTCTTGGACGATCTTCTCGGTGATGAGTTCGTTCTCTTTCACGATCGGTTTCTTCCCCCGTGGTTTTGTGACGGTTTGCATCGACACGCGGCCGAGGATGCGGACAAGCAGCGGATCGCCGATTTCTTCGCTCTCCTTCTGCGTCAGCACGATGCCCTCCTTCGTCCCGCAATCCTCCTCGTTGATCACCACGTCCTGCGCAACATCAATGAGACGCCGTGTGAGATAGCCGGCATTCGCGGTTCTGAGTGCGGTGTCCGCCAATCCTTTTCGCGTTCCGTGCGTTGAGATGAAATACTCCAGCACCTCAAACCCCTCCTTAAAGCTCCCCTTCACCGGCAGTTCAATTGTGTCGCCCGCTGGGTTCGCCACTGGTCCCTTCATGCCCATCATCTGCGTGATCTGCGCCCATGAGCCTCGTGCCCCGGATTCGATCATCGTGAAGACCGGCCCGAACTTATCGAGCGTTTCTTTACTTACTTTTTGGATTTCGTCGCGCGTCGCTACCCACAGTTCAATAATTTTCGCATGGCGCTCATCATTGGTGAGCAATCCCATTTCAAAGTGGTTTTGAACCTCCTGGACTTTTGCGTCGGCACGAGCGAGAATCTCCTGTTTCTCTTTCGGAACGGGGAGGTCGTCCATTCCCCAGCTGATGCCAGAGCGGGTGAGATATTCAAAACCGACCTTCTTGAGACTGTCGAGGAGTTCAACCGTCGCCTCTGGACCAAGTTCTCGAAGGGCACGCGCAACGAGATCAGAGAGGTCGCGGTTTTTCATCTCCGCGTTGACAAAACGAAGTTTTTCAGGAAGCGATCCGTTAAAAATGAGGCGGCCCGCGCTGGTGTCGAGAAGCGCGCCATCCCTGCGGACGCGGATCATTTCCTGCAACAGAATATGCCCAAGATCATACGCAAGGAGCGCCTCGTCGGGGCTCGAAAAGACACGGGGGCGCTCGGTAGTCTTGAGGTGCGTCAGGTAGAAACAGCCAAGAACGATATCCTTTGAGGGCGTCACGACGGGGTGGCCAGTCGCGGGTTTAAGCAGATTTTTCGCAGAAAGCATAATGTCGGCCGCTTCCCGTTTTGCCTGCTCGGTCAGCGGGACGTGCACGGCCATCTGGTCACCGTCAAAATCCGCGTTGAACGCTGTGCACACCAGCGGATGGATCTGAATCGCTTTTCCCTCGATGAGGATCGGCTGGAACGCCTGGATGCCAAGGCGATGAAGCGTCGGCGCGCGATTGAGCAGCACATGTGACTTGTTGGTGATCTCTTCAAGAATATCCCACACCTCATCGCGGCCAGATTCAATGAAGCGGGATGCTGAACGGACATTGTGAACGTACTCACGGCGGATGAGTTCCGAAATGACAAACGGCCGAAAGAGCTCGAGCGCCATCCGCTTCGGCAAACCGCACTGGCTGAGTTTGAGATGGGAGCCGACGACGATGACAGATCGTCCCGAGTAGTCGACGCGCTTCCCAAGCAGATTCTGACGGAACCGCCCCTGCTTCCCCTTGAGCATGTCCGCAATGGATTTGAGCATGCGTTTCTGCCCTGTGGATGCTGTGACGGTCTTTCCGTGCCGCGCGCCATTGTCGATCAGCGCATCGACCGCTTCTTGAAGCATGCGCTTCTCGTTCCGGCAGATGACTTCTGGCGCATGGAGCTCGATGAGCCGCTTGAGGCGATTGTTGCGATTGATGACCCGGCGATACAAATCGTTCAGATCCGACGTGGCAAAACGCCCGCCGTCGAGCTGCACCATCGGCCGGAGATCCGGGGGGATGACCGGAATCGCCGAGAGAATCATCCACTGCGGATGCAGTTTGTTCTTAAGAAAATTGTGGACGAGCTTGAGCCGGCGAACGAGGCGGCGACGTTTGTTGATCGGCGATTCGGCGATCTCCTTTTCGAGTTCCTCCGCCATCACCGTCAGGTCGATTTCGGCGAGGAGTTCGCGGATCGTCTCTGCGCCGATGCCCGCCTCAAACACATGCCCGTACTTCAAGGAGAGATCCTGGTACGTTGTTTCTGAAATGATGTCGTACTTTCGCAGTTCGCGAAGCTCGCGCTTGGCAAGATTGACCGCCGCATCGAGCGTCTTGATTTTCTCTTCTCTGAGGACGTCGAGGTTCGCCAGCTCTTCGGTGAAGCGCTTCTCAAGGGTGTTTTTCTTCGCTTCCGTCAGCTGCGCAGAGAGATCTTGCGCCTTTCGCTGGTTGATCTCTTTCGCCTGCTGCTGCATTTCCGCGTCGATGGCTTTTCGTTTCTGCTGGTACTCGTTGTCGATCTGCGCGAGCGTCTCTTTACGAAGGTCCTCGTTGATCTTTGTCACGATGAAGCTGGCGAAGTAAATCACCTTTTCCAGATCCTGGACAGAGAGGTCGAGTACAAGCCCGATTTTCGATGGGACGCCGCGAAGAAACCAGATGTGCGAGACTGGTGCGGCAAGATCGATATGCCCCATCCGTTCACGCCGGACGACAGCACGGGTGACTTCAACGCCGCACTTGTCGCAAATGATTCCCTTGTAGCGAATCCGTTTATACTTGCCGCAGTAGCATTCCCAATCCTTCGACGGCCCGAAAATTTCTTCGGCAAACAAGCCGGACTTTTCGGGTTTTTGCGTCCGGTAGTTGATGGTTTCGGGTTTCGTCACCTCGCCGAACGACCAATGATGAATGTCGTCCGGTGACGCGAGCTTCAACCGTATCGCTTCAAAATCGACGGTCTTTTGATCTTCGAATGGCATTTAGGGATTCCCCATTACTTTTTCAGTTGCGGCTGGTTCCGTCGCTCTCTCTGCACGAGCATGCTTCTCTTTCGGTTCAGCGGGTTCTACTGCCTCTCGCGGGCGCCCGTTCGCGTCATCCTGCTGCGGGGCGTCTCCACCAAGGAGCTCAACGTCGAGACCAAGCCCCTTGAGCTCGCGCACAAGCACATGAAAAGATTCCGGAACATTCAATTTACGGATCGGCTCCCCCTTGATGATGGACTCATAGGCCTTGGAGCGTCCGGTCACGTCGTCCGATTTAATCGTGAGCATTTCTTGCAGCGTGTGCGCGGCGCCGTAGGCCTCCAGCGCCCAGACTTCCATCTCGCCGAACCGCTGGCCGCCGAACTGGGCTTTTCCGCCGAGCGGCTGTTGCGTCACGAGCGAGTATGGCCCGATGGAACGCTGGTGGATTTTATCCTCAACGAGGTGATTGAGTTTCATCATGTAGACGCACCCGATCGTGACCCGCTGGTGGAACGCGACGCCGGTCCGGCCGTCGTACACTTTTAGCTTGCCGCTTTCGGGAAAGCCAGCTTTCACCAGCTCTTGCTTGATGATGGATTCCGGAACGCCGTCGAGCGGCGGCGTGGCGACGGTATAGTGGAGCGAATGTGCGGCGAGACCGAGATGTGCTTCAAGAATCTGGCCGATGTTCATCCGCGAGGCGACCCCGAGCGGGTTCAGGATGATGTCGACTGCCGTTCCGTCTTCGAGAAACGGCATGTCCTCAACGGGAATGATGCGGGAGATGACGCCCTTGTTGCCGTGCCGCCCTGCCATCTTGTCCCCAACCTGCACCTTGCGAAGCTGGGCGATGGAAATTTGGATGGAGCGCCGGACGCCCGATGGGAGTTTGTCGCCTTTCTCTTTCGAGAAAATTTTGATGTCGACGACTTTTCCGTGCTCGCCATGCTCGAGAAGCAGGGAGGAGTCTTTGACGTCTTTTGCCTTCTCGCCGAAGATCGCACGGAGCAATTTTTCTTCGGCGGAGAGCTCCGTCTCCCCTTTCGGGGTGATCTTGCCGACGAGGATATCACCCGAGGAGACTTCGGCTCCGATGCGGACGATGCCTTCTTCATCGAGGTTCTTGAGCTTCTCTTCAGAGACGTTCGGGATGTCCCGCGTGACGACTTCCGGCCCCAGCTTCGTGTCGCGAACGTCAACGGGATAGTCTTCGATGTGAATGGAGGTAAAGGTATCGCTCTCAACAAGCCGTTCAGAAATGAGCACGGCATCTTCAAAATTCCCGCCTTCCCAGGGGATGTAGGCAACCAGAACATTCTGCCCGAGCGCAAGCTCGCCGTTTTCCGTTGACGCTCCGTCAGAAAGAACGTCGCCTTTTTTCACTTTTTGTCCTTTCGCGACAATCGGTTTATGGTTCATGCAGGTCGCGGCATTCGATCGAACGAACTTGCCAAGCGGGTACGTGTGGACTTCGTCATCGTCGCCCTGGACCTCAATGTGCGACGCGTCCACCGACAGCACCGTACCGTCGGTCTTGGTCAGAATGACTTGGCCGGAATCCTGCGCAGCACGCTTTTCAAGACCGGTGCCGATCACGGGCGCAGCGGGCCGTACGCACGGAACGGCCTGCCGTTGCATGTTCGTTCCCATGAGCGCGCGGTTTCCATCATCATGTTCCACAAATGGGATAAGCGAGGTCGTGACGGAAATGATCTGGTTCGGCGAGACATCCATGAGATCGACATTCTCCACGTTCTCAATCGTTGGTTCGCCGTGGTGAAGCGCTTCAACGCGTTCGGCGAAGAAGTATCCACGCTCATCAATCACCGTCGTCGCAGGCGTCGAGGTGAGCCGCTCTCCCTCAAACGCATCAAGATAGATCACCTCGTCGGTAACCCGCGGCTTGACCGGGATGGTTGCGACACCAGTTTTTTCAAGATCTTTTGCGAGTTTTTCGGTGATGACGTCTCCTCCATGGACGATGGCCTTCCCCGTTGCCGGGTCGGTGATATCTTCACGCGCGATTTCTCCCGCAGTTTCTGCCGCGACGTTCTTCGGATCATGCCGTACCCTGCGGAACGGCGTCTCGATGAAACCAAAACTGTTCACCCGCGCATAGGAGGAAAGGTGCCCGACCAGGCCGATGTTCGGTCCTTCGGGCGTTGCGATAGGACAAATGCGGCCGTAGTGCGTTCGATGCACGTCGCGGACCTCAAAGCCGGCGCGTTCGCGAGAAAGTCCCCCGGGCCCCATGGCAGACAGCCGCCGCTTATGTTCGAGCTCGGCGAGCGGGTTGGTCTGATCCATGAACTGGGAAAGCTGCGAACTCATGAAGAACTCTTTGATCGCCCCGATCACCGGACGAGCATTCACCAGCTGGTTCGGCGTGATCGTCGTGATGTCGAGCGTAGACATCCGATCTTTCACAATACGCTCCATGCGAGCGAGACCCACGCGGAACTTGTTCTGCACGAGCTCGCCAATGGCACGGACGCGGCGGTTGCCGAGGTGATCAATGTCGTCCGCTGCTTGCTGGGTATTGTTCAGCCGGACGATTTCACGGATGAACGCGACCACATCCTCTTTGCGCAGGATGCGGTGATCTTTATCGATCGGAATATCGAAATTGAAACGCTGGTTGATTTTATACCGACCAACGCGACCAAAATCATAGCGGTCGAAGCTGAAGAACATCTTGTAGATCAGCTCGCGGGCGTTCTCGGTCGTCGCCAAATCTCCCGGCCGGATGCGTCGGTAGACCTCGCGCAGACCCTCGGCTTCGTTGTGTGCGACGTCTTTTGCGAGTGTGTTCTGGATGTAGTTGATTTCCGGGTCGGTATCGACATCGGCAAAGAGCGCGCGTAGTTCTTCGTCGCCCCCAAACCCAAACGCCCGAAGAAGCGCAGTCACTGCGACTTTTCGCTTTCGGTCGATCTTGACGTAGATGACGTTGTTGAGGTCGGTCTCAATCTCTAGCCACGCTCCGCGGTTCGGGATGATCTTTGCCCCGTAATACCGCCGTCCCCGCGCCGATTCCGCAGTAAAAAAGACGCCGGCGGAACGGATGAGCTGGCTGACGACCACACGTTCGATCCCGTTGATGATGAACGTGCCCCGCTCGGTCATGAGCGGGAAGTCGCCAAGATAGATCTCCTGTTCCTTGATCTCCCCCGTTTTTTTGTTGATGAGACGGGCCCGAACCCGAAGTGCCGCCTCGTAGGTGAGGTTTTTCGCTCGGGCGGTGAGTTCGTCAAAACGCGGCTCATCGAGGTAATAATCTTCGAAAAAGAGTTCGAGGTCCCTCCCGATAAAGTCCTTGATCGGGGAGATCTCCTCAAAAAGCTCTTTCAGTCCTTCTTCAAAAAACCACTGCTAGGAGGACCGTTGCACCTCAATGAGATTGGGTAGCGGTATTGCTTCGCGCAGCTTGGTAAAGAACCGACGAGGTGTCAGTTCGTGCATAGAGGACAAAAAACCTATCCCTCCTTTCATGGGCTCCGGGAGAGGAACCCTGGAGAGCTATAAAGGAATAATCCTTTTCTTAAGCCAAGAACGTTGCTTCTTGCTGGGTCATCCCCGCCTCTGCGGGGTCGATATGCATGGGATGATTTTACCAAGTGCCCGCCCGATGGTCAAGTTGCGCCCATTTCTTGATACGAAAGATGGAAAAACTGCAAAAACACCGGTGTTTTCTTTCTCTCCTTGATCAGGAGGGCGAAAAGCAGGATGACGAAGGGAATTTTTTCTTCACTTCTTCCCCATCCTTTTCCCCAATGTTTTCCACAGAATGGCTGTGCCGAGAAAAACGGCAACGACCAAAAACCTTTATCAGCGTCCAGAAAAACAACGTGAAATCCTGGGGTTCAATTACGTTCGTCCTTTTTGCTGATGTTCGCGGGCAACTTCCCGAAGTACGTGTCGGTCGTCCCACGGCGTTCGCTGCCCGCGCGGTCCCATGATCCACTGCTCGCACGCCTTTCCGGTTACAACGACGAGATCGCCCTCGTGCGCCAGCATCAGTGCACGCGTGAGTGCCTCGCGCCGGTCAAGGATGATCTCTACTTTCGCTTTATGTGGCGACGCTTGTTCCGTTCCGATAGAAATATCATTGAGGATGCGTTTTGGATCCTCGTCGTACGGATCTTCATTCGTGATGATCGCCACATCGGCATGTTCGGTAATGAACTTCCCAAGGATTAGCCGCCGCGCACGATCGCGTCCTCCGCCCGCCGAGCCGAAGACATGAAGAATTCGTTGTGCACCAAAACGCGGCAGAATGGAGTAGAGTGCATGGAGCGATGCCGGTTCCGGCGCGTAATCGACAAGGACGCGAAACGGGAGGTGGAGATCGTCAAGAAATTCCATTCGCCCGGGGATGGATCGAAGAGTTGCCGCAGCGGCAGCGGCATCGGGAAGTTTGACGCCAAGGAGCGTGACGACCGCAAGCGCTTCGAGGATGTTCATCACATTAAAACGTCCGACAAAGGTCGTGCGCACTTCGACGCCATCAACGCGGAACGAGCTTCCGTCCGTGCGATCGTCAATCTGCGCAGCCATGAGCAGGTGAAAATCTTCTGATTCGCGAACGCGGGGGAAGCCGAGCGAGCAGCCGGTTTTTTCCGATGCCGGGTAACGCAGGTACCTGCTCGCAGATGGATCGTCGACGTTGATGACGGTTTTTGTCGTTCTTCCGCGCCGACGTGCCGATGCGAGTTTTGCAAACAACAGCTCCTTTGCCTTCGCATACGCCTCGAACGATCCGTGAGATT
>JAZDGG010000011.1:0-12328 GCA_043807225.1 bacterium | reverse complement strand
AGCTTGACGCCGCTTGTGTATCCGTTGCCATACGGTCTGATGGTCTGCGTGAGCTTTCCCTTGAGCGAGTAGACTTTGATGATCGTTGCTGCGCTTGTACGGTCACCCATCCCGGCGATGATCACCTGTCCCGTTTTCTTCCCGGCGATGAGTGTCACCACATCGACGCTCCCTTTGTACCTCGGGAACGGGGTAATGGTGACTTTCTTCTTCCCCGAGCCAACAGTGACTTTCGTGATTCCATTCTTGGTGCTGGTCTGCACAGCGGTCAGCTGTTGTCCGCGCCCTTTTCCGCTCGTGCTGACCAGTGCATACGCGGTGAAGTGATTTGACGAAATGCAGATCTTTTTATTCGTCGTATCGTGGGTTGCATTCGGTGGGAGCTTCCAGCTGCTTGACGCGGAATCCCAGTAACTCGATACAAGCGATGATTCATCAATGCCCGCATTCGTCAGCATCTCATTGGTATAGGTAAAGCACATCGTGATGCTGCTGTTGAATGTCGTGATGGCCTTTCCGTCGGCATCAGTGGCCTCGAGCTGATACCCATACCCGAGCGGTTGCGCTGTCTTTTGACCGCGGATGTTGATCGTTGGGTTTGCATTGACAGTGACGTTCCCTGACTGCGCGAGAGCGTTTGCAGGAATATTGATCGTCGTTCCGTCGGCAAGGGTGATGACGTGCGGCTCGGTGCTGTCAAACGTTTCGGAAACCGAGGGAGGTATTTGGAACTTCGCTTCACCGAGCGTAAAGTTCACCTTTTTCTTCTTCTCGGTCGCAACCGTGATCATCTGCTCTTCGCTCTGAAGGAAGGTTGTTCCATCCGAGGAGTTGGCATTGCAATGGTACGTCGTTCCAAACGTATAATTGAGCTTGTAGGTGCCATTATTGATGGGGCTGCCGTTGTTGCTCGAGTCCTCTCCCCAGCATCCGACATACCCGTTCAGCACCGCCTTGCCGTCGTGCGTGACGAATCCCGACATTGATCCGTCAGATTCTCGAAGGAAGAGTGTGAGTGATGCCGATGTGGATTGCGTGAGATCAACGCGTTCTGTTTTTGGCGGCATGTAGTTGCTTTCCGTTGGAACGCCGGCATTGATCGTGTACTGGTGCTTCGAGAGCAATGAGATGGTTGCGACGCCCGTATCGTTTGTTTCTGATCCGGTCTGGATCATGGCGTCAAAGGCGTCTTTTGTGTCGGTCGACGTCGCCTGTGCTTTCACTGGCTTGAGAGAGGCAATGCTCGCCTTCAGGCGCTGAACGGATCCCGACAGATGTACAGATTTTGCTGCGGCGGGCTGCTTCCCCTCAAAAGTTTTTTGGCATTCTGTTTTGTGCTTCTGACAATATTGCGTGCAGGCGAGCGCGTCTTTGCACTTCCCCGGACCCTCGGACCCTGGCGGAAGCTTAAAGTCCTTGCATTCCTTTTCGTGTTCTTTCTTTGAGCAATAGTTGAGAAGATCTTGCGGACTCTTCGTGTTTCCTGGACCACGAAAGTTATTGTCACTCGTCCCCTGCTGCCCGCTCTGCCGCATCGCGTCGACTTCTTCGTGGTTATCCGCATTCACCCAGACGCGCCGTGCTGGCGATCCGTCGGGGTTGAGAACGCGGACTGCCACGCGGGCATCACCGGCGAGCACTTTGATGTCATACTGGACCCGGGTGCCCGGATTCACTGTGAGAAGATTATCCATCTGTGGTTGATTGAGAAACCCCGCTGATTCTTCGATGTGCGATCCCACGCGGTAGGTACCGGCGAGAAGACTGATTTCGTAGGTGCAGTCGGGATTGATCTGTGTTCCATGCCACTCGCCTCCTTCGGTGTTGGCGAACACCTCTCCTCGAAAGTTGCAGCTGGAAAGCGGCATTCCGGAACCGCCAAGGAGGCGCCCGGTAATCGCCGCGTCATTTTTTTTCACGATGATGTTCTTTTCGATCGTCGCATCGGCCACAAGCGTAATCGGCGTTCCGGCTGCGGCAGAATATTGACTGTTCTGCGGCGCGTGCACCCCCATTTCGGCAAGCGAAAAGAGGCGAGAAGGAACGCGGAACTCAAATGATCCACGGTTGACGGGACCACCATACTCCCGCATACCAGTGTCGGAAGTGACCGTCACGGGCCGCACATACGCCCAACCGGGGAAGTCAGAGAAAATCTGACCATCTTCGGTGACGACATCGCCTTTGATGGTGACATCAGCGTACGTGAGTGAGAAATTGATTCCAGAAACCGTTGATGTTTCTGTTGGAACAGCAACATCCACCTGCGGTCCATCATAGACGTATGCAGCCCCCTGCCCTGAATCAAAGTTGAGAAACCAACGACCAGCCGTGACGGCCATGTCATATCGCCCTTCTGAATCCGTCCGGGTATTGCTCCAGGCAGTGCAGCCGTTCGGCCCGCAGTCCAAGTTCCCGTTGATCTGGATGTTTGGTAGCAGTTTTCCATCCTTGGAGGAGACGACGCCGGTAATATGCGCGAGCTTCTCATTGACCGTAAAGTTCGCAGTCAGCGTTTGGTTGTTGCTCAACGTGACCTTTTGGCTCCTGACGTACTGTCGGTTGTCGGACGTCCAGACATTGAGATCATAGGTTCCCGCGATGAGGTTGAGCGTGTATGTTCCATCGGATTTGATTTGTGCGTTCGACCAACGGTTTCTTCCGTCGGCGGTTTGGGAGTTCGCATTCACGTTCCCATTCGTCACCACCGTGCCGTTCTTTAGCGTAACCTTTCCAACAATCTTTGCCGTCGTTTTTTCTACAACGAAAGAGACAGTTTCTGTTTGCGACGAGCCATCGTTCGAAAACGTCACGACGGCTTCAGAATCGAGAAAGATCCAATCTGGTTGGGGGCATGAGAAGCCGTAGTTCGGTTCGACGCGGATGCTCCATGATCCTGGCGTCAGGGTGAGGGTGTACGATCCATCGCTGCGTGTTGACGACGATGCCCAGCCATTCCCATCTCGGCGGTTCGCATTCACATTTGCGCACGAAACCGCCGTCCCGTTGCTCCGTTTGACTGTCCCTTGGACGAATTTCTTTGCAGCCGTGAGGGTAATGTCCCGCGTCGTCGCAGAAGTGGTGATCGTGATTGACACTGGGTCGGGCCGCGCAACATCGGTTTGATCATTGGGAGGATTCACCTCGAGCGAGTAGGTTCCGGCAGGGAGACCCCCGATGCGATACTTCCCGTACTGGTCCGACGAGGATCCTTGATTCAATGAACCGTCACTGTTCCGAAGATTGATCCACACGCCCTGCATCGGCGTCACGCCGTCAGGACGGTACACTGTTCCGACGAGCTGCGGGATGGTGAGCCGAAGCGGTGACGCGGTCATATCCAACCCGGACGTGGTGACAGTGATTGTGGTATTCGCTGATCCGGTGTAGAGGTCGGTATCCCAGATGTTCACGTGGATGGTGTACGTTCCTGCGGGCATCTGACCGAATTTGAACTTGCTGTTCGCATCAAAGTCGGAGTGTCGATTGACGGTATTCTCGCTGTTCCAAAGATCAACGGAAAGATGAAGTCGGAGGGAGTAGGAATCATTCCACGGGACGAGCGTCCCGTCGGGCAATGCAACCGTCCCGACGACGAATGGCGTATCGAGTCTGACCAACCCCAGGTCGAGCGTCGCCGCCGGATTGGTGATCGTCACCGTTTGCTCCGAGGCAACATATGGGGAGTTTTCCGACGGCTGGGTTGAAAGGATGTATTCCCCGGCATCGAGGGAGCCGATCTTAAAGCCGCCGTCAGACCCCGGGCACGAATTGCGGTTGATGGTATAGCTTCGATCACGCACGTTGACACAGCCAGAGGTTGGCGTTCCATCGGGATTGGCAAGTGTTCCACGAATGACTGGTGTCGCAACGGCAACATGAAATCCTGAAACATTTTGTGTAATGGTGACCTGCTGCTGCGGAGGATTCGCATAGGAAGAAGAGTTGTTCAGACCAACATCAAGCGTATAGATACCCGCAGAGACGCCCGTGATCGAGAATGTACCATCTTGATATATCGGGGAGTTCTTCCATCCGCTCGAGTTCCCAATATTCACTCCGCCTCCTTCAGTAAATGGCGAACCATTCGGAAATGTTACCGTGCCACTAAACGACAGCGAATCGGCTCGAACCAGGTGGCTCATGAGAAAAAGCGCTAACGTTGCAACAAAAAAGATGCCACCAACAAAGGTAGCCCGTCTAATACCGCTTTGATGTATCCGCATGGGAATTGTTGTTAATTGTCTCTTTTCTATATTATAGCAAAAAGGTCGATGTTCCTCAAGCCGCGGAGGAGAAAAGGCTCCCCGGGACGCAATGGTCAGGAGATGATGGATCGGGCACAATGGTGCGCAACCGTTCTCCACCCTACTCCTCGTCTGTGGATTGAGTATTATGCTGGGAAATTTTTTGCTTCCAAAATCGCCGCATCGAGAAAACGGTGAAAGTCCTTGTGTTGTCTCCAGAGGAGAAGAAGTTTTTTTCGAAGCAGCGTATGGTCAGAATATCCTACATCGAGCGCGATATGGTATTTGCGAAATTTCGGAAGATTGAGCAAGACTGTGAGCGCCTCTTTGAGATCTTGAAATTGTTTTTCGCTCAGACCGCTCTCGCGGCAATAGCGATGGTAGTAGTGGATAAACTGCATGTGGAGGATTTCGTGGCACACGGTTTTAAGCTGAATCGGCATATTTTTCTTTGCAGGAATCATAAACCACCGTCGTTCGGGATTATACGGACAGGTTCCGAGGAGTGTGAATGTTGCAAAAAATCGCTTCGCGTAGAGAGGTTTTCCGGTCAGGCGAGCAACTTCAATGAGTAACGCCGTACCTCGCTTCGCAAAGTATTCATCCAGCAACGTTTTCATTGCCTGAAAGTCGGTGAGAAAATTTTTTTTGCGTCGCTCAAGATCACGAAACATATAAGACACTGCTCGTGCACGAGACAGCTTTTGGATGACGTGGAGCTTCTCTTTGGGAATTTCCGACACAAAATCGGCGTGCGAACGACCGTACTTCGGTTTTTTGGTTTTTCCGACCCGTACCCAATTTTCTGCGTCTTCTTTGAGGTTGATAGAAAAGACAACGGTTGCCATATCCCTTCTGGTTATCCAATCATCATTTGGTACCGCCACGGAGAATCGAACTCCGATTACCAGGATGAGAACCTGGCGTCCTAACCGTTAGACGATGGCGGCATATCGGCACCATCCTTCGCTCCTTCGGCGCTACGGATGGCGCGGCCATCCTCCTTCCGATGAAACTCCAGATTCCAAGCCATCCCGATTGGATGACGTGTCATCCGAAGCCCGGCAGAGCCGGGCGAAGGATGATGCAGCATGAGTATACGTTTTTCCCTGTTCTTGGCAACCTTCGGGGCACCTCAATCGTTTTTTCGTGTTGATGAGAGAGAGTTCGCCGAACGCCCTCGAAGGGAAAGTCCTTTGACCATGAAATACAAAGAGGAACTAAAGAGAATGACCGCAATGAGTCCATGCACCATCAAATGCCGTTCGCCAGAAAAGAGGAGGAGAGAGAAACCCGAAACCGGCCACCAGAGAAGCGCAAACGGTGTCAGCCAGAGCTGGTCAAGCGGCGTAGGATGCGCTTGCCAGTCAATCGACGTCGTAAACCAGGAAATCAGGACTGTGGAGAGAAGATAGATGCCAACACCGACGAGGAATGATTGTGCTGACCGGGAAATCATTGTTTGCTACTTTCTGCCGACGAGTTCAGCCATTTCCACCAGCCGGTTCGCATACCCCCATTCATTGTCATACCACGCGACGACTTTTACCATGTCACCGCCGATGACGTTCGTGAGAGAAAGATCAACAATCGCGGAATGCGGGTTCCCGATGAAATCGGAAGAGACGAGCGGACGGTCAGTGACCGCAAGAACGTTTCGATACGAAGGATGGAGGACGGCGCGTTTCAACGCCTGGTTGATGTGCTGCGACGTGACTTTCTTCTTGGTCAGGAAGGTGAAATCGGTGACTGACACACAAATCGTCGGGACGCGCATCGCAAACCCGTCAAAATTTCCCTTGAGCTCCTGAAAAACCTCTGTGATGGAGATGGCCGCACCGGACGTAGTGGGAATAATGTTTTGTGCGGCGGCGCGTGCCCGGCGGAGATCTTTATGGAGCGGCGGGGTTGGACCGTCGACGAGATTCTGTTCTGCGGTATAGGAGTGGACGGTCGTCATTGCGGCGCGCTTGATGCCGAATTTCTCCACCATGACCCGTGTCACCGGGCCGACACAGTTGGTCGTACACGACGCATTGGAGATCACCTCGTCGCTGGCGTATGCATGATCATTCACGCCCATGAGGTACGTTTTGATGTTACCTCCTTTGGTGGGCGCTGAGACGACAACACGACGCGCTCCCGCGTGGACATGAGCCCGCGCTGCACCATGGTCAACGAATCGCCCGGTACACTCCAGGACGACATCGACTTTCAGACGTTTCCATGGGAGTTTTTGTGGATCCCTCTCGACCATGACCGGAATTTTCTTTCCATTCACCACGATCGCGGAACGCGCCGACTTCACGTCGCCCGCATATTGACCATAGACGGTATCATACTTGAGAAGATGCGCCAGCGTTTCGGTATCCGTAAGATCATTGATCGCCACAACCTCCACATCCTTCTTTGCGAGAATAATTTTTAGCGCGGCGCGGCCAATCCTCCCAAAACCGTTGATCGCACAGCGGATTGGCACTCTGCGTACCGCGGCGGATACTTTTGCTTTTGGTAGTCGTTGTTTTTTCATAGACAGGTCTTAGTGGATAGAGAACAACCTACGGGATCCTTCCGCAACGCGTCGAGTACGGGGGTGGTATCCCCTGAAGATGACACTCGTCCTGCTGCGGCTGGGTTTCCAGTCGAAAGGACATGATATATCCATAGCGCGCACTGCGCATGTATCGATACGGTTCCCATTGCGGAAAACCACGTGGATCCTGTGGGAGCGCTGTAGTATAACCGCCGTTTTTCAGCGCCGGAATCCAGTCCGTGGAATCTGATATCACACATTGATTTTGTCCATTCCCGTCGTCGACAACACAGTTTAATGTGGCTGCGGCAGGGTACTCCAATGGACTGCCGCTCTGGTGATCATCGGCGTACAGTTCTAGCAGTTTTCCGAGTTGAACAATATCACCAAGCCGCTTGGCATCCCGTGCCTTTGCCCGCGCGCGACTGAGTGAGATAAAAGCAATCGTTGCGAGTAGGCCAATGATCGCGATCACCACGAGCAACTCAATGAGGGTAAATCCTCTTTTTGCTCGATTCGCTCTTGCTGTGAAGAAAGGGGCGGACACGAAGATTAGTATTCAACCGGAACCGATGCATTGGTTGTACTCGTTGCGTTGGTATTCAGATTGGCATTCGTGGGTACCGTTGTGGGTTCAGCGGCACTCTCCCGCAGTGCTTTCGACGTGACCGAAGAGGAATAATCCTGCGTGCACTGACGGTAGTCATGGAGAAGCGAGACGGTGTACACGACCAGAACGAGCGTTGCGATATTCAGGAGCAGGCCGAGCACAATCATTCGCCAGTTCCAAATGAACTTGTGACGATGCGGTTCTGGCGCAACCGGTTTCGCCGTTTGAGCTGACTCCTGCTCTCGCGGTTTTTTTGGTGTTGGCATGAGCGTGTTGGTCAAGGATAAAGGTTAGAAAAATTTTAGGCCTGATGGACTGAACCGAACAGGTGGAGTTTTTCCGCGACGATCATGCGGACGGCTTCGATGCTCGGCTCGAGAACACTTCGGGGATCGTAATATTCCGGGTGATCGTTCAGCGTTGTTCGGATTGTTGCGGTAAACCGATTTTGGAGTTCTGTGTCG
This sequence comes from bacterium, assembly GCA_043807225.1. Classification (GTDB taxonomy): domain Bacteria; phylum Patescibacteriota; class Patescibacteriia; order CAZCGY01; family CAZCGY01; genus JAZDGG01. The sequence goes on along the minus strand of JAZDGG010000011.1, from coordinate 4,474 downwards.
ATGTTGACGATCAACACTCCGTAGTGGCGTGCAAGGTCGATCTGCTCTTTGGGGAGCCCCGACGCCCCATGCAGCACGAGCGGGGTTGCGGGGATTTCGTTGTGGATACTCCGAAGGCGCTTTTCGTCCAACGGGGGTGCGCCACCGGAGAGTTTGGCAACCCCCCACACGTTCCCGACAGCAACAGCAAGTGTGTCAATTCCCGTTTTTTTCACGAACTCGCGTACTTGCGAGGGATCGGTCAGATACTCCTCCTGATGAACAGTGGCAAGAAAATCATCACTTGCCTTCACCTGACCGAGCTCACCTTGTGCCCAGACACCGCGATCGTGTGCGTAGGCGACGGCCTGCTTTGTTAGGGTGAGATTCTCGTCATACGGAAGATCGGATGCCGAGATCATGATGGAAGAAAATCCCGCATGGATACACTCCGCGATCGACCAGAACCGCTTCCCATGGTCAAGGTGCAATGCCACTGGCACGTCAACGGCGGCATTCTTCGCAATTGTTTCGACAATATGCGTTATCGGCTTGACGCCCGCGTACTCAAGCGTCGTTTCTGACACCTGGATGACAACCGGCGAATGACAATCGACCGCTGCTCGGATGATGCCGAGCGTCATTTCCAGATTCTGCGTGTTAAACGCGCCGAGGGCGTATCCTCCTTTGTGTGCCGCGGTGACGAGTTGTTTGAGAGAGACGAGCATGTGATGAGCTACCTCCGAGCTATCGCACGTACCATTGTAGCGTATTCCGCGGTTTTTGTGCTAGCAAAACCCACGAGCGCCCCATGGAATCCTTCTGGGCCAACATATGCCGCAATGTTCTTTCCAGAAACGCTCCCGCCGTAGAGAAGGCGCACCGTGATGCGGCGGTGCCGAAAGATTCCGAGAAGTGTGTGCTCGATGATGCGTCGCATGGCGTTCGCGAGTACGGGCGAACATGCGCCGGACGACTTGCCAGAAGCCGAGATTGCCCAGACGGGTTCGTAGCAAATGCAAAGCTGCTTTCCGCGGAACCTGCGAAGGGCGCGCCGGAGCTGCCGTTCAACGACCTGTTGTTCTTTTCTCTGTCGTCGCACCGCACGCGTTTCCCCGACACAGAGAATCGGCGTCAGCCCCCACGCGGCAACGAGCAAGAGTTTGTTAGCAATCACCGCATCAGTTTCTCCAAGCGCCCGACGTTCAGAGTGTCCAAGAATCACAAAACGGCATCCGAGATCACGTAGATCGCGAATGGAGATCGCGCCGGTCGCCGGCCCAGCCGGTACCAGACCGACATCCTGCGCACCGAGAAGGAGTGCGCTCTTCTTGGCGGCGTGTGCGACGTCTTCAATCTCAGGAAACGACGGACAAAGGATTTGCGTCACCGACCGGAAGCGCTGTTCGCCAAACCGTGCGGCGTAGACCTTCGCAAGCGCTTCCGCACGATGAGCCCGAACGTAGAGCTTCCAGTTTGCAACCAGGACGCGGTTTTTCATGCTCCTCCCCTCCACCGGAACGTCGCGAATGCCCAATCGGCGAGCATTCTCACGTCAGAAAAGCGATCGTTTCTCCCCGCACTCTCTAAGACAAGAACAAAGAGCTCGCGTTCACCAATGCCCTTCACTCGGGTGATGAGTGCACCGCCCGCGGCATCGGTATAACCGGTTTTGCCCGCGGTAACACGGAGGTCGCTGCCGACGAGTTGATCGGTATTGACGACACGATAGGGAGTCCCGCTCGCGCGATCAGTGATTGTCGGCTCCTTTGTCGTTGTGAGCGATGCGACCTCTGGATATGCAAAAACTGCTTGTGCGAGAATCGCCAGGTCATGAATCGTCGAGACGTTGCGGGGACCCAAACCCGTGACATCGGTAAAATGTGATTTTAGCATGCCCATCCGCGCTGCACGATCATTCATCCTCGCAACGCAATCTGCTTCATCGATCCCCGCAGCGCGCACCAGCGCCTCAGTCGTGTTGTTCGCCGACGCGACAAGTGACGCTGCAAGAAGATCGCGGAGGCGGAATCGGCCTCCGTCGGGAATGGGGATTCGCGCGCCTGGAGCGTCATTGTCCTGTTGTGCAATCGTGAGTTCGGCATCGAAATCCGGTTGCGTGTCAAGAACGACCAACACCGTCATCAGCTTGGTGATGCTTGCAATCGGGAATTGAGTATCCGCGGATTGCTCAAAGAGCCACGTTCGGGTCAGCGGGTCCCAGACGCCGGCGGCTTCTGCAGTGATGCGCGGCATCGGGAGGTTTTGGTCACGTTCGACGGTCAGTCGAGACGCGACAGCAGGTAGTCGGTTGTGGACGACCGCAACCGCTGGCTTCTCGCGCGGCGCTGCGGTGAGAAGGGATGAGAGCAGAAGGTGAATAATGATTCCGAGGACGGTCATGGTGTTGGCGGTTCCTCCGGCGTTGCGCTCGGATCCGGTCGCTGGGGAGCCGCTTCCCCTGCGGTGAGCTCCTGAAGGAGTTTTTCAAGATTCTCGTCGCTGTTGAGCTTTTGGTACTCGGGCAATTCCCGCGGTTCGCGAATACCAAGATAGTGGAGAAAATCAAAGGTCACCTGATACCGCGTCGTCATGGCGACCGCATCATCGATCGGTTCGATCAGGCCGCGGATGAGGAGATTGCGCAAGATGAGGGAGCAGTTCACCCCTCGAATGACTTCCATCTCCGCTTTGGTGACCGGCCCGCGGTACGCGATAATCGTCAGCGTTTCGAGCGAGGGCTTGGTGAGCTCCTTCTTCTCCTCTTCCTCAAGGAACTTCTGCACGATTGCGGCAGACGCCGGTGATGTTGCGAGTTGATATGACTGGCCGATTCGATGGATTTCAATTCCGCCGGGTTGCGCGCGGTACCGTTCCAACAACTCTGCAAGCACCTTTTCGACATCGGCAAGAGCGTGGCCGGTGAGTTCCGCAAGTTTTTTCGGCGTGAGCGGACGCGCAGCGATGAAGAGAATGCTTTCGATGTGATTGGCGACAGTGGACATGGTTCTGGTTTACTCAATCGACACGCTCTCGTGCGGTTGCCGTCGATGGATATGGATGCCGCTGAACATCTCCTCCTGCACGACGGCAATGGAGCGCATCTTGACGAGCTCGAGGAGTGCGAGAAAAGTAACGATAATGTCGGTCTTGGACGTTGCTTGTTCGAGAAGGGACTGGAAGTTTAATGACGCTTGCTTCAGCATCTGACTGCGAATGCTGTCAATCTTCTCGCGGATGCTGACCGTTCGGATGATGACGTCTTCGGAAATCGTGATGAATGGTTCAAGACGCCTCAGAATGACACGGAAGAAACGGGCGAGATCGTCGATGGCCACCCCTTCGGGCGGGCGGAATATTCGCTCGCCCGCAGTGATCTTTAAGCTTGTTCCGCGCACGAAGGAATATCGGCGGCGAAGGATGAGTGCGTGAATCTTTTTTGACGCTTCATAATACTCACGGTAAATCTTCAGCTGCTTTTCAAGATCATGCTCGCCGTCATCCTCAAGCTCGAGTGACGGGAGCAGCGTTCGCGATTTTATCAGCAGAAGCTTTGCCGCAACAACGAGAAAGTCGGCAAGTTCGTCGGGATGGAGACGCGGATTCTCCGAGAGGTAGCGAAGGAACTGCTCGGCGACGGTCGCAAGCGAAACCGTTGAAATATCGAGCTTCTGTCTCTCAATCAGCTCAAGGAGGAGGTGGAGAGGGCCTTCGAATTGTTCGAGTTTGGTTTTGTACATGCTGCAATGATCCTCTGTCTGCCATCAGAAACGCGCGGGGTATTTTTTTCTCTTCCTCGGGGTTGCGGTCTTTCGTCGTGGACGCTTCTTCGACGGACGGCGGGTGATCTTTTTTGGCTTCGCTTTTGGCGGTTTTGGTAAATCTGCGGCAATGGTGAAATGCGCGATCTTCGCATTCTCAAGCCGGACAAAATCTTTCACCTTCATGCGAAGGGACTCGGTAAAACTCCCCGCCCCAAGCAGGAGATCGCGTGTTTTGAGGAGCGTTGTGTCGGCAAGCACTTCGATCTTGTGGAGCGCTCCAAACGGCGTGAGCGCGCCGGGCTTCACCTTGAGCTCTCGCACCATGTCCTTTTCGGTCGCAATCGACAACTTCTTCGCTTGGAGAACCGTCTTGAGTTTCGCCAAGTCAAGCCGCCGGTTCGCGGGCAAGACGACAAGAACGTACCGCGTGTCCGCTTTCACGAGAAGTGTCTTGCCGATCGCTTCGAGTTTTTCTCGGAGCGTTGTCGCGAGATCGTAAGCCGTGAAGACGGTTCTGTGCGCAACAACCGTGAACTGCACTTTGGCTTTTTTGAGATAGCTGGTGACGTTTGCTGGTATGCTCATGTGCGTGGTTTTAATGATCGGAGCCGAAGCGGCAGTCGCTGTTGTTCGCCAAGGAGCGTTTTTGCAATGCGTCGACCGCTCGGGGTGAGTTTGAGGGAATCGATAAACCATTTTTCTGGTGTCCGTCTGCCGTAACCAATGAGCAG
>JAZDGG010000010.1:0-18378 GCA_043807225.1 bacterium | reverse complement strand
CACAAGGCAAGCTTCTCTCGGCATGGAATGGCGTGGCGTACATCAGCAGCGATAACGGAGCCACCTTCACACAGGTAACCATCGCTGCCGGTGAGAACATCATGAGCTATGCGGCGTCAAAAACCGTCGGCACCATTTACGCCGTCACGCGGAATGATTCGACCGGCGTGTCGAAACTGCATATTTCGGTCGATGGCGGCGTGACTTGGGCTGCTATGATGGTGGACGCAAGCAACCCGTTCACTAATGTCAACGCAAATCCTTACGATGCAAACATTCTGACGCTTAGCAATGACAATGCGCTGTGGTTGTCGACCAACGCTGGAGCGGTATGGACGAAGATGGGCGTGTCGCCGGCTCGCTCCTGTGGTACTTTTTCTCTTTGGACCTCAACCCGTTGGTATGCCTGTGCGGGTTCTTCGACCGACAATGGCACATCGTGGGTCGATTTTGATACGCACACGAATGTCATGCGGGGTCCGGGGAAGGTTGTCGTTGTCAACGCTGCCGATGAAACTATACTGTATGGCGACTGCATGAGCGGCGTTTGCAAGAGTACCGATGGTGGCTTGACGTGGCACAACAGTCTCGATGGAATCACTGGTGTCAACGTCTTGGCAATTAGTCAGACCACAAACAAGAGCACCGTATGGATTGCCTCCTCGAACGGTCTCGGTAAGACCGATAACTTCACGTCAGCGGCACCAGACTGGACCTGGCCAATCCTTCCGTGCGACCCCGATCCTGCTGCGCGGTGTGACTCGAGCGGCATCGGTGAATCGGTTTGGGTAAAACCAGACAATGCGAATATCGTCCTGGCGGGGTCGATTGGCGGATGGATCTACCGCAGCACCAACGGTGGGACGACGTGGACGGCGCAGATTCCATCGGTCGTCAATGTCGCGAAGTTCAAGACGGGATCATGGAATAACTTACGTCCGAAACACTTCATCAACGATCCTGCTGACCCAAACACCGTCTACCTCGCGATGTTTGACCCGATCGACCATAACGGCGCTGTACTGAAAAGTACTGATGCAGGAGTCACCTGGGCAGATCTGGCCATAGCTGATGATGCTCCAGCGACGGTTCTCTCTAGAACGACAACGGGAGTGCTCTATGCGGGCACAGGAGAAGGGAAATCGACAACAACAGTCAAAGGCGTCTATAAGTATGAAAATAGCGCTTGGACAAAACTCACGGGCATTGATACCCGACTGAACATCATGAGCGTCATGGTTGATCCAGAAGTGCAGACGACAGTCTACGCAGCAGCATCGAATGACCTCGCACCGCTCCAAGAAGACGGATTCTACAAATCAATTGATTCCGGTGTGACTTGGACGAAGATCGTCCCAACGGGCTATACCGACTTCGGCACAATCACTGTTCAGCGGTCTACCCTGCCAAACACACTGTATATGTCAGCCATTGATTCGGCCACTCATGGCGTGCTCTTAAAATCGAGCGACGCTGGTGCGACGTGGGGTATTCTCTATACGGGTTTGAAATCCGAAACATACACCTCAGCACTGTTCGATGGTCTGGTAGCTGGCAATAAGCATGGCGTCTTTGGTATCAAGTCAAAGGTCGAATTCAAATCGCTTGCAAGCAAGAAAATCCAAAAAGGGAAGACCGCGCTGATTTCCACCACGCTGCGAGACAAGGCAACAAAGAAACTCCTGAAAAACAAAAAAGTGACTCTGTACAAGAAAGTTGGAAAAGTCTGGAAGTTCCAATCAACACACACCACCAACAGCAAGGGACTCGTACGGTTTATAACCAAGCCAAGTAAAACAGCGCAGTATCGCTTGGTATGGAAACCAGTAAAAACCGACAAGGCGGAATATGCCTCACTGACATCCAATGTGATAACCGTGACAGTCAAGAAATAGATTACCTTTCTCACGACAACCATTACCCCGCTCCCCGCGGGGTTTTTGGTGTCAAGGTATATCTCACGTTCAAAGAAGAGTTGTTGTCGATGTGCCACCAAATACGCTAAACTGAATCAAGAGAATAAAGAAAAACATATGAACGCACGCATTATCTACGGAACCAACTCTGGCTGCACTGAAGAGGCATGTGAAATCGTCCGCGACGAACTCACGAGGCATGGCTGGAATGTCGTACTCCAACGCGCCAGCGCAACGGATCCAAAGGACCTTGGTGCGGACGACCTGACCATTCTTGCCTCCAGCACCTGGGAACACATCCTCCCTGACGGAAAACGACTCGAAAGCGTCCTGCAGAAAGAGTGGTTCGATTTAAAACAACAACTCTCGGCGGCCAAAACTCCCGGGAAGAAGTTTGCGGTCATTGGGGTTGGCGATCATCGCTATACCCACTTCGCTGCCGCTGCAGATCATCTTTCCGGCATCATCCACCGGATGCAGGGAGTACTCGTCGGCCCACCACTCCGGTTAGATCAATTTGGTTTCCACCTTAAAGAATCGCGGCAACAAGTCCGCAACTGGGCAGCGTCTCTTGTTGATGGCGAGGAACGCTCTGCAGCGTAGCCGCGAGCGAAAATATCCGCGGAAAAGAAACCCCCCGACCAGCATGGGCAGGGGGTGTGCGTTCATGAACGCGGGAAGGAGAGAACGATCGGCGCGGTCCATATCACGGGAATGCCGGCGACGGAGCAAAACGTCATGCCGTCAGGAGAAATGTGCTGTCTCTTCCACAGAGCACCGAACGTGCAGGCGCTTGCGAGGGTGGCGAGGGTGTCGCGTGCCAGTGAGGTGCATCCTTCCAGAAGCGCTTGCTCGAATCCTACCTCGCGGAATTCCTGTTGCCGTGCTCGGGGGATGTCGATGAGCATGGTCGTTGTTCCTCGAACAGTGTACCGACCGTCGGTGAACCGGGTATAGTACCCCCCCGTGTCGACGCTGATCTTGTGGTGGTGGGCGGGGATGACTGATCGGTCAAATGGGGAGCGCCAGAAGGATTCACCGGGGTAGAGCAGTCGTCCCCGCTGCTCGACCAGCCACCCACCCCTGATCGTGTACCGAGAGAACAACACCATGCAGACAACCGTCATAGCAAGGCATGCATACAGCAGATGGGAAAAGAACGACAGTACCCTTGGGGTGGCGGTATCCTGCGGCTGGATCGTGAGCGCCAAAACGGCAAAGGCGGCACCAATACCGCATATGGAAGAGACCGCACCGAAGAACCCGCTGAGGTGTTGTGGGAACGACAGTTGCCTCCAGGAATCGCTCCATCGGATGTTCATCGGTCCGTACAGAATCAGCCACACCCAAACTGCAGTGGTCGAGAAGGGTGCCATGCTGTACGCCGTTCCCAGGAACTTTCGTAAAAGCAGACCAGCGGCATTGGAGATCAGCGCCGCGACGAAAAGGACAAAAAGGGCCGACTTCATCCGCACCTCCTTCGGGTTGAAGAATCACCAAGCCCAACTGCGGCACCAGAGTACACGTTTCCCCGATTCCTGTCAAGCCAAAGCACGGAGAACAAAGATCACCCCGCTTGAACAGGGTGATCTCGTCTGGAATGACGACGAAACGGAGTATCTAGAGAATCGCGTCTTTCGCTGCTTTCGCAACGCGGAACTTCACAACGGTCTTTGCCGGAATCTGGATCGTTGCGCCAGTTGCCGGATTGCGACCCTGCCGTGCTGCACGGTGCTTCTTCAAAAGCTTGCCAAGCCCCGGGATCGTAAATTCACCGGTGGTCTTGGTCTGATCGTACGCGACCTGGACCATGAGGTCCATGAACTTCGCGACATCTTTCCTCGTCATGCCCGACTTTTCGGCGAGCATATTGAGGAGGGCTGACTTGGTCATTTTCCCTGCCATATTTGTCCTTCCTTAAAAATGATTCTGTGTGCGTTATGCACAACCTGCAGAAATCATAGCAAATATGGATAAATTCACCAAATGGAGAAGCAAGAAAGTATTCTCGTGTGATATACTGCTCGCAACAAAACCTCCTCGAATATCCGAAGCCCCGTTGGGTGCGAGAGAAGTGATTTTTTGCGAAGATTTGCGAAAAATGGACACAAGACAACGGTCGACGTACTTTCGACGTCGCCTTCAGGCGTGGTTCAGCAGACACCGCCGGGCGCTCCCGTGGCGCGCGACGCGTGACCCCTATCGCATCCTCGTTTCCGAAATCATGCTGCAGCAAACACAGGTCGATCGGGTCATGCCGAAGTACCGGAAGTTCCTCCGTCAATTCCCCACCCTCCGGTCGCTTGCCCGCGCGTCGCGCGCTGACGTTGTGAAGGCATGGTCTGGTTTGGGGTACAACCGGCGCGCCTTGGCGCTCCATGCGGCTGCACAGCGTATGGTTGCGGACAATGCCGGCAACGTCCCGCAGAGCGTAGAACAACTTGAGGCACTTCCCGGAATCGGCCCCTACACGGCGCGGGCGATTCTCACGTTCGCATTCCGGCGGCGGGTGGTTGCCCTCGACACCAACCAGCTGCGCGTGTACCAACGGTTCTTCTTCGGGATGAAACGCGCGAGCATGGTGAGCATCGCACGCCGCGCATCATCTGCCCTCCCGTCACGGAGAAGTGATCTCTGGAATCATGCGCTGATGGATTTTGGTGCGCTGGTGTGTCGTAGCCGGCCACGGTGCGCACTCTGTCCACTTCGAAATAAGTGCGCGGCGTACCCGGCGATTCTCGAGATGTCAGAGAACGCTCATGCAAGAAAGGGAAAACCATTCCTTGGATCAAACCGGTATCTTCGCGGGAGGATTCTCGAACATATTCGCACGCTCCCAGCATCGAAAGAGCAGACGCTTTTTACCCTACAGAAGACGTTCTCGAACATTCCCGGTGGATCAACAGTGAGAGCGCGCACAATCATCCGGCAACTCGAACGCGAGGGGTTTCTTCTTCTTCACGGTTCGGGAAGACGAGAGAAAGTACGGTTGCGGGAATAACGGGCACTCGACGAACGGACGATTTTTTGCTATACTAAGCACAACACTATCACACCGCGTCCATCACGAGGAGAGGGAAAAGATGGGCTGCCCATGCCAAAAAGAAAAAAGAACATACAACAGCAGAAGAAATTTTCCCGCCGATCGCGTTTCATTCTTGCGGCGGTTCTTGGCGTTTTTCTCGTCGCCGCCGCGGGAGCACTCGCGTACACCCAAGCGTATCGAGGAAAGATCCTCCCAGGCGTCATGGTGGGGAACGTCAAGCTCGGCGGTATTTCAGTTAAAGACGCAGCACTTCGCCTTGCGGATGCCCTCCGTGCCTACAATGAAGAGGGAGTGAGCATGAATGTTGGAAATGCACGCCTTCGTCCGCTGCTCAGCGATCTTGGTGTCGTACTTGATATTGACGGAACGGTGAAGAACGCATACGCCGCTGGCCGGACAAACGGCATTCTTCCCTTCTTCGGTTTGCCCGCTTTTGCCAAAACGGATCACTCGATTCTTGCGTATTCGTCCGATCCAAAAAAACGCAGTGAGTATCTTGATGCGATTCGCCGTCGTTTTTCAACGCAACCAACTGAACCCTCGCTCTCTTTTCTTGGTGGGGACGTAAAAGCGCAGGAAGGGCAAGCCGGCCTTTCCTTGGAATTCTCAAACATCGATCAGCAGCTCCGAGACGCGGTGCCGCAGATGCAGCCGCTGACGCTTCGTGCCGAGGTTCGCGAGGTGGCTCCCACAACATCAGCAGAAGAGCTTTCACGAATGGAAGCGCTGATGAAAAGCATGACGGAAAAATCGGTGACGCTGATGTTTGGTGGACGACGGTATATCGCAACCGCGATGCAGTTACAATCCTGGTTGACGTACCGCCCGTCCGGCGAGACAGAATCCGATCGCATGCGCTCTGACGGTTTTCGTATCGATAAACAACGTTCTCAGGCGTTTTTTGATGACATCGAGCGCGACGTTTTTATCGCGCCAAAATCGACCTACAGCTATGTCTCGGAACAAGTTGGCGAGTATGCATACAAGAATGCGGAGGGTAGATCGCTCGATCGGGACGCAACGACCACGCGACTCCTCGAAACCATGACAAACGCTGACCACCGAAGCATAGACGTCGTGACCACTGTCGTTCCCGCGATCAAGGATTTACAGACCATCGCGGCGCCAAAGCCGAACGGGAAGGTGATTGCCATTGATGTTGCAAAGGAAGTTGCGTTTGCGTTTGAAGATGGACGACTGGTCTACTGGACGCGAGCATCAACGGGGAGAGGTGGATACGCGACACCGACAGGAGAGTGGCACGTGTACGGAAAGACGGTAAAACAGGTGATGAAGGGTCCCGGGTACTATCTGCCCAACGTCCAGTGGGTCTCGGCGTACAACGGCGACTACACGCTCCACGGAACGTACTGGCACACGAACTTTGGTCATCCGATGAGTCATGGTTGTACGAATCTTTCGAATGCGGATGCAAAATGGTTCTATGACTGGGATGAGATCGGAACGCCGGTTGTCGTCTTCGCAAGCGAAAAATAAAACTGAGCATCGTCCCTCGAACATGTCGACTGCCGCCGTGCACACCGCAGCTTTTTTGCTTGAAAATGTCCGAGGAACATGGTACGATCCCAGAGCAAAAAACGCATGAAAAGAACCATCCTCACCATTGCGCTCGCGCTACTCCTTATCGCTACCGGCGGTGCTCTTTGGGTCGCGTATGTCACGCTCCAGTCTCCTCATCATGGGGATATTCTCGGTGAAGAAACCGGCTGGCCAGCATTTTGGCGGAGCGGAGAACTTTTTTTTGTCGGTGGAGAGCATCCCACGCTCAAAGTCCTTGATCTCTCAGGGATAGCCGCGGATGCGCCAATCGGTGGTGTTCCCGATGCTCGCCAGGTTGCGGTCAGCCGTGATCATTCTCTCATGATCCTCGTCAGTCACGATGGCTCCCAGGATGTTTTTTGGCGTTTTGCGGAAGAACAGGCACCGGTGCCGATTGCAGCGACGCGCGGCGAGGTGAAGGAGATCGCATTTTCAGCATCAGCAAAAACGCTCTTTTTTCTCGCGGCGTGGGAGGGTGAAACACGCCAGCATCTGCTGCTGCTGAATACCGAAAGCGGCTCGCTCATGAACGTGTCGACTGACGCCGCGTCCGCGACCTGGATTGACAGCCCGAGCGCACTTCTCTCCGTCGATTCCCGCGGCAAAATCTGGTACCACGCACTCCGCCTTTCTGGAGAAACAGAATCGCCGAGCTTCATCGGGGATGCGTCAAGTGTGCTCATCCCAGAGCAGGGAAAGGCGGCGTTCCTCTTTGTCGGAAAGACTGACAAAGAATACGCCCTTCGTTCCTACAATCTCGCGACGAAGGAGCAGCGTCTTCTCGCACCGCTCCCGTCAATTCCCGAAGGAAGGAGCTTTCTCCTGCGGGCATCGCCTTCAGGGAAGAATCTCCTGGTCCTCATCCCCACGGTGACGGAAAAGGAAAATTGCTCTCTCGCGCTGGTCAGTACCGAAACAGGTGCGGTGTCGATGCTCGCCGCACAGGCGCGAGACGTTCGTTGGCGAGACGACGGTCAATTTTTGTACGAGCGGATGAGCGCGGGTCTGCCGCAGGTGTGGACATACGCGCTTGACACGCAAGCGACCGCGCTGCTGTTCCCTGATCCATTGAGTGCATTCGGGCGATGATTCTTCTTCGACGCATCCTCCCATTCTGCAGTGCCGTACTTCTCCTCGTTCTTTTTGAGATTGTTTTTTCTCACCAGGGTGCGTTCTGGTATCTTCTCCCCGTTCTTGCTGCGGTCGTCGTGTTTCCTGTCGGGGTGATGTTTTCGTGGCAGGGGAGGCACCTGGTTTTTTGGCAGCAGCTCATCTCCCCCATGCTTCTTGTTGGCTCCGGGCTCTTTCTCTTACTATTCCTCAGTGAGAAAATATTTTCTCACGCGCTTATCGTTGTGCTCGTGCTGCTCTTTTGGTGGTATGCAGAGAACCTCTTTCTCTACCAATTCAGAAATGCGCACTACCAGCCATACGCGCTTGAACATATTTCGCTCTACATGAACCTCCTCTCGGTCTTTTTCCTCTTCTCTTCTCTGTATGCGGCAAGAGTTTTTCTCAATTTCTCCGTGGTGCTCCTTGGGGGGATTGCTGTGGTCGTTTCTGCGCTCTTTGCGATTCAGTTTTCCCTTGGGAGCAAGTTGCCTTGGGGGCGCAGCTGGCCTTATCTTCTCGTGGTGGCCATGGTGATGCTCGAGCTGTTTATGGCGATCGCGATGCTCCCGACGACATATTTTGTCGCCGGCATTTTGCTGGCCGTTCCGTACTACCTGATGATGAACATTGCACGACATGCCCTTCGGAACACGCTTCGTCGCAGCGTGCTGGTTCGCAATATCATCCTCGGGATCATTATTTTTGCGGTGACCTTTTCCACCGCGCCTTGGACATAAGAAGCATATGAAAATACAACCAACGCCAACGTCACCGAAAGCGAAAATTACCTCTTCGAACGATCTCGAGAAACTTTACAAAGAAAAAGCTATGCAGCAACTGGTCCGCCCGCCGAAACCGCGCCACCTTTCCCTGGTGACGCTCATTCTCTCTCTTCTCTTCAGTCTTGCCGCCGGGATGCTCGGTGCGTATTTTTTTGAAGTCTACGTGCCATGGAGCAACGGCCAAACAACGACGAATACTCAGCGCCCCGCCACAGCGTCGACTGGGAATCAAGCGAAGCAGAATACGCAGGTTCTCTCGGCGGTAGAAACGGCGAGCGCCGCAATGGTCGCCGTGTTTCCTGCGCGAACTGCCGATGACGGTGATCCGAGCAGCGCGTATCCTCCCGAAGAGCAGCGGGGCTCGGCGTTGCTGCTGTCAGAAGACGGCTGGTGCGTCACAACGACGGATGTCCTCGATGGGATCGAGCATCCGGTTGCGGTGACCGCGGATCGAAAGGTGCTGGAGATCAAACATCCGCGGACAGACCCGGCGAGCAATCTGCTCTTCTTTCGCATCGACGGAGCAAATTATCCCGTTGTCTCCTTGAACGAACAGGCCGTCAACGCGCTTGACCAGCTCTTTCTTCTTTCAGGGAACGGGCGACAGTCGGCTCCGCGTTTTCGCGCGGTCGCTCTAAAAGAATCGAATGCACGCCTTCGAGGAGGAGTGGAGTTGAGTGATGCGTACTCACGCTTTCTCCTCATCGGGCCTTTTGTCAGCGACGAGGAGCGGGGGAGCGCGCTCATCGATGCACACGGGGATGTCGTTGGCGTCGTGAACCAGGCTGGCGACAGCGGACAGTCGACGGTCATTTCTGCGACTGCGCTGCATATCGTCCTCAACGATCTTCTTCGTCTCGGAGAAGTCCATCGTGCGGGGTTGGGAGTTCGCTATCTTGACGTCGGTTCCTCCGCGGGGATCCCCGCGGCCATTCGTTTCAACCGCAATGAGGGCGCGTTGATAACGGGAACGACCGATGAACCGGCCATCCTCCCGAACTCCCCGGCTGCAGGCGCTGGACTGCGGAGCGGAGATCTTCTTCTGCGCATCGAGCGCCAGCTGATCACCGAGCAGCAAACCTTAAGTACGCTCCTTCTCGGGTATGCGCCGGGCGCGACCGTCACGGTGCAGTTTCTTCGAGAAGGAAAAGAGCAGAGCGTCAAGATCACGCTCGCCGACAACGTGGGGCAATAACTGCATGCGCTCTTTTCGGCAAACGTTCGAACGGCTCCCGTTCATCGGCACCTCGGTTGGCGCGCAACAACTCGCAAAGTTTCTTCTGGTCGGCGTGACGAACACCGCATGGGATTACGCGCTCTATGTCATCTTCACGCGCGGGTGGCTGGGGTTCCACATGCACTTTCTTGCAGCACAGCTCCTCGCGTTCACCGGCTCCGTGCTCAACAGCTACATTTTTAACAAACGCTGGACGTTTCGTGACCTCGACCCTCGTCATCACGTCAAACTCACCAAATTCTTCGTCGTGAACGTCATCGCACTCATTTTTTACGAGTCCCTGCTCTATGTTCTCGTCGGGAAGTTGCGGATTTATGATCTCCTTGCAAAAGCCCTGGTGATCGTCCCGGTCATCCTCTGGAACTTTTTTGCGAACAAGTATTGGACGTTTCGGAACCCGCACAATCCGCAAATCTTGCAAAAAACGCCGTAAATCGTTATACTCAAAATGCCGTGGGTACAAGGCACCTGCCGCGACTGTGCGTCTTTTCAGTGCGCGAAACACCCCCGTCATCGACTTCCCGATAACGATCTCCCGTGGAAAATCCTTTTCTTTCCATCATCATTCCCGCGTACCGAGAAGCGGCGGTTCTCCGGGGATCACTGGAGTCCGCCATCCGTTTTTTCGAAGGAAAAGGGTTCGCGTATGAGATTATCATTGTTGATGACGGAAGTCCGGACGATACCGCAGCAATCGCCGAAGGAGTGGCGAAGGACGTCGCAGCTGTCTCGGTGCTTCGCATGCCGAAAAACCGCGGAAAAGGTGCGGCGGTGCGCCTGGGGATGCAGAATGCCAGAGGGCGCTACGCACTTTTTATGGATGCGGACTATTCGACGCCAATCGAAGAGGTGGACGCATTGCTGCGAAAAGCGGAGCAGGGAGCCGATGTCGTGATGGGTTCACGGTACCTTCCGGAAAGCCAGATCATGAAGAAGCAGCCGTTCCTTCGCAGGGTGATGAGCCGTGCCGGGAATCTCCTCTTTCGCCTCGTGCTTGGCATGCGGTACTCGGATACGCGGTGCGGGTTCAAACTTTTTTCAGAACGTGCACGCACGCTCCTTTTTTCCCGCCAAACCCTCGAACGCTGGGGATTTGATACGGAGCTGCTCGCAATCGCCGGGCTGCACCATCTGCGGGTTGTCGAGGTGCCCGTGCGATGGACGGATCACGCAGGAAGACCGAGATTTTTTCAGGATTCCCTGCGCTCACTCAGAGAAATCTGGCATATCAAACGGCGTTTACGAAGCGGGGATTATCAATAATATTCGAGCACATGGAACGGAAAGCAACATACGAGAAGAAGAACATCGTGGTCGCCGGCGGCGCCGGTTTTGTCGGTTCCCACCTCTGCATTGAGCTGGTGAAAACAGCTCGCGTCATCTGTGTCGATAATTTTCTTACCGGGAGCGAAGAGAATATCCATCAACTTCTCGAAAACCCTGATTTCAAATTCATCCGGCACGATGTGACGATTCCTCTCGACCTTGAGGCGTTCCCGGAGCTCAAACTCTTTCGCATCCCCTTTCAAGGAATTCAAGAAATCTACAATCTCGCTTGCCCGACCTCTCCAAAAGAGTACAACCGTTTTCGCGTCGAGACGTTGCTTGCAAACGCGCTGGGGACGAAAAATCTTCTCGACATTGCCGCAAAGTACAAAGCGAAGTTTCTCCACCTCTCTTCTTCGGCAATCTACGGCGAACCGCTTGAAGAAGGCCCGTTTCAGGAAGCGTATTGGGGTTTTGTCGATCCCATTGGGCCGAGGTCGAGTTACATAGAAGGGAAACGCTACGCAGAGAGTCTGGTGGTGAACTATGGAGATCATTATCATCTTGAGACAAAGCTCTTGCGCGTCTTTAACACCTACGGACCAAGGATGAAGCTCACCGACGGTAGAATGATTCCCGACTTTGTGAAAGATGCGCTGCAGGGGAACGACCTGGTTATCTTTGGGGATGAGAAATCCTTTAGCACGTTTAACTACATTTCTGATCTCATCGAGGCAGTGTTGAAGATGATGGCGTCACCAGAGCGAGGGCCCTTGAACATCGGCCATCCGGAAATACAGCAGATGAGCAAAGTCGCGGAATTAGTTCTCAAGCTGACCGGATCCTCCGCGAAGGTGGTTTTTCATGCACCGCTTCCGTATACGGCAAAACAAGGCGTTGCGGATATTTCCTTAGCGAAAGAGAAACTCGGTTGGTTCCCCGTCGTGCCGCTGGAAGAAGGGTTGAAGCGGACCATCGACTACATGAAAGGAAGCCGCGTGATGCGGCTGGAGGATATTCCACTCGAGACATGAAAACGATCGTCGTCATCCCGGCGTTTAACGAAGAGTCGACGATTGAGAAAGTCGTTTGTGACGTACGCACCGTTGTCTCGGATGTGGTTGTCGTTGATGATGGATCATCGGATTCAACAGCCACGCATGCTCAGCGTGGTGGGGCTACCGTGCTTCGTCACTTCATCAATCGTGGACAGGGAGCATCATTAAAAACGGGGATAGTCAAAGCTCTGGCAAGCGATGCTGATATCATCGTCACATTTGATGCTGATGGTCAACACGAAGTATCGGATATCGAGAAACTGATTGCACCGATTGCACACAGAGAAGTTGACGTGGTCCTTGGTTCTCGTTTTATGAACAACACCACCGTGAATATCCCTGTACTACGTCGCGTGGTGTTGAAAACTGCGGTTCTTTTCTCATCACTTGTATCGGGATTACGACTAACTGATACACACAATGGACTACGAGCATTTTCGCGAAAAGCCGCTGAAACTCTCCGGATTCGTCAGGATAGAATGGCCCACGCCTCCGAAATTTTAGATGAAATTTCTGAGAAAAATCTCCCCTTTCGAGAGGTTTCCGTTACCGTGCGGTATAGCGAATACTCAAAAATGAAGGGACAAAGTTCATCTGCGTTTGCAAAAATTCTCTTTAAATACTTCATGGGCCGGTTACTCCGATGATTATTAAGATACTCGTATCACTTTTTGCACTTTTTGCCATTTCTCGTACTTTTCTACGACAGAAAGAAGGATCGGTTGGATTTGCCTCATTGATTCTTTGGACGATCCTTTGGTGTGGCATCGTATTTTTTGTTTGGTGGCCAAGAGCCAGCGATGTCCTTGCGGGGCGTATTGGGATTGGACGAGGTGTCGATGCATTAGTCTATATTTCAATCGTGGCACTTTTTTACGGGATGTTCCGCATTTATATTAAGCTGGAATATATTGAACGAGAAATAACATCGCTCGTTCGGAGTCTGGCTCTTGAAGAGCATACCAGTAAACCACCGGAAGAGCCCAAGAAAATGGATGCAACTCAATGACGGCTGTTGATATCACTGCTTGGGTCTCGCTTGCTCTTCTTTTTTGGGTGTATGTTGGATACCCAGTTTTCTTGTGGTTGCACGGAAATATACGTTTCGTAAAAAAAAGAAGTACTCCTGGGTATACGCCTTCCGTCTCCCTCATCATCCCCACATACAACGAATCTATTGTTATCAGAAAAAAGATAGAAAACGTTCGATCACTTGTATATCCCAAACGCTTCTTAGAGGTATTTATTGCTGATAGTGGATCTACAGACGGTACATCTGCAATCGTTTCAACTTTTGCTCCCGACTTCCGATTGATAACCTCTTCCGAACGTGGTGGAAAAGCTAAAGCTATCAACGATATTCTCCCCCTTACAAAAGGGGAAGTTATAGTTGTGACTGATGCGAATTCTTTCATGGATGCAGATGCGCTTCAGAAAGTGATAGATCACTTTGTCGATAATCGCGTTGGTGCTTGCACGGGTGCCATGAGACAAATTGACAGATCGAAAACTGCGGTATCGGAGGGAGGAGGATGGTATTGGAAAATGGAAACGTTTATGCGTAAACGTGAGTCGCAATTACATTCGGTCATTGCCATGAGCGGAGAAATGTCAGCTTTCCGTCGTTCACTTTTTGTGAATGAAAAAAATGTGGTTCTTGCTTGGTACAAACCGGGAGGAACGGATGATTTTGAAATGACACTATTTGTTATTCAGAAAAAATATCATGTCGCATATGCACCAGATGCTTATGTCTGGGAGTTTGCACCGGATACGCTAAAGGATCTCTATAGTCAGAAAGTTCGTATCATTGTACAGACAATCGTTAGTGTACAGCGAAACGTGCGGGTTTTGTGGACCACCGGCTGGTATGGCGCCATGATTTTTCTTTCCAGAAAGATTCTTCCACTTTTCTCGCCCTGGGCATTAATAGTGTTATATGGGTCATCTTTTCTACTTGCTCTATATTCAAAATGGTGGCTTGCATTCTTTCTTGTTCAAACAGCAGGATACCTCCTAGCATTGGCATCGCGAGGGCTCATCAGCAATAATGGACTGGCAAAACTTGCGTTCTTCTTCTGTTTGTTAAATGGAACCGTATTTATTGCCTGGATACAATTCTGGGAGAAGAGGGATTATACACGTTGGCAGCCAATAGAGAGCTCTCGGCGTCTTTAAAATTGACAACTCAATAAACGCGATATCTTTTCAGCGATGATTATCCGAAGTAGAGCCCCAGTTCGTATTAGTTTTGCCGGAGGAGGAACAGATGTTTCACCGTACACGGAGGAATATGGTGGTTGTGTTTTGAATGCAGCAATACGACATTATGCGTGGGCGACGCTTGAAACGCGAGATGATAGGGTTATTCAGCTCGAGTCGGATGACCTGGCTGAACGAGAGGAGTTCCCCTCGCTTGAAGACATCACCTTCAATGGTCGCCTGGATCTCTTAAAGGCCGTTGTTCAGGCGTATGGGCACATAGATCAAGGGTTCAATCTCTACCTCCGCTCTGACGTTCCGCCACGCTCGGGGTTGGGTGGGTCTGCAAGCGCCTGCATTGCGCTTATCGGGGTCTTTAATCATTTGATGCGCGATCGGCGGCAATCGAGTTACGAGATCGCAGAGACCGCATATCGTCTTGAACGGGAGGTGCTCAAAGTAAAGGGGGGCAGGCAGGATCAATATGCGGCGGTATTTGGGAATATCAACTTTCTTGAATTTCGCGGCAATGATTTTGTACGCGTCAATCCGCTGCGCCTTCCTGAAGACTATCTTCTCGAACTCGAAAAACACCTAGTGCTTGTCCGCCTTCCTGGTGACCGCTGCCAATCGGGAGACGTGCTCCACGATCAGATGAACAACATGAAGTCAAAAAGCACACAGACGCTCGACGCACTTCATCGAACGAAGGCCATCGCCGAAGAGATGAAAAGGGCTCTCCTCCGTGGTGATTTTCAGAAATTCGGATCATTATTGGACCAGGGTTGGCAAGAAAAGAAAAAGTTTTCTTCGATGATATCGAACACAAAAATCGATCAGCTGTATTCCCTTGCCAAAGATGCTGGCGCTCTTGGTGGGAAAATAACAGGGGCTGGAGGGGGAGGTCATATGATATTCTTTTGTCGACCGAACACCGAGCACCGCGTTTCAGATGCACTTGGGCGTCTCGGGGCGCTCTCGCCTGGCTTGCATTTTGATACTCAGGGCCTTCGGGTATGGACGACGAACAATTGAGGACCAAGTGTTGTTTGGAAGAAATGAGGTGTTGGCTCGGTAAGGGGATGGTGTCAAGAGTGTATTGATGGTTTTCCGTCCACAAAAACCGAAATGTAGGTTTTATACTATTATCAATGGAATCATGATGAATCGATTGAAGGAACGTATAGGAAAAAAGCTGTACCGACGTTATGCAAGCAGATTTCGTTTTCTGATGAATTATCCTACGTATGATCGTGCGATGAAAAAGGAGATCCTCAAAAGCGGTGATCCGATACGGTACGCGTTTATCGCCTGCGCGCTCGCTCGCATCGTTCAGGAAAATATCGATGGTGCAATTGCGGAAGTCGGAGTCTACCAGGGCGAAACGAGTAGGTTTATACAACAATGCATCGGCGCAAGGGTACTATTCCTATTTGATACATTTGAGGGTTTTCCTTCGGGTGATCTCGAAATTTCACGCGATGAACGGTTTCGGAAAACAAACCTCGATATTGTAAAGACAAATCTCGTGGACACCACAACGGCGCACCTGAGAAAAGGCTACTTCCCAGAAACAACAAAGGGATTGGAGGAAAAACAATTTGCGTTTGTGTTGCTTGATCTTGATCTCTACAAACCAACGCTCGAGGGTTTAAAGTTCTTTTATCCGCGAGTGTCTCCGGGCGGGTACATCATGCTCCATGACTTTAATTCACCGGAATCTGGCTATGCGATTCAGCGTGCGGTAAAAGAGTTTATGCAAGAAAGACAAGAAAGTATTATCGATATTCCTGATCGTTGGGGAAGTGCGATGTTCCGAAAAGCGCTCAAGAATCAATAGGGTATTTCGATTCTTTACAGCGAACAAAGGGCGACAAGATCCAATAATCCTGGGTATCGCAGGGAGTATTGCTCCTAGAAGAACAGTATCAAGTATTTACCCTCTCAGAGAGGAAGATCATGCAGCAGAATATCGAGAGTAGCCACTTACGAACGCCAAAAACGAGCAAAAGAACTATTATTGTTGGGATAGTTCTTCTTGCGAACATTCTCTTGCTTCTCAATATCTTTCTTCGCCAATTTCCACAGTATCCAACTGGTTGGGATGCGCCGTATTATATCACCTATACAAAATCCTTTGAACAATTCGGCGAGACAAGTAGTCGCGCGGGGATGATCACGATAGTCGCGGCTCTCCATTCGGTTACGAATATTTCCTACATCAATGCATATAGGATGCTTACTGTTGTGTTCATGGTGCTTCTCGCGCTCGGAACCGCGTTACTTTCTACAACGGTTTCTCGCAAACGCGTCACTACCTTTCTTATCACATTCTTTTTCGCGCTCTGGTACCAGTATTACTTTATGCTTTCCCTGTCAACGTTTGATAATGCACTGGGGGTTATCCTTGTGGTGTTTTCGTGTTATTTTCTTGCAGAAAAAACAAAAAAGAAAGAAAATGCGATTGCATTTTCTTCTCTTTCAATCCTCTTGGCGATCACGCATCTCGAGTCGTTTGCATTTCTCATGCTTATTCTCGGGCTATTCATTGTTTTTCGTATTGTCGCTCGAAGGTCAATGGTCCAAGCGGTACGGGAAAATGCGTGGTTTTGTATCGCGGGAATCGCGACGTCTGCTGTTGCGCTGCTTCAGTGGTCAACGTTAATTCGTTCCATCGTGCAGACATACGCAAAAACAGCAGATGTGGGGGGGAACGCCTCCATTCCATACGCGGCAGATCGGTCTTTTCGCGAGTTTCTTCACTATGCCGGGACCGGAGTAGTCGACCACGCCACGCTCGTACTCTTTTTGATTGGGCTCACATTCTTGGTATTTTTGGTGAAACAGAGGTCGAGCGTACGAGATCGAACTGCCGTCATCGCTTACTTTCTTGCAGCGTACGGCATTCTCCTCTTTTCTGTTCTTCGAGCGAGTATCCCGATTAATCGGAGTATTTTGCTTCTTCCCGTTCCACTTGGCATTGGGATGGGACTGAGTTGGTATGTCGTCCTCTTGCAGCGTAAGAGAAAATTCGGCATCGCGGGGGTGAGCATTGTATTACTTTTCTTTGCGCTACTACCGATATCGAAGTACGTGGAATATGTCAAAAGAGTCCCCCCGTCGATTTCCCAAACGGTGTATGCGGGGATCGCTGATCTGAATCAGTATCAACAAGCACAAATAGACGGTTCGTATGTTGTGCTTAGTAATACACAAAACGAAGTGAAGGCGGCCAGTGCATATTATCTCTTGTGGTATCATTGGTTGACGGCTCTCCTCCCTCTACCAGATACCACAAAGGGCTACTGTGCCTATTTCGGCTTGTTAGAGAATTTTCCTGACCTTCGGCCGACCGTGAGACCAGCAAATCAAGAATACAACGACACGAATGTTGAGAGTCTCTCCTGTATTCGTTCGCTACCAAAAAGTTCCCCAAGACTTTTTGTCGTGCGCGGACTGTATCCGGGTCAGTTCCCGCCCCAGAGGGATACGTTTACCGTTCGGCAGATTACAGAAAACCTTGTCGAGCTGGTGTTCACGACCAAGTAACATTCTCTTTCACAACCCTCGCAGGAATGCCAGCGGCGAGTGTGCCAGCGGGTACGTCTTTTGTGACGACGCTCTGTGCTGCAATAACGGCGCCATCACCAACAGTCACGCCTTTGCAGATTTTTGCGCCAGCTCCGATCCACACTCGGTCACCGATGAAGATCGGCTTCGAGGGCGCAGTAACCTCGCGTTTCTCGTACGAAATATGGTGCACATCCGTATCGAGAATAGTAACATCCCACGATATGGCGCAATGACTTCCGATCGAGATCGTTGATGTGCAAAGTACAGCAGTCCGTGCGTTAAAAAAGGTTCCATCGCCGACGGAAAGTTCCCCGGTAATGGTAAATCGACAGCCATTCGTAATATATGCCGTGCCGAGAATGTTGAAAATGGCATCCCGCTCAACACACAAATACGAACGGTCGTCGAACGCGGCATTGAATGTGTTCGTGAAAAGATTTATGAACAATCGATCACGTATCGAAATGCGGCCACGGTTCCGGAGGCTGAATTTGTCCGAAACGATCTTCCCAAATCCTGCAGAGAGCCCGTTTCTTATATACTCATAGGCAATTCGTGGCAAATGCATGACTGGCAAATCATTGTTTTGGAATCGTGATGTCCAGGTAAGATGGATGTTCATGGG
>JAZDGG010000009.1:0-13722 GCA_043807225.1 bacterium | reverse complement strand
GCGTTCCGCGAACGGTGGCGATTTGGCCGACCTGAAGATCCTGGACAGCGCTCGTCTCTCGGTAGTCCTCATACCGAAACGGAACGTGCCACAGCAGCTCCTCGATCGTTCGGACCCCAAGCGCCGCGAGCCGTTTTTCTGCAGTGGGCCCGACGCCGTGGAGTGATGTAATGGGTGAGGATGGAGTGAGTGACTTCACAGTTCTATTGTATCAGACCAGAAAGAAAAATCCCCCCATTCGGCGTGAACGGGGAGAAAGACCCTGGCTCGTGATGCCCTTGAGCATTCTGCTTCGTGTTAGGCAGGCATCGAGCCCGTGCCGAGGCAGCGGATGCAGAGCAGGGGCCTGTAGCTCGGCCATCCCCCCGGCACCCTACCCTCGCCACGACACAAAGGACAGGGAGTTGTTCGCAGAACCGGTGTGGGAATGGCCAGCCGTCTTTTCGGGTTCGCGTCGGCGGTTGCCCGATGGCGATTCCATCGGGGAGAAAAGTGCCTTTTTTCCCTGTTATAGCCGTCATCCTCCAAAGGACCGTACATCCTGACCAACAGCTGCGCTACGCGTGCACTGGACATTGATTCCCTCCTACTCCCAATGGGTGGCCGTGAGCTGACAACGGTGGTGATTGTACCGATATTTCAGTTTACGTCAACATGAGGTAATGCCCTTGTCAATTGTCCAAGAACAAGCAAAAGAAACCCCCCGTTCTAGGAAGAAGGGAGGGCGTCGGAACGAAGGTAATCACTCCTGGGTTGGCCAGCTGTTGACCGAGTCGTTGGGAGCGATCCAAGTCGTCGGACCGGAGAGTATGCTCTGAAGAATCTTGTCAAAATTGATGCCGAACTGCGCGTTCAGCTCTCCTCGGGTCCTTGGGCCAAAATTGCCGTCCGCAGAGTCACCGACGAAACCGAGAAAGTGCTGCAACAGGGTGACATGATCCACGAGCGCCTCGTCGTAGATGTTGTCGAGTTGAAGTCGACGCTGTGGATGCAGCCCCCGCGCGAGCGGCAGCACGAAGGCGATGAGAAAGAGCTTGAGCACGAAAACCGCAGGCCCCTGTGATCGCTGTCCGTTCGAATCTCTGGCATTCAGGTACGGCGGGAAGAGATACGCCGGAGAGGGCGAAGACGACATCAGATCCTCCGTTGGTTGATGGTCTCTATGGCGGAAAAGAACACGGCGCTACTGTATCGAAGAAGACGCGATGAGTCAACCCCGTCCCCTGCCGAGACGCCCAAGAAGAATACCGCGGAAAGAATTGGGCAAAGCGTCTAAACACAACATCCATTTCAGCGAATTCTTTTCGGCAAGAGACGTCATGCTCCCGACGAGGGGGCCGTGTTCGAGCTGTGCAGACGTCCGATGAGACAAAAAACGGCATAGGCGAGGAGCGTGCCGCCGAGAAGATCTGCGGTGTAGTGCGCACGGGTGAGGAGCGATCCGATGCCGAAGAGTACCGCAAAGAGCGCGAGAACCAGCCGCAACCGTCTGCTTGGAAGGAAGAAGATCATGAGCAGCATGATTCCGATGTGGCCGCCGGGGAAGAACGCGTGCGACGCGTAGGGGTAGATCGTCAGCCGGCCGCCGGTGAATGCGTCGAGCGGCTGCCCGATCGGGAGCAAGAGCAGAAAGAAACCGCGAATCCCGTAGAATAGCCCGAGCGCCGTGAGGAGTTCTGGAAATGCACGGTGGTTCGTGCGGAAAAAACTGATGGCGAAGAGAAGCACAAAGCAGAAAAAGGATGCCTCGCCGATGCCAAAAAGATTCACCCGCGGGAGTACGCGCAGAAGAATATCATCAATCGGCGGGAAGGTACGCACGCTCCGCTCGGCAATAGCCAGTGCCGTCATGTGCCAACCGACACCGAGACCGAGCAAGAGCAACCCACGCCACAATCCTTTTGATCGCATCATATATCCACATGGTAGCACGCACTACGGCATGGGAGGAGTCCGTTTTTCGCCAAAGAAAGCCAAAAACATACTTGACAGACGAGAGAATTTTGGTATCGTAAAGATGCATCCCGAAGTTTGGGATGCTTTGGCTGGATCTACACCCGAGACGGCAGCGACATGCCAAAGGCAGATGTTCCCGTTCACGGCCTCGCTACGAGGTCACCGTCCAAGGCTCCTTGGAAGGAGGTAGAGGATGAATCATCCTCAGCATCGTCTTTTGCTCTTTCTCCTTGCGATCCTCGCGATCGCGTTCGGGCTCCCCGTTTCGGCAAGTCCGCCGGGCGTCCAGATGACGTCATCGGGAAGCATGATCAGCTCGACGGCACTCGATCCGGGTACCGTCAGCACGGCAGAAGTCGCTATTACCATTGAGGGTATGGCCAGCACCGCCATTGCGACGGTCATCCCCAATGCGATTCAGGACCAGCAGGTTCGCAACGGCCCAAACATCGACCGGGCCGTGGCGAGCGAGACCCAGAATGTGACACCCTCCGGTGCAACCCAAACGACCCGCCCGGAGGTGCGGACGACCAACGAGCTTGCCGGTGCGACGATG
This sequence comes from bacterium, assembly GCA_043807225.1. Lineage (GTDB taxonomy): Bacteria > Patescibacteriota > Patescibacteriia > CAZCGY01 > CAZCGY01 > JAZDGG01. Next base: position 11,210 of record JAZDGG010000009.1, on the reverse strand, counting down.
GCGAACCCGAATGCCGCCCAATCCGCCGAGAACGCGACGAAGACGCACGCGAGGCGACAATTGGTACCACTGCGCTGCTAGCGAGTCGCGAAGGCCAGATCCTGTGAGCTTCGGCTCACGCCGAACATCGTTCGGGACGGGGGTCCGATTTCTATCGGAATCCCCGCTTTTTCTTTTTTGGGGGTTGACTTTTTCCGCGTTTCCTGTAGAATGCGCCCAGCATTGTTCCGTTGAAAATGGTCACAAGACATTCTGCAAAGGAGGGAACGGATGGAGTGGAGGGAGAAAATCATCTCGCGCACGCCAGAAGAAATCCGCAAGGATTTCGCCGAAGTGCTCAAGAACTGGCAGAGGTTTCCGGGCAACGACGACCCAAGCCGCACTGGCTGCGTCTGCACGATCCTCGATGACACAACGGCAGATCTCGTCATGCCGCAGGAGTTCCTCGGCGAGATCCCTGTGGCGAAGAGCGCGCTCTACGCGTTTTACTCGCTTGAGATGGCCATCCGGATCGGTGATCACCAGGAGCAGGTCACCTCTGCGGCGTCTGCGTTCGGGCCGGTGCAGAATTCGGCGCAGGAGAGCACTAGTAAGAAGTACTCGGGCGCAACGCGGTGCCCAGGGTTCCTCCGTTTCTCTACCTCTGGTTTTACGGGAGCGGGGGATCAGGCCTTCTCGGCTGCGATGCAAGACCGCGCGGGGCTTCTCACGGACGAACTACTCGATCGGATCGAGAAGGAGTCGAACAGCCCCCTCACGCGCGCCTTCGTGCTCTACGATCGCGAGCATCGCTAACCAGCACCGTCCCTCGTTGCTAAAAACACCCCGTTTCACACGAACGCGGGTGTTTTTCTTTATCAACCAGAAAAACGTCGAGAGTCTCCTACTCTCCTTTATGCTTGCTGGATGGCCGCGCCATCCGAACCCCGGATCTGATCCGGGGGAAGGATGGTGCCCCCGCCAAGAATCGAACTTGGATCCCAAGCTCCGCAAGCTTGTATTCTATCCGTTGAACTACAGGGGCAAGAAATACACGTGAGCGGACCGGCTCGGTTCGTCCGTTTTACACTACGCGATGTGTCTTACAAATTCAAGAGCCGAGCGAGCGCTTCGACGGTCGGCTCCCCCTCGCGCTCCAGGTCTTCGCGGATGAAGCGGGAAAGCGTTTGACGCACGATGAGCGGGTTGGTTTCCTCGAGCGGTACGGCAAGCCGCGGACGGACCGGCGCTTTGAAGTTGAAATAGATTCGTTTCACCTCGGGGGGTTCGTAGACGATCCAATAGCTTCCGATATCTTGAAACGCATAGAAGTGGCGGCCATGGACGTCGATCCCGTCTTCAAATATCGTGAAGAGGAGTTTTGCGGGCGCTTGCCGTTGTTGAAAGATGAGCAGCGCGGCGGCAATGACGATAAAGATCGCAAAAAGGTAATTGTGCGAAACGATTGACCAGACCACCATCGCGATGGCGATCGGAACGGCGAGAACGTACCACCCGAACGACCGACTCCGTTGTTCATATTCCGGAAACTCCCAAGAAAGGAGAGACTTTCCGTGATCTTTTGATTCTTCTGTTGTCTCGGGCATGTGAAGAATGATGAGGGTTTCTAAAGATGCCTAGCGTCTGCATACCTATATTACCGAGTTTGCGGCGTCCCGGCAACCAAAGCATTTTTCCTCGTTTCAGTCGTTGACGGAGAATCTGGAAAAGAAAAAAGCTCGTTTTTTGGGTAAACGAGCAAACCCAGTGGATCAGGAACGTTGCAGTTGTCGCTGGAGGTTGTCGTTGAAACGCCTAAGGAGCATCTCGAAGGCAGGAAGGACCCCCCTGAAATCGGGGCTGCGGGGATCATCGGTGGAGAACACGCCGGTCTGTGTCACATCATAGACATGATAGACCTGGACCTGCACCACGTCGTACTCGCGGTCGGGTGCCAGCGGCGTGAGCGTAAAGCTCGTGGTGCTCAATTGTTTCCATACGAGCCTACCGAGCATCACCCAGCGCTTTTCGAGATAAGAAGGCGCCACGCAGATTCCCATTTCCTGGGTGCTCTTCGGGGTAGTTCCCCCCAGAACGTACCCGCACGCGCCGGTGACCTTGTGTGCGTGCCATCTCGTTCTTGGCTCTGTTTGGAACGTACCGGCTGAACGAAATGCTTCCACCACGTCTCGGCCCAAACAGCGACGGGGCAATGTGACCTTCAAATCTCACCTCCTGGTAATGAACCCCTTCTATAGCAACAATGATCAGTGTCATTTCAGCGCATACAGGATTAGCACACTTTTTAAAAAAAGTCAAGAGCCAGCGCATGCTGCGCTTTCAGATACTCCGACGTGAAACGACAGGTTTTTGTACGAACACGAGAAACATTCCATTGGATGAAAACAAAGGTTCAGTACGAAACGAGAATCTCGTTCTCGTTATGGATTGGTTTCTCGTGTCTCTCGTTCCTCTCTTTACACTTTGTCGTGTTCAGAGAACTCCTTGTCGAACGTGGGGTCGTTCTTCCGCAGCCACTCGATGAGCATCGCCGCATGCTCCTTTTCTTCATCGCGATTATGCGCGAGGATCTTTTTTAGCTCTTCATCTTTGCTGGCATCAATCCGTTCCTGGTAGTAATCAATGGCTTCAAGTTCCTCTCGCAATGATTTTGATGCTCGCTCCATCTCAAGCGTTTTTTGTTCCACGTTTTCCTCTTTTTCGAAATACGTCATGAGTGTAAAGAATGAAGAATAAATACTTTGAGGGGAAGTTGGATCCAGCACCAGAGCGGAGGGTGTAGGATTCGAACCTACGATACCTTTGCAGGTATGACGGTTTTTCTCCCTCCGGGAGATGTCCCGAAGGGACACAAGACTCACGATCAGCGCGGAGGAGAGAGGATTCGAACCTCTGATGCCCTTGCGGGCATAGCAGTTTTCAAGACTGCCCCGTTCAACCACTCCGGCACTCCTCCGCGCTGCTTATGATTCACTCTGCCAACCCTCCGCTCTGGCGCAGGACAAGATTTTAGATGCTATTTGGCGGTACGCTCAGCGTCCCGAATCGCCATGCTCAGCGTGGCGGAGAGTGCAGGATTCGAACCTGCGAGGCACCTTACGGCGCCACGGTTTAGCAAACCGTTGCCTTAAGCCACTCGGCCAACTCTCCACGTTCTCAACTCGCGTACTTCTTCTTCAGAATCTCTTTCTGTTGTCCTGTTTTTAAGAAACGCTCTCGTTGGACTGCATCCCTCCGGCTGACGTACTCCTCAACTCCGAGGAGCTTCCAAGGTCGGTTCGGTTTCGTAGAGCGCACACAACCGCTATTGTGTCTGTGTATTCGTACTTTGACATCTGCACACGAACCAATGTATACATCGCCATTTACCTGACTCTGAAGAAAATAGACGTAGAACATTTTCTGAACAGTTTAGTCTCCCTGCGGGAGATCCCCCGAAGGGGGACAAACCGTTGCCTTTCCGCCTCCATACTCTTTCAGAGTATTTCGGCGGATCCGCCGGAGCGACCTGATATGAGCGGAGGCGGAAAGTCACCTCGCCCGCCTTGACTGCCATCAAGGCAGTCGGGCGGGTCGGCCAACTCTCCATGGATCATGAGGATTTAATATGATTGTCCTCAGCATTCATGTGGTTGTATTTTTCAAGAATTTCTACAGCGACCATATTGAATGCATCTTGGATGTCCACATTTAATTGATTCGCCAACCGGCAAAGTCCAAAAAAGAGGTCACCAATGCCATCTTTGAAAATATCAGGATGTTCTTTGACGTACGCACGACGATCCTCCTCAGACTTGTATCGCAGATGCTGAGACATCTCAATCAGCTCCTCATGGAGGTGATCGAACTTGTCGACGTTCGGAATGTCCTCCCAGTGATTGCGTTCTGCGAATCGCTTGACGACGTTCTGTGCCTCGCGGATTGTTGTCGTGGATTGTGGAGTCATACAATCTTTCGTCTCGGCGCTCTCTTACGGTCCCGGGTGACCCTTCTGCAGCGGCGCGTACGCGACGGTCAGCAGGATGACGTTTGTGACACCGGAATGCAGAAGAATCGACGACGCTTCACGCAGCGTCGCGCCGGTCGTCACCACGTCATCTATGAGTATAACGGTTTTCAATGAGAGCACAAGATTCGTTCTCGCGTCAAGCGGGCGGAAGCGAAACGCGCCCACGATATTCCGCTGGCGCTCGTCATGGTCAAGCGTCGCTTGCGGCAACGTCATCTTCTGCCGCTCGAGGAGCGGAACATACGGAAGACCGATACGTTGCGCAAATGCTCTCGCCACATGCTCAGACTGATTAAATCCACGTTCCCGTTCCCGTCGGGCATGGAGTGGAATTGCGGTCACAACCGCCGAATCCTCGCCCGCAACGAGCGCCGGTTTCCACCGGTCTGCGAGGAGCGCCCCAAAGGTCCTCGCAACCTCCGATGCGCCGCTGTACTTCACTTCATGAACCGCTTTCGCAACCCACGGTTCATCGTAGCGAAGCAGCGACCACGCAATCCCCTGATGGAGTTCACGGGGCAGAGAGTATGTGCATGCCGGGCACAGCCAGCACCCTTCCTTCCCGCACCGAAGGCACGTTGGCGGAAAGAGCAGGTCGAGGATGAGTGTGCGTATTCGAGAAAACACGGGACGTCGCAGAAGAGACAAACCCCGTCATGTGTGTGAAAACATTTCCCCCTATCCGTTGCGAAAAGAAACTTTTTCGGAACGGAAGTCGATGGCGAGCTTCTGTTTTTTCTGCTGTGGCGCAGCGAGCAGGTGCTCTGCAAGGGGATTTTCGACCTCCTCCTGTAGCAAGTGACGAAGGCCGCGGGCTCCCTGTTCGGGCGTCACCCCTTTTTGCGTCAGATGCTTTTTGAGGCCAGCGCTGAACGTGACGGCCACCCCGCGAGCGCTCAGGCGCTCCGCAAGCTCTTTGAGTTGCAGCGTGACGATCGCCGATGCCTGGCGGGCGGTCAGCGGCTTGAAGACAAGGATTTTATCAATGCGATTCAAGAATTCCGGGCGGAACTGCTGGCGGAGCGCTTCGACCACTTTCTCTTCAAGGCGTGCGAACTCGCGCTCCCGTGTTGTGCTCTCGTCGGCATCATCAAAGCCGATCGCCGCGTGCCGATTGAGCTCGCGAAGCCCAATGTTCGACGTCAGGATGATGATCGTATTCTTGAAGTTAATCGTCTTCCCCACAGCATCCGTCAGATGTCCTTCGTCCAATATCTGGAGCAACAGATTGAAGATATCCGGATGCGCTTTTTCGATTTCGTCGAACAGGACAACACTGTACGGACGCCGTTTGACGCTCTCGGTGAGCTTCCCCCCCTCTTTATACCCGACATATCCCGCCGGAGCACCGATGAGCTTTGATGCCTGAAAGCTCTCGCTGAACTCCGACATGTCAAAACGGATAAGCGCATGCTCGTCGCCAAAGACAACCTTGGCGAGTACTTTCGCTGTTTCGGTCTTCCCGACGCCAGAAGGGCCGAGAAAAATAAACGACCCGAGGGGACGGTTCGGCGCCGACAGACCCGTGCGGGAGCGACGGATGCATGACGCGATCGTTGCGAGTGCCTCGTCTTGTCCGACAATACTGCGCTTCAATTCCTGTTCCAACCGAAGCAATTTTTGTTGTTCCTCCTCAAGAATGGCGCCGAGCGGGACGCCGGTGATGCGACCGACGACCTGCGCAATATCTTTCTCCGTGATGCGCCCGATGAGCCGTTTTGCCCCACGCGTCTGCCGTTCACGAAGAGCGCCGATCTCTTCCATCACGGCTCCCTCCTCTCCCTTCAGGCGGAGGGCGTCGTCAAACCGCTCTTCTTGCACGGCCTGCTGCTTCTTCTCTCGGAGGTTGGCGATTGTCGCTTCATGCTTCTCGATTTCGCGGGTGAGCGCATCGGTGTCTTTCGTGATCTTCACTTTCGCCGCGGCTTCATCGATGAGGTCAATCGCCTTATCGGGCAAGAGCTTGTCCTGGAGGTAGCGAACGCTGAGTTCCGTTGCTGCGCGGATGGCGCCGTCGGAAATGCCGACGTGGTGGTACCGTTCATAATTCTCTTTGATGCCGTTCAGGATTTCGATCGTCTCTTCTGCCGTCGGTTCGTCGATCATGATTGGCTGAAACCGCCGCTCGAGTGCCGGGTCCGACTCGATGTGTTTGTGGAACTCATCGATTGTCGTCGCGCCGATGCAGCGCAGGTATCCTTTGGCCAGCGCGGGTTTGAGGATATTCGCCGCGTCGAGCGCGCCTGACGCACCGCCTGCGCCAATGAGCGTATGGAGTTCGTCGATAAAAAGGATGGCGTTGGGATTCGCCTTCACTTCTTCAATAATCTGCTTCAGGCGGCTCTCAAACTCCCCGCGGTACACCGTTCCAGCGACGACGAGAGAGAGATCCAGATTGAAAATTTTCTTTGTTACCAGCACTGCCGGCACGTCCCCGAGGAGGATGCGCTTTGCCAGTCCCTCGACGATGGCGGTCTTCCCGACGCCCGGTTCGCCAATCAGCACGGGATTGTTCTTCGTCCGCCGCGACAGGATATGAATGAGTCGATCGATTTCCTCCTGACGCCCGATGACCGGATCAATGCTCTCTTGCAATCGCGCATCGGTCAAATCGGAGCAGAAGAAGTCGAGCGCAGAACCCCGCTGGTCCTTCGGCCGTTGCTGCATGGGCAAAGGCAGATCTTCGTCCATGGCGTTGGTCTGTTCGAAGAGATTCGTCAGATCCGGGAACTTCGATGTGTTCTTTAAGACGACGATCAGATGCTGTTGAAGATCCGACCGCGTCAGACGATGGGCACGGAGCACGTCATCGACGGCATGGTCGTCGAGTTTCAAGATGCTCGACAGCAGGTGCTCGGTGCCGACGTACTTGTGCTCATAGTGGTTGGCGATGAGGATGGCCTTCTCTATCGCCTTCTTTGCGTTTTCTGACAGGATCGGGTTCGAAGCATCGCGATGGGCTCCCTCAAGAAGCGAAACCGCATTTTTCTGTACCACGACCGCCTTCAGACTCTCCGCGGTGACGCCGGCCTTGATGAGGATTTCTGTGCTGATACTCCCTTTCTGTTTGGCGAGCGCAAAGAGCAGATGCTCCGGCCGCAGTTCGGGATGGCGAAGCTCTGCGGCAAGCTGTGCCGCTTCTTTGATGACGTTCTTGAGATGCGTCGTAAATTTATCGAGAAAATCGTCTGCCATAATGGTTATCGTTCTGCAGCCATTTCCTTGAGCGCGCGAACGCGATCTGCAATCGGCGGATGTGTCGAAAAAAGTCCAGAAAGACCTCGCGAACCCAGAGGATTTGCAATGAAGAGGGGAGCGGTCGCATTCGACACATGAGCAAGGGGCTTGCCGTATGTGCCAATTTTTTCCAGCGCGGACGCCAGACCCTGCGGATACCGCGTTAAGAGCGCGCCGGAAGCATCCGCGAGAAACTCCCGCTTGCGTGAAACCGCAAAACGAATCAGCTGCGCAATCAGCGGCGAGAGAATGAGCAGCACGAGGCCCACGATGACAAAAATGTTCCCACCGGAGTCATTGCTTTGCCGTCGCCCACCGCCAAACCACATCGACCGAAGAAAAATATGTGAAACAATCGCCACAATGCCGACGAGCACCGACACGAGCGTCATGTAGCGGATGTCATAATTCCCGATGTGCGAGAGCTCATGGGCGATCACGCCTTCAAGTTCCTCGTTCTCTAACATCCTGACGATGCCGGTCGTGAGCGCCAATGACGCGTGCGCGGGATCCCTTCCAGTTGCGAACGCATTCGGCGCATCGTCGGGAATGAGGTAGATCGCCGGCATCGGCAGGCCGGCCGTGATGCAGAGGTTCTCCACGAGTCGGTAAACGTACGGCGACTGCTCCTTCGCCATCGGCTCTGCGCCCGAAGTCCAGAGTGCAATGCGATCGCCGCGGTAGTACCCGACGAGGGTCATGCAGGTGGCAATGAGCGCGGCAACCACCAAAAACACCAAGCCAGAATCTGCCAGGTGGCTCAAGACCCATCCCAGAAGAAGAACAAACACAATAAAACCGACGACCAGAAAGGTCGACCTCCTTTTATTGACAGCGATGTAGGTATAGGTGGTTGCCATGAGCGATGGACGGTCGTCCTACGGAAACTGGACGTGCACCGCCTCGCGCTCCTTCGGCTCCTCGAGTTCAAAGAATTCTCGCGCCTTGAATCCCAGCGTGTTCGCGACAAGATTCGTCGGGAAGACTTGCAATCGCGTGTTGAAGTCGCGAACGTTCCCGTTGTAGAAGCGGCGGGACGCCTGAATCTTATTTTCGGTGTCGGAGAGTTCATCCTGGAGCTTGGCGAAGTTTTCCGACGCGCGCAGCTCGGGGTAATTTTCTGCAACCGCGAAGAGCGACTTGAGCGCTCCGCTGAGCATGTTTTCTGCCTTGGCGTGATCTGCGGGGGTTTGCGCGCCCATGGCCTGCGTCCGTGCCTCAGTCACGCGCTGAAAGACCTGCGACTCGTGTGTGGCGTATCCCTTCACCGCTTCAACGAGATTAGGAATAAGGTCGTACCGGCGCTTCAATTGCACGTCGATATCCGACCACGCTTCATCGGTTTGGTTTCGAAGCCGGATGAGACCATTGTAGGCCCCGATGAGCCAAAAAAGGAGCAGAACGACGACAGCGAGCACTATCCAGAGAATAATCATACGAAGTTATTTAGGAGTAAGAATACGATGAACTTCAATTGCGGCGAACTTGGTTTTGTCTTTGATGTTTTCCCCCGCTTTGACGTCGATCAAATCGCCAATCCGCAAATCCGACTTTCCGATTGCGCGGATGTTTTTCTGTGCAGAGGTCGAGAGCGAGGGGAACGGAGGCGATGTCTGGTCAACTTCAATATACGTTGTTGTGCTCGTGAGCGTCGCGGTGAGATCCTGGAGCACGTACGCGCTCTTCTCCTCACTATAAACGGTTGCCTGAAACCTGACTGAAGAACCACCAATGTTCGTCACTTTCCCCATTCGCGATTCCACCAGCTCCGGTTCCTGCGGAACAGAAGCCGTCCTGGGGATTGTCGCGCTCCCTTGCGGCGTGTTTGTGTTCACCTGGTCGGAAGAGTCGGGAGGAGTGTTGACGGTTGTGGTCGAGGTTTTTGATCCGAGAAGGTAGAACGTGAGCGAAATGCCGAGAAGAACCACGAGAATCGCCGTGGCGAGGAGATATGCGCGCGTTGATGGAGAGAGAGGGGAAAGCCGATCGCTCATGGTTGGTGAAAGGAGAATCCTCCGAGAAACACCTCTACCGCTATCTTAGAGTAAGCCAATTCATTCTGTCAAAGTCAAGAAAGTGCTGCTTCGCGGGGTTCGACTCTTGCACATCAACGCTCCGTTACTTCCGTCTGTCAAAGAATCATCAGATTTCACACCCTTTTTCCATCGGCAACCTTTCTTTTCCCTCTTCTCACGGCATTTGACTCGATCGTTTGTGTCATAGTATAATATCCCCAGCGCTGAAAAGCAGAAATATGGAAAAACAAAGACGCACGCGACAGTATGTGGGGGTGTTCTCCCCTGTCGCCTTCGGAGTTCTTCTCGCGGGCTTTTTCTTCTTCTCGCGGTCAACTGCGTACGCAGCGTGGACTGAGCCGACCCAACCACCTCCTGGTGGCAATGTTGCTGCACCGTTGAATACGTCAGGAACCGCTCAGATCAAATCAGGCAATCTCACTCTTGATGGCGGAGTGTTTGAAGTGACGCATCCGTCAGCATGGAACGCCGTGACCGGATCGGCCGCTGATGCAACCTCAACCGGGACGGCCGGTATTGTTGGGTATGGCGCGGTTGCTGCAGCGAACAAAACGAGTGCAGGCGTGTATGGTATTGCGTATCAGGGGCCCGGGACAGGAACCCACGTTGGGCTCATGGGTGTTGCAGGTAACAACGCGGGAAACTCCATCGGCGTGTTCGGATCAGCAAACGGGTATACCAATGCGTATGCTGGGTATTTTGAGGGAAGGGTCGGAGTGAGCGGAGAGCTCTGCCTCAACGGAGACTGCCAAGCAAGTTGGCCGAGCGGCGGCACAGGGTCTTCGCTCTTTACCGAGAGTCCGCCGAACAGCACCTATCTCACGAATGAGGGTTCCAACCTTGCTATCGGAGGGAAGGATGCAAGCGATGCGAAATTTTTCTTTAATATCACCGGGCAGACTCCAGGGGTTTTCTATGCAGCCGATTCCATCATCGTTGGTACGCCGATCGGCGGCGGTTCGGTTGGCGACGGCATTTGTTCCGCCGGTGAACAGTGCAGTTCTTCCCCTGACTGCAAAGGCCAGCCAGACGACTGCGGTGCTGGGAAGATCTGCGATCCGAATGGTACCGGGACTTGCATTACGACGGACACCACCGCACCCACGGTGCCCGGCAACCTCCAACTCGACGGGATGCCAGGGTCGGCGACGGTGCCGCTGCGCTGGGTAGCGTCAACGGACAATCCTGGCGGCACGGGGCTTCATGGGTACAAGCTGTATCGGTGCCAAGGTGTTGGTTGTACGCCGGCAACCGTGGTTCAGACACCGGGTGCTTCTGCCACCACGGTGACGGATACCGGGTTGTCTTCGAACACCACCTACGTCTTTGATCTCACGGCGGTCGATAACGCGTCGCCGGCAAACGAGTCGGGGCACTCGAATCGTCTGACGGTCACAACCGCAGCAGGGGGTGACACCGAACCGCCAAGCACTCCAGCGAACTTGCGTCAGAACGGCAGCCCTGCGTATACCTCCATCCCGCTCGCCTGGGACGCCTCGACGGACAACATCGGCGTCGCGGGATACACGCTCTACCGGTGCCCAGGTTCTGGATGTACTCCAACGCTCTTTCAGACATTCACCGGGGCGACCATTCTTTCGTATACCGATTCCTCTGTTCTTCCGAACCGCCTCTACATTTATCGTGTGTCTGCATTTGACGGAGCGGGCAACCCTTCTGCGCTCTCGACTGCGCTCCAGGTGACAACGCCGAACGATACCGGCAGGCCGTCCCAAGTGCAGAACCTCACGCAGAACGGAGATCTGACCAACTCCTCCATCCCCCTGCGGTGGGATGCGGCAACGGATGCCGAGAGCGGCATCGATTTCTATAAACTCTACCGCTGTACGGGGAGGAACTGCAGTCCGACAACCTACTATACATCGGTCACCGGAACGACCTACACCGATACCGGGCTCCCTGCAGCG
>JAZDGG010000008.1:0-8426 GCA_043807225.1 bacterium | reverse complement strand
TAGGCCAGGTCGCGGGGATCTCGGTTCCCGCATGGCAGACCTTCCCGAACCGGGAGTGAGTATGCACATGGTGGTATGTCTGAAGTTCCCCTGACGTGAGGCGGGGTCATTCCCGCCTGACATCGCCCCGGGAGTATAGGGGTTGAACACAACGGCGGTTTCTGAGCCCAGCTCGGACCGCCGCTTTTTTCACCCCTCTTGACGACGGCAGGTCTTTTGATACAATAGCCAACATGTTAGCACTCACGCATTTTGAGTGCTAATTTCCCTCCGTTCCAAGCGAAACGGTGGGCAATCCACAACTCATCCACAAGAGCATTAAACGTAAAGGGTTATCCTATGAAGCTCAAACCACTCGGAGATCGCGTCGTCGTCAAACCCTCTGTTGACGAAGAGGTGACGAAGGCGGGAATCGTCCTTCCCGACACCGTCGAGAAGGAGAAGAAGGAACAGGGGGAGGTCGTCAGCGTCGGCAACGGCGAGAAAGTGACCAAGCTCGGGCTCAAAGCCGGCGACGTGGTCATGTTCGGCAAGTATTCGGGGGAAGACGTCACGGTCGACGACGTCGAGTACAAGGTCCTTGAGGAGAAGGACGTGTTAGCAGTCGTTGAGAAGTAATCCTAAGAAGACACACCTATGGCAAAGCAGATTCTATTCGATGAAGAGGCACGCCAACACCTTCGTGACGGCGTGAATAAGCTTGCGAATGCCGTCCGCGTGACGCTTGGCCCGCGGGGACGCAACGTCGTTCTCGACAAAGGGTTCGGCTCGCCGACGATTACCAAAGACGGTGTGACCGTCGCGAAAGAAATCGAACTCGAAGACAAATTTGAAAATCTCGGCGCAGAAATTATCAAAGAGGTTGCAACGAAAACGAACGATGTCGCAGGCGACGGTACGACCACCGCAACCGTTCTCGCGCAATCCATCATCAACGAGGGATTAAAGAACGTTGCTGCCGGAGCGAATCCGATTGCGATCAAACGCGGCATCGACAAGGGCGTTGAGAAAATCATCGAAGATCTCAAAAAGCTTTCAAAAGAAGTGAAGACGTCCGAAGAGATCGCTCAGGTTGCCGCCATCTCGGCGAACGATCCAGAAATCGGCAAGAAGATTGCCGCAGCGTTTGAAAAAGTCGGCCGCGACGGTGTGATTACGGTCGAAGAATCGCAAAGCTTTGGCATCGAGATTGATTTTGTCGAAGGCATGCAGTTTGATCGCGGCTATGTTTCAGGATACATGGTCACGAATGCCGATCGGATGGAAGCGGTCTACGATGATCCGTTCATCCTGATCACCGAGCAGAAAATCTCCTCCATTAATGATATTGTTCCGGTACTCCAGAAAGTTGCCGAACAGGGCGGAAAGAAAGAGATGGTTATTATTGCAGAAGACGTCGATGGGGAAGCGCTCGCGACGCTCGTCGTGAACAAGATCCGCGGCACATTCAATACCGTTGCGATCAAGGCGCCGGGATTTGGCGATCGTCGTAAGGACATGCTCCGCGATATTGCCATCCTGACCGGCGGAAAAGTGATTTCAGAAGAGGTCGGGCTCAAGCTCGAGAATGTCACGCTCGACATGCTCGGCCGCGCACGCCGTGTTATCGCTTCCAAAGAGAACACGACGATCGTTGAGGGTCGCGGTGACGAGAAGGACGTCAAAGACCGCATTGCGCAAATCAAGAAGGAGATCGAACAAACGACATCGGATTTTGACAAGGAGAAGCTCGAGGAGCGGTTGGCAAAACTCTCGGGCGGCGTCTCGGTCATCAAGGTCGGTGCCGCGACAGAAACCGAACAGAAGGAGAAGCAGCACCGCGTTGAGGATGCACGCGAAGCAACACGAGCCGCCATCGAAGAGGGGATCGTTGTTGGTGGAGGTGTTGCGCTCATCAGAACGCTCAAAGCGCTCGACGCCTTACATCTGGAGTCCGAAGAAGCGGTTGGTGTCGACATTCTCCGCCGCGCACTTGAAGCGCCGCTTCGCCAGATCGCAACCAATGCTGGGAAAGAAGCGTCGGTGATCGTCGCAACAGTGAAGCATGAAGCGGGGAACAAAGGATACAACGCCGCGACCGATACCTTTGAAGATCTTGTTGCTGTTGGTGTCGTTGATCCGACAAAAGTCGTGCGATCCGCGCTGCAGAATGCCGCATCAGCTGCATCACTCTTCCTGACGACGGAAGCAGCAATTACCGATCTGCCCGAGAAGAAAGATGCCATGGCCGGCATGCCTGGTGGAATGCCTGGCATGGGTGGCGGCATGGGTATGGATATGTAACCTCACCCCCACACCTCACCCCTGACCCCTCTCCTTCAAAAGGAGAGGGGGACAAGAGGGCAAACAGGCCCCGCGAAAGCGGGGTCTTTGGTATCCAAGCTCTGCAATGTCATCATCCCGTCGCTTGACTTCACAGAATCTCGTGATAGGATAGCCCTGGCGTTCTTTCCCAAGGAGGTGATCATGTCCGCAGTCCATGTGCTCTACGCGTTGCCGACGACGCTGTCGTTCATGGTGTTGATCGCTCTGGTCACCGGTATTACGCTCAAGCGATATGGGGAGTCAGCGGTCTTTAGTCATGACGCTGCGGAATTCCGGGGTGTTGTGTATTTGGTCGCTGCGATGATCAATGCTGACGTGAGCAGAGGAATCTGTGAGCAGTACCATCACGAAGTCACGAATACTCTCTTGTATCTCGTGGTTGTCGGGAGCATCACCTTCATTCTGTTTGTTTGTACGGTACACCTCACCGGCTGGTTGTATTTCAAAAAACATCGTGCGTCGAAGGTCTAAAGACGGCTCTAGCCGTCTTTTTCTGTTATCGGTCTTGCATAAAACCATTTTTTCTGCTACAATGACCGCAGAAAAGAAAAACACACAAAAGATATGGAGAAGGGGCCAAGCATTGTCGGGAGTCATCCCGGCATTAAGAAAACAGCTGATTTTTTGGACGAACAGACCATTGGGCGATATTGGCGCCTTGGTGCGTGGCCGGTCGTGATAGCACTCCTCGTGCTGTTTTTTTGTCTGACGACGGCGGAGGAATTCTCGCTCTGGCGAGAATGGATCGTGAAAGGAGTGGCATTCTGCATTCTCGCATATCGTGCTCGTCAGGCATTCGGGGATCAGGTCACTCCAGTTCTCTACGCCAGCGTTCTCGCCGGCCTTCTCCTCGGCCTCGGATCAGCCATCCTCCGGCTCGTGCAGCATTTTGCCTTCTACCGGCTCTTCACCCTCCTGACGGCTCCGGCCGAGACAATATTGCTGGGACTTGCCGTCTCATGGGCGGTCTATGCACTTTTCAAGAAGTTTGGTACACTACCCGTACTAAGACTTTTGCCCGAGCGGCAATCAAAATAACGAACACCTATGCCAAACGACATCAATGTGAAGGACAACAAGCAAGTCAGCCAGGACGATAAGCTGCTTGCCGCGCTCTCGTATCTTTGGATTCTGAGTATCGTCATTTACCTTATCAAACGCGACCGGCCCTTTGTGCACTTTCACGCGCAGCAAGGGGTTGTTCTCTGGATTGTATCGATTATCTTTTGGTTCATCCCGTTTCTCGGTTGGTTTTTGAATCTTCTCGTGCTCATTCTCGTCATTGTTGGTTTTGTGATGGCGATCAATGGGAACGAATGGAAAATCCCGGGTGTCTCGGCAATAGCGGAAAAGATTAAGTTGTAATCCGTCTTGCGTTCTCGGCGCAGTATTCATGTGTCGCTCATGAAGAAACCGCGACTTCGTTCCCGTCGCCTGCGAGCGCTAACGCGTTCTCGCCGGCTGGTTTTGTGGTTCAACGAACTCGGCGTCAACGATGTCCCGCTCGTTGGGGGCAAAAACGCTTCTCTCGGTGAGATGCACCGCCAACTCGCTCCCAAAGGCATTGTAGTGCCAAACGGTTTTGCGACCACCGCGTTTGCCTATCGGCTCTTCCTCAAGGAGTCGAAGACGGATAAAAAAATCCGCAGCATCCTCAGGGATCTTGCAACCACCAATCTGACAAATCTTCAGCAACATGGCCACGCGGTCCGGCAAGCAATTCTTGCAACACCGTTTCCGAAAGAACTTCAAAAGAGCATTCTGGCGTCGTACCGCACTCTCGAGAAGGAGTTTGGAAAGAACGTCGATGTTGCCGTCCGGTCATCCGCAACCGCAGAAGATCTTCCGGATGCCTCCTTTGCCGGGCAACAAGAGACGTTTCTCAATATCCGTGGGCCGGAGATGCTCCTCGACGCATGCAAACGCTGCTACGCGTCGCTGTTTACCGACCGTGCCATCAGCTACCGGCAAGAAAAAAAGTTTGACCATTTCAAAATTGCGCTTTCGATCGGCGTCGAAAAGATGGTGCGTTCTGACCGGGCAGCGAGCGGCGTCATGTTCTCCATCGACACGGAATCCGGCTTTCCGAACGCGGTCATCATCAACGGATCGTGGGGGCTCGGCGAGAATATCGTCCAGGGTACCGTCACGCCGGATGAATGGCGGGTCTTCAAACCGACGCTCGCCCAAGGGAAGGGGGCGATTCTTTCCCGCACGCTCGGCGACAAAAAAGTGAAGATGGTCTATACCGCGGATCGGGAGCGTCCGACGAAGAATATCCCAACAACCACACTTGAACGCGAGCGCTTCTGCCTTTCTGAGAAGGACGTGCTCCAGCTTGCACGATGGGCTGTGGAGATTGAACAACACTACAACAAGCCCATGGACATGGAGTGGGCAAAGGACGGAAGGTCAAAACGACTCTATATCGTCCAAGCGCGGCCCGAAACGGTCATGAGTCGACGAGACCCAAAGATGCTGGAAGAGTATCGGTTGCTCAAGCGCGGTAAGGTCGTGGCACGGGGGCAAAGTGTCGGCCGGAAGATCGGCGAGGGCGTTGTTCGGGTCATCGACAGCGTCAAGAACATCAAACGCTTTCAACCAGGTGAAGTGCTCGTGACGACCATGACCGATCCCGATTGGGAACCAATCATGAAGAAAGCCGCCGCGATCATCACGGACAAAGGCGGACGTACGTGCCACGCAGCAATCGTCTCGCGCGAACTTGGCGTTCCGTGCATTGTCGGTACTGGCAACGGGACCCGCGTGCTCTCCAGCGGACACAAGGTGACGGTGAGTTGTGCGGAAGGGGAGAAGGGATTCGTCTATGACGGCATTGTGCCGTTTTCGGTGCACACGGTGAATGTGAAGAATCTCAAACGACCGAAGACGAAAGTGATGACCATTGCCGGTGACCCGGGATCTGCATTCTCTGATGCGATGATCCCGAACGACGGCTGCGGGCTTGCGCGACAAGAGTTCATCGTCGCCTCTGCGATCCGCATCCATCCCATGGCGCTCGTGCGGTATCCGCGACTCAAAGATCACGCGGCAAAAAAACAGATCGAAAAACTTACTGCCGGGTACCGAGACAAACAAGAGTATTACGTCGACAAGCTCACGCAGGGCATCGCGACCATCGCTGCCGCGTACTATCCAAAGGACGTGATTGTTCGCCTTTCCGACTTCAAAACCAATGAGTATGCCAACCTCATCGGTGGAAAAGAATTTGAACCGCATGAGGGGAATCCGATGATTGGTTGGCGTGGCGCGTCCCGCTACTACGATCCGAAGTACCGCGAGGGTTTTGCGCTTGAGTGCAAGGCGATCAGGCGCGTCCGCGAGAAGATGGGGCTGACGAACCTCAAGATCATGGTGCCGTTCTGCCGGACGGTGGGCGAAGCGAGGATGGTGCTTGAAGAAATGAAGAAGCACGGCCTCCGCCGCGGCGTCCACGGCTTGCAGATCTACGTCATGGCCGAAATTCCGTCTAATATCCTGCTTGCGGATCAATTCGCTGAAGTGTTTGATGGTTTTTCTATCGGTTCAAATGATCTCGCCCAATTAACACTCGGTATCGATCGTGATTCCGAACTTGTTGCACATCTCTATGACGAACGGAATGATGCAGTCAAACAACTTCTTACGCGGCTTATTCGTGAGGCAAAGAAAGCCGGCGTTCATGTTGGCATCTGCGGCCAGGCGCCATCGGACTTCCCCGAAATTGCGGCATTTCTCGTTGAACAGGGGATTGAATCCATCTCCTTGAATCCCGATACGGTCATCAAAACGACGCTCACAATCCTGGAGAAGGAAAAACACCTCGGCCGGAAGAAAAAATAAGGAAAGAGGAAAAGAAAAACCTCCCTCGGCGATGGCCGCGAGAGGTGTTATGGTGGAACCGGGTAGAGGTTCGACCTAGATTTCTTGGAATATGTACGGCGCGAGGCACTCGATCTTTTTCTGCCAATCCTCCGGATAGGGAGCCGAGAGCATGGCCGCAATCGATGAACGGAGCGAGTTGCCATCTTGCGACGTGAACCCCCACAGAACGACAATCGTGTTCTCTCCACTGTATCGGATGCTGATCGTCAGAACGCTGACGATCGCCGGGGTCAGGATGCGGCCGTTCAGGGAATGGTCCCGTCCGAAGCTAAAGGAGGTTCCGGTCCGGCGTTTGTGCGTGCACGCGATGAGCGGGGAGTCTTCGAGTCGCTGGAGGATCTGTTCCAAGCTCAGGTGACCGCGGATGACGATCCGACACCGCGTGACATGCATCAGCTGGCTTGGAGCAATCGATGTCGAGCTAAAGAGCGGTACGCTGCTGAAGCCGCACGTCTCGAAGACCCGAGCGACGTCACGCGCCTGGTGCGTCCCGAACACCTCATCCTTGTGCGGATCGACGGAAACGTCGTTTTGCTGGCCGTCTTCTTGACTGACGTCGCCTGAGCGACGGTGATACACAAAGTCGCCATCAACGACATCCTCGATGTGCCCGCCGGTCAGCGCCCAGGTCACGGATGCCCCGAAGTGGGTGTTGCAGCTCACCACTTGGATGAAGCGGTTTTCTGGCGAGAGCACGTGATTGTTGATGCGGCTGGCCAGCGGAGGCCCGAAGCCATCCTCACTCCCTTGCGCGATCGCACGAAGGCACGTCCCGTCCGCAACCAACTGCTCGTAGTATTGCTCCTTGTGGGCGAGACCACTCTTCTTTGGCGTGCAGTCAATAATGACCGTGGCCATGCTGCGTGCCTTCGCTGCAGTGAGATCCGGCTTATACCCCGCATCGCAAAACGTCTGCATTGATTCTTCTTCAACGGCGAGCAGGGCGCCATGCCGTTGCATGATCCTGATGTCAGCGAGGTTCTTTGCGTGCGGGCACCTCTTTGAGAATGTCACGCCGAGCAGTCCGAACTCCTTCCGAAAGAGTGAACAAATCTCAATGAGGGGAACACCGATGGTTCCGGTTCCTACGATGTGCACAAACCAGTCGTTCACAACTCCTCCTCCCCACGCCGTGTTCTGCGTGCGCGGTTCATTGGAAAAGAACGCAATGAACATGCCCGGACTCTCCGAGCACAACCATCCTAGTAAAGAGGGCGCATTTTCGTCAACCCCTTTGTGCACAGTTTGATTCTTTTACGTCCGAATTATTCTTCCTGGCAGTCTTCTCACGCAACGGTGTTGACAAGGATTCCCTTTTGTTCCAATACTGTGGCATCGTGTTTGTTACTCCTATGATCCGCCTGCAGAACAGGAGGTAGCCCATGTCTGAACTACCGCCGATCCCTGATGTTCCGTCCGATGAGCGGTTCTTTTGTCCCCAATGCAGAGCCGAGATTCCTGAAGATGCCTACCACGCCCTCCTAGAGAGAGTGGCGGAGGGAAAGCACGCCGAGTGCGACTTCTGCCCATACTAGCAGTTGCAGACAGCGTAAGGAGGGAGCACATCATGCGAGCAATCGTTCTCGATGGCCTCCGGCAGAAAGAGCTGATGGGCGATGACATTCTCGAACACCTCGGGCTGACCATTCGTTTCTGCCGTCGTGAGTCCGGATGGGCATTGCTGACGAACGTCTGTGCCACCACGCCCGTCTGCGACTGCTTCGATCGCCCGGTTCCGTTCTCCACGACGCGGGTGATCCATGACGGCGACCTCATCCGGTGCGGATGTTTCCACATCCGCTGTCTCGGCCGTCCGCTCCCTGCAGATTCCACGTCGCACATTCTGCTCGACGAAGCTCACGCCCGCTGAGAGACCTCTCACGGGCGTTTTTCTTTTTTTCGCGATATGGTAGAGTCGAACCGTGCCGCACGCGGAGAGGTCGCATAGCGGTCGAGTGCGCTTGCTTGGAAAGCAAGTATACCCGAAAGGGTATCGCGAGTTCGAATCTCGCCCTCTCCGCCAATTTTCACTTTTTGTGAAATCGTAAGAATTAGCCTCGGCGCAAAGCGCCTCAGCATGGTATTTTTCCGCAATTTTGAAGGCATTTTTGAAATCCAAAACCAAAGTGCGGTCGGCAATGCGGAAGTTCGAACCAATCTTTTTGAGAAAATCCCGAATCCTTTCGGGATTTTCTTGTTGAGCGTATTTTTCGGCT
>JAZDGG010000007.1:0-11239 GCA_043807225.1 bacterium | reverse complement strand
GCACGCCATGGCTTGCCCAGTCGCTTGTTGTGGTCGTCGTGGAGGAGGAGCCAGCGTTTTGATGATCTGGACCAATAATGACAATTGTCGCTGGCGTTGCATCCCGTAGTGTCTGGACGAGCGAAACAATAAGTGATCGCGCCGTCAGGTGGTGAGGGAGAATCGCTGCCTGCGGCAATGAAACCGCGCGTGTTGCTACGGCTTGGGTGAGAGCAGTGCGCACGTCAGCGCGAAAGAGACTGTCAAGTACCTCCGAAGTGGCAGCGACTGGAGCGGTATGCTCATGGTGCTGGCGCCACACAAACGCGGCACCAAGGCCAACACAGAGAAGAAGGAAACTAGCGAATTTCCAACGTCTGCGCACCGGAATAGTTCACAAGATCGCGGCTCTTTTCTCCTTGCAGGAGCGCGGGTTCGGCGGCGTACCCTCCGGGTGCCAAAACACGGGCGTAGTAGAAAAACTGCTTGTGACCGCTGGTGTAGAAAGTGACACGCTGGCCGTCCACCTCAATCGGATATCCCTGATCCTGATCGAACGCAATCCCCCGTTCCCAGGGCTTGTTGATGAGGACGAGTCCAGAGGGAAGTTCGTCGGTAGCGAAGAATCCTTGATCAAGGACGCCGGAGGTTCTTGGCGTCAGTGTGATTTTGACGATATCCCCCGAGTGGATTGCGCGGTTTTCCGTTGTGCCATATATACCGTAGCTCCGATCGATGTGGAGAGATTCGGAGCGTGATTCCTTGGCAACATCAAGCGGAATCAGCGTGTACTGTGTCACGCTCACCGGACCTTGCACATCGAAAATGGCAAGCGTTGAAAGATCCTCCGAAGTAACAGAAAGCTGCAACGTGCGCTGCGAAGAAAGATCAACGGCTTTCTCCTCACCGTTGAGTCGATAGCGGAACGAGGCGGTAGTGTCATCAAGATTCGGGGTAGCAGAGTGCATGGCGATCGCCCGTTCGAGATTTGTCACCGTGTCCTTCGGGAAGTTTTCTGCGAGATACTCCGCCAGCCCGAGACGTTCGTCCATCTTCAGTGCCTCTGCAAGTATCGAGAACTCCGCCGTGTGAAGAATTTTCTCGTCAGCGGATGAGCCGAGCGTCAGGCGGATGAACGGCTGCTGCGTCTCGCCGTACGTCGTGAGAAGTGGTGAGGCGATCGTGGACGCCAGATCGTTCGAACCGAGTGCGGCATATGCAAGCGCTACGATCAGGCGGTTTTCGTCGGAAATCCCTTTGAGGGAAAGGTACCGTTCGAGATCCGAGAGAACCGGTTCGTTGAGATTTGCGAGTCCGAGAAGCGCGTACCCGATCTGCTCCAGCGACGCGTTATTTTCGGTGAGCTTCCCCTCGCAATAGGCGCGCAGCCGCTCCGCATCAAAAAGATCGCCGCGTGCAGCAGCAAATGCCGACAATCGGGGGTCCGAATCACCGTAGATCATCAGTGCGATGCCGCCATCGTGCTGCTGGTATCCTGTGAGGGATGGAGCGCCCGAAGCGTCCTCGTGGATGCCGAGGTCGTTGAGAGCATCGCGCGCAAGAACCGCGGCAAGCGATCGATCGAGCCGCTTTCCTGATGAGTATCGGAGCGTGTCGAGCGTGGCAAGGATGCGGCCGCGCCCAGTATCTGAAAAAAGGAGCGTGGATCGCGTTTCGCTCGGCGAGGAAAAATGCATTCCGGGCTGCACGTCGGCCGTGGTGCTCGAAACCTTCGTCAGCCGCGATGGAAGCACCGTCATTGTCCGGACGAGCGTATCGCTTCCTTTTTCGCTCTTGATGGAGAGAGTGACGCGGTGATCCCCGAGCTGCAGGTGAGAAAGATCGAATCGTTGTGCAGCAAACGGCTGGGTTGTTCGTTTTTCACTCACGCCAAGATCGGGAATATCCAACGTCATCTGCACAGAATCCTTTGCCGCGAGTCCGCTTCCATACGCATAGCCAATCACCGTCGGTTGATCCGCGAGAACATATTCATCGCTCATCGTCAGAAGACCGAAAACGGGTTTCGTCACCGGAAGCGCCGTCACCGCATGGCCGGCTTCAAGATCCTTTGTCACCGCCTGCGACGTGATGCGCCAGGAGGTGATGTTGTCAGGCAATGTGAACGAGACGTCGGCTTGGCCGCTTTTGTTGGTCTCGATCGTCTTGAAGTATGCGATATCCTTAAAGAATTGCCGGCTGCCGCCACCTCCCCCACCCCCCTCCGCGCCGCTTTCGAGCGCCAGGGCTTTGTTGCTGACATACTCCTGCAGAATGCCCGACCCAACGGGTGTGTAGAGAGCGGAGAGCGGCATGGGAGGATTCTCCCATTGGATGACGGAAAGCGCCTCATCGATGATGCTGAGGTTCACCTCGGCTCTGACCGGCTTGCCTGCCGCGTCAGTGACATGAACGCGAAGATCCGCCGTCTCGCCCGGCGTATACGTTTCTTTTTTCGGCGTAACCGTCACCGTGAGCTTTCGACTCTCCGTATTCAGTTGCAGCTGCGGAAGATTCCAGCTATTCCCTCCGCCGGCGACGATGAAGACGCCGTCATGGAACCACACTGCCGCATAGTAGACGTTCGGTGCATCGGATGCTTGGAACGTGACGTCGAGGGCGGAGTTCGTGGTGAGCGCGACCTCGCGAAGGCCGTTCTGGAGCTTGAGGTAGAGAAACGATCCTTCATTGGCCACCGGTTCGCCGTCCTTCATGAATTGCAGCGTCGTCGTGTCGCCAATGGCATACTGTGCCGCGGTTCCTGCAGCGGCTGACGGGTTGGTGTCGCGGAGCGTATATCCTGCTGTGGTCGATGAGGAAGTTCCATGCGGTGCGTAGAGATACAGCGACTGGACGATTGTCCGTCCCATCGCGTCTTTCGCCGACAGATCGACGAGATACGCATCACCCTTGAGGGTGACCTCCCGTGAAAAGTTCCCCTGCGCGTCGGTGGTGCCCGTAAAGTTCTCCCGCTTCTCGTTCTTTGTGTCGTAGGTATAGAGATCGACCACCTTCTTTTCGAGAAAATCATACTGCGTGCCGTATTTTGTTTTTGTCGTGACGATTTCATAAACCGTTCCTTCAATCGGAGCGTTGGGGACGGGCTTTCCCGTCCCGGCACTCTTTTGACTGCCAGAAACCCACAACGTCTCTGAGGAGGACGTTGCCGTTACGTCCGTTTCAGTGAGGGTAAGGCGGACGGTTGCCGTCTCCCCATGCAGTGAAGAGGTTGGGGAGAACGTGACGGCGCTTGGGTACACCACGACATCGGCCTGTGCCGCACTATCGCCTTCTGCCGCCGCTGCGGGGAAGAACATCAGCGTGTCAAACGAGAGGGAGTGGCGCGTGGGATCCCCCAGGGTGAGCGTTCGTGAGAATGTCGCTCTCCCCTTCTCGTCGGTTGTGATTTCTGTTCCCGCATCTCCTGCTTGTCCCCACGATCCATAATGTAGTTTGATGCTCGGCGCCGGCGTTCCATCAAAGAACTGCGTCTGAATCGTATACCGGACGGTCTCGCCGTCGATGACAGCCGACTTGTCGGTCGTTGCAAGAATCTGATAGGCGGGCTTGGTAAACGTCTGCACCTGAAAGGATCGATTGGCGATGGCCGTGGTGCCAATTTTCTCGCTTACCGTGTAGTATCCCGGAGTCAGCGAGGAAAGCGGGAGGGATGCGGTGAAGCTTCCGTACGTATCGGTCTCGGCGCTCCCGGTCGCCACAGGAAGATAGTCCCCGTTCGCATCGACGAATTCCCACGTCCAGACCTCGAAGGTCACGTGCTCGCTTTTTTCCTGTTCGCGGTTCTTGAGCACTCCCCAGAGATTCAGCGTATCCGTCGGCCGGTAGAGCGTCCGGTCCGTCCAAAAATACGTCCAGAAGTTGTCGTTCCGCCTCGTCATCCCCCCGGTCGACATCCCGCTCTTCCAGAGGTCTTGCGTCTCGGGAACGAGGGGAACGAGGGTCTGCCGTCCATCCGGCGCGTTAACCAGCAGATACCCGCGACTGATGGCAACATCCCCGTCGACGGGGAGAAGTTGCGGCGGAGTGGCAAGCTGGGCGACGCCAGTGCCGTCGGTGGTCGCGGTTGTATGCCCAAGCGTATCTTTGACGGTCGCGCCGACGAGCGGTGTGTTCGTTGCAAGATCGGCGATCCACACGAGAGCAGTATTTTTCGTGAGCGTGAGAGACGCAGAAAGCTCGCTGACGACCAGCGGCGTCTGAAACGTTGTTCCGCCAAAAGGGAAGGTGATGAGGTAGTACCCGCGATCGAACCCCGATGGGAATCGTGCGATATTCCCCTCGATCGCAAGCGGGAACTCACCGATTTTCGTGAGCCCGTCAGTGGACATCTGTGCGTTTTGCCTTGCGGTGTATGCCCACGACGGCAAAGCATCGATGGTTGCCGATCGCGCGAGAAGGTCATCGGCATCCGCAAAACGATAGACCGTCGCGGTGATCGCACCAGGCGGTGTTTGATAGGTAAAATCCAGCACAGGCGCCTCGTTCGGTTGCACCGAGGTGAACTCTGTGGAAAACGGAGGAACGTACGAGTTCCCCGTTGCCGGCGCGGCTGCGGTCTCAAAACGAACCACAAAATCTTGAGCAAGCGTCACCGACGAATCCTTGACCGGAAGACCGGCGCTGATGGTGACGGTGTAGACCGCCCCTTGTTGCAGTCGCGCGGCAGGGATAAATGCCCACGTTCGGCCGTGCTGTTCAAATCGCCCTTCGGTTGCTGGTGAGATGGAAAAATGTTTCGAAAAATCCTGAACGCGATCAGTCGTGAAGGTCATCTCAATACCGGTGTCGACCGGGACGCCCGTTGCCTTGTTGCGCGGAAGCGATCCGTCGACCGTCAGCTCCTCCTTGGTCTGATACGCCCACTGATACAGATGTTTCGACTTTGCACCCGATGCGGACTCAACGGTTGTACCGAGCATGACGCGATACACTTTTGCCGTGGCCAGCGTGGCTTGAGGAAGAATATCACACGCTGTTGCAGAAACGGTCTTCACCTTTACCTCGGTATCGGGTGCAATGGTGAGTGACGACGCGACATCACTGCAGGAGACATCCGATGTGCTCGTGAGATGAAATTGCGTGGTCGGCGCAACCCCGAGCGCGTCGCTCTCCGTCGGCGTCAGGATGAAGTGATCCTGCGCCTGCGCCTCCTGCACTACAAGTTTGTGGTACGTGGCAGGTGTTTTTGCGGTTTTCTGCGGCGTTCGCAAGCGCTGCCAGAGAAAAAACCCCGCTCCACCAAGAAGAAGGAGAAGGGCAATGATGAGAGGGAAACGAATGGATCTGCGTTGAAGAAATTTGTTCATGGTTGTTTCAACGAGATAAAAATATTGCGCGAAGAACGGGGTAACTCGGAGGCGTTGCGAACGTTGCGCGCGTTTCTTGGTGGCTCATATCGCCCACTCCTTTAGTGTACGGCGGAAGAAGTGAAAGGCGCAACTATGCCGCCGATGTTCGTCGCTTCCACCACCAGTATCCCCCGGCTGCTGCGAGAAGAAAGAGCGGGAGCATCGTCGCGATTTTTGAGGAAAGTGACGATGCTTCTTTTGTGACCGCTACGGTCTGGGGTGTTGCCGTCGCTGCGCTGACGGTTTTCGCAACGGGTGTCGTCGTTGTTGTTTCTGCAGCTTTGACCTCGCCGCTTGCCTCCACGTCATCCACGGATCGGAGGTAGAGCCGCCCTCCGTCTTTCGTCACGCGCCACACCGCAATGAAGCTCACGGCAGCATCTTTGGAGAATCGCTCTGAGTCGATGTCAACTGCTTGCGGGATGGACAATTTTGCGGTGCCGTCAGCAGAGGTGAGCGCCACCAAACTCCCGCGTTTGCTGCTGACGGTTCCCGTGTAGGACACCAAGCTCCCCGTCGGAAGCTTTTCGGAAAACGGCAGCGGCTCCGGCTCGTTCCCATCCCCCGTGACCGTCACATCCTCATCGGTTTGGATGTTCACCTTGCGTTCT
The DNA here is from genome assembly GCA_043807225.1 of bacterium. Classification (GTDB taxonomy): domain Bacteria; phylum Patescibacteriota; class Patescibacteriia; order CAZCGY01; family CAZCGY01; genus JAZDGG01. The sequence goes on along the minus strand of JAZDGG010000007.1, from coordinate 5,280 downwards.
CCGCTCGCTTCCCCGACCGTGCCGTGAATCTCCACCGCATCGCCGATCGCAAGCTCGGGGAACGTTCCCTTTGATGAGAAGACCTGCACCCCGCGCTTTCCGTCGCTGATGTAGAAGAACGTGCGACTGAACGTCCCCGGTGCGACGAGCATGACGCCGCGAACAAGAATCTTTGTTCGGAGTGGGAGTCGCGCGAGCTGATCTATGGTGACAAGTGGAACCGCCTCGGTGTTGGTCGTCTGCGTACTGTTCGTCGTGGACGTCTTCTCCTCACTGAAATGATTCATCTCCCCGGGCGTCGGATCCGTCCATTGCCATGAGCCGACATCCGTCCGCGAGAAGGACTTTCCTTCTGGCGCGAGATCGTACGCGACGCCGTTTTGCACGTTGCCGAAAGGGTCAACAAGAAAGAGTTCGTTCTTCCCGCTGTTCTTGAGGGCAATGCCCGTCTCTTTTCGAAAGAACACGCGGACGTCCCCGGCGCTCAGGATCGTTGATGACGAAAGCACATACTCTTTCGTCGTGTTCGTGATTTTCCAGCCATCGAGGTCGACGGCGGTCTTCCCAATATTACGGAGTTCGAGAAACTCTCCCTCTTCATCACTCCCTGTGGGGTTTGGGAGGATCTCATTCAGCACAATATCTCCCGAGCGGAGTGAGGTGGGATCGGGAAGTGGGGTTGCAGGACGGACAGGCGTCGCCGGCGAAGTGGTTTTTGGCGACGTTGGTTGCGGCGTCGCCGGCGTCGTTGTGACCGGTGTTGTGGCCGGCGCGGGACTTGGTGCGGCGGTCTGCGGTGCGGTGACAACGATGTCGCATTCGTTCATCGCGGAGAGTGCTCCGTCGCTCGCTGTCGTCACGACGTGATAGGTACCGGCGCTCGTGTACGTATGTTCCGCGGTCATCCCGGATGCTGTTCCGCCATCACCGAAATTCCACAAGATCGTCACCACGCCGCCCTCCGGGTCAGTGGTATCGGAGGCGTCAAAGTATGCCGTTTCACTGACTGTTGCGCTCGTCGGCGCATTGACGACAATGGATGGCGGCGTGTTGGAATTTTCTGCACCAGGTGTGCCGTACTCTTTGAGCTGGTCGTCAAATCCGACGCTCGCGGATGCTGTGTGCCAGCTTGTTTTTTGCGTTCCATCCGCCCCAAACGGATTGCGCTCCATCGACTTCCATGCTGCACCAGACTGATAGTCGCCGGCGAGCGGTGCTCCGACGCCGTCGTCTGCGCGGTCGACAAGCGTGTTCGCCGCATCGTACAACGTGATCTGCAGTTTGGAGTTGACGATGCTCATCGACGAATCAACAAGTTGCGCATCAACAGCGAGCCGAGACGTCGCCGCCGGATCGTTCGCGATGACAAAGTATCCTCCCGCAGGAATCGTTCCAGAGGAAATCGTCAGCATGGCCACTTCATTCCCATTCGAGAGCCGCGCAAGCCGCCACCCGGCAAGATCGATCTGCTGCGTCGTGGTGTTTCGCAGTTCGATCCACTCGTCGGACGACGACATTGAACTCCCCATCCACATGAGCTCGTTGATAACGACCGGCGGCATTGGATCGGCGGAAGCTGTTTGCGGACACGCCAACAATGCTCCCGCCCATAGGAGAAGGATGACCAAGAGAAAGTTTTTCATGAAAAAAGGCCGAAAATGTTTCAGCCCGTCGAGATGATGCTAGCGCGGACCTGGAAATGCGTCAAGCAAGCGGGTGGGACGGAGACGCCAAGCGAATGCGGGATCTGGTATCCGGCACCAAAAACAGCGGAGAGACTAGCTCATTTTATCGTTAATCTTTTCGTTAAAAGATTAACGATGCACCGTCGTTGTTCGATGACGAAGCGCTCTGAAACCAACCTACGTCTTCTCCAATTCCTTCAACCGAGCGGAGAGCTTTCGCAACAATCTAAACGTGTTCCCTTGGTGTTCATTCAACAGAACAACCAGAGCGATTGCCATGATCCCGAACGGACCGGAATCAAAATCCTCAAAATGTAATACCCTGTTGAGATACTCGATAAAGATATTCAGGCCGATAAAAAGAAGGACAAGAAGTATGTAGTAGGTTAATTTGTTTTTCCAGGATCTCCCATACAATAGATGATTGCAAAAAGTATTTTCACCTGCACGTTCGGCGTTGGCAATTAACAGCGCTTCATTCTTTGTGAGATCCATTGTGGTATTCGTTAGGGATAACGGGAAGATCGAACTTGCGTCTCGACTAATCCGGCAGCGTCCCCGGCTCCGGCGCCACCGTGTGCGAACCGGCCCCATATCCCTGTACTCCGACGTCGAGCGTATAGGTAAGTTGATAGCCGGTGCCTGATGCGGAACGCGTGTACGCGTAGTCCTCGCTGGTTTTGGGATCGCGAGGAACGTTAGCGATATACTTCGACGAGAGTCCGGAGAGTGTCGGAGGATAATCGCCGTTTTCCGTTCGGTACGCCTCGAGCCCCGTTTGGATCGTTTGGATGTCTTGCAGCCGTCGATTGTCGCGCGCTTTTGCGAGCGCCAAAAGATCGCCGGTGAGCCCGGTCACGTCGCTCGCCGCATTCTCATTGGTCAGTACGGATGCGTTCGTCGCATCCGCCGGCGCTGTTGCTGACTTCGGGCGCACGAGCAGAAATGCGATTAGGACAATCGCGATGATGAGCGCAACGATGAGCAGAGTTTTTTGCGATCCCATGCACTTAGTCTATCGCTTCTTGAGGAAAATGCAAGAAAAAACTCACCGTGGCAGCGGTGAGAGAGGACTTTACGGACGAATGCCGAGGTGGGCGATTTCACGATTGTCAGCTGCGATCCACTCGCCGAGCGCAGAAGCAAGAAAGGATGTGTGGGCAGATCTTTTGGCCTGGAAGAGCATTCCGAGAACGATCGCCATGGTGCGCCGTACCCAGAAATCAGGAGGGTGCACAAGGTCGGATCTGATGACGCCGCCGCGTCGAGGGTGCGTTGTCACGCCGACAAACCGCCAGTTGCGCAGCCAGTGCATGCTTGTGTTACTCCAATTGCTGATGATGCTACTCGCGATAGATGGGTTGAGGGGTCTCGGATCGGGAAGATCCAACCTCATACTCGAGAATGTACCGCGAACACCGTCTTGGACGCGCTGGCACCCAATATAGGTAATCCAGAGATAACGATTGAGTCGCTTATCAGCTTGAGCAGGCGCCACGAGATCCATGCGGTAGGTAATCACCGAGAGGAGGGCGTTTCTGAGATCGGTGGGAAACATTTCCACGTAGCGAATCACCAGCCCTGCTTGCAGAAGCGCTTGAAGATCATGGGGCTGCATCTTTGCTTGATCTGGAACTTCCTGAAGAACAGGCATGTCGCCTCCTCTGCGTAGGCATTGAAGCCATCAGCATGTTTGGCGTGAAAAGGACGACGCGTATGCATTGAAGCAATTCGCGTTCTCGTACTCGTGCCTTTGCTGCCACAAAAGCATGAGTATTGTATATGATGTTCCCCTGATGTCAAGCCAACGTGTTCGGAAGGGTTTGTGATGTCTGCTTCTGCTCTCCTATTCAGTGAGTCCCCCTCTCCTGGCAAGGAGAGGGGTCAGGGGTGAGGTCGAGCGGAGAATGTCGCTTTTTTTCTTATCGAGAGAACTTGCTTTCAGGCGAAAAGCGCGATAGCGTGCAGATAGCTTGCCGGGGTGGTGAAATTGGCAGACACGCCAGGTTTAGGACCTGGTTCCCGTAAGGGAGTGGGGGTTCAAATCCTCTCCCCGGCACCAAAAAAAGGGGGAGATAAAGTCAATCATCCAAAAAGATCATTGACCATATCATTGAACAAGGACTTTCCCGTCGTAGAATGCCCCTCACTCCCCTCCTTCATAAAAACTATCTCATGATGATCCGTACGAGCGTCGGTTCGCGGATGTTCGGTTCCTACTTTGTGCGGGATGGAAAGCGCACGCGAGATATTCTGGAAAACGGCCGCCTCTCGTGTGCTGCATACGTCTCGTGGATTCTGTACCACTTCAACCTTCTCAAAGAGCCGCATGTGACAGTGAGCGGCACCATCCGTGACTTGAAGCGTTCCGGCTGGAGAACGACCCGCCGTCCGATCGCCGGCGATATTCTTGTCTGGGAGGGTATTCGATACGCGGACGGCCTACATCGCCATATTGGATTCTTCCTCGGAAATCGGCAAGCAGCGAGCAACAGCCCGCGAACGTGGCATCCGGTGATTCATCACTGGACGTTTGGGATGCGAAAAGGGAAACCCGCCCGGAAGATCGAGACAATGTTTACCCATCCACGTCTTCGCGGATGAAAGAAAAAGTTAGGCAAAGGAGCATATCCTTCATCAATCTTGGAGTGCAAGGATTCTTTTTGAATGAAATCGCCCAGCAGGTTTGGGGTCTGGGGGAAATCTGAGCGCCATTCAACAAGACAAAAGCGTCACTTCAATGAGAGCGAATATTTCCCCCAGCAGTTCTTTGTGGCTTCAAAGACCTGGGACCGTGAGAAGAAAGCGTGTCAACAGGTTGCGTTGAAGATCTTGCGCTATACTGATGCCATGCAGAAGTATATTGATTCAGCAGCATGGAAACGCACGCTTCAATCTCCCGATTGGTATGTCCGGCTTGCCGATGAACTGAAGCATCTGCAGGAGTTGGGCAAGAGGAGTGAGAAAGAAACTGCACAGCAGATCGGCGGAGCCCTCTACGGCTTTTTCGAAGAACGTCTCGAGCGCGGAGAAATCGCGCTTGGAACGAATGGACGCGACGAGGATGCCGAACGAAAATCGATTGACACGATCATCATCCACCACACGAGCGGGAAACCAGGAATGACGGTGGAGCGTTTGAATGCGATGCATCTGCTGCGCCTCTATGTACCCGAATTCCTGAAACGCGCACAAGCAGGGGCGATACAACCGATCGTTTCCGGCCACCTGCGGAATGGCCGGCAGATGTTCTACGCGTACCATTGGCTCGTCCGAAAAGATGGATCGGTAGAGCGCTTGCTCGCTGACGAAGAAATCGGTTGGCAAGCGGGGAAGTGGGAGGTAAACTGCAGAAGTGTCGCTATCTGCTTCGATGATGATCTCAGCGAGACCCAGCCAAGCGCGGCTGCCCTCCGTGCTGCCGAAAAAGTTCTCAGGCGGTACACTGGACGAGTGACGAAAGAGCGGGTGTTCGGCCACTGCCAGATCAATCCGCAGACCACATGCCCCGGAAGTCGTTTTCTTTCTTCCTGGGGAACGAAGCTCATCAACCAAGCTTTTGAGTGAACGATACATCACGAACGTAACGATGATT
>JAZDGG010000006.1:0-2260 GCA_043807225.1 bacterium | reverse complement strand
GCCTCGAGATCCTCGGAGGTCAGATGGAAGCTGTACAAATCCTTCATGGAAAACTCGCGGCCGCGCAAAAGACCGGACTTAGCCCGTGGTTCGTTTCTAAATTTGTCTTGAATTTGATAAACAGCCACTGGTAAATCTTTGTAAGAGTGGACGAATTTCTGCACAAGCGGGGCGACGATTTCCTCGTGCGTCCAGCCGAGGCCAAACTTTTTACCGCCACGACCCTCAAACTGAAACATGACTTCCGGACCAGGGTCACTCCAGCGACCAGTGATTTCCCACGGCTCGGAAGGAAGCAGGGCTGGCATCAAAATCTCCTGACCGCCAATGGCGTCCATTTCCTCACGGACGATTTTTTTTACTTTTTCCAGAACGCGCAAACCGAGCGGCAAATAAGTGTAAAGACCGGCCGCCAATTGATCAATAAAACCGCCCTGAATTAAAAAACGAGCGTTGGCTGAATCAGCCTCGGCCGGCGCGGTTTTGCTTGATTTTCCAAAAAGTTTTGAATAACGCATATCGTCTTAAATGATGAAGGATTTTTCGATTTCTGTCAAAACAAAAAGCGACCGCGCCAGGCGATCGACTTTTGGTGCGTCCGGAGGGAATCGAACCCCCATTACTAGTTCCGAAGACTAGCGCTCTATCCATTGAGCTACGGACGCGAAGCGAGGAGCAAAGTAGCAGCCTCTCTGGCTGATACTTTCTCTGAGCGAGCGTTCGTATGAGGTCGGCATCTAGCCGACCGAATACGGATGCGTCATCTGTTTCCACGAAAAGAATAGCAGAAATCTTGACTCTCGTCAATGATTATGACATAATTTTTGCGTTACAAAAACGCGCGCATAGCTCAGCCCGGTAGAGCAGGTGGCTCTTAACCACTTGGTCGGGGGTTCAAATCCCTCTGCGCGCACCATGAAGGCGATTCTTGAACAACGAAAAAGTCAACAAAAACGGGCTCCACCGCCAGGTGCGGCTCGTTTTCCTGTTGCTTCCGGATTTGGCTGTAGGCATCGTCTGTGGATATTTCTTGAAATCAAAGTCTTGAGCTCGTTTTCAGTCTGTGCGATCCCTTGGAGCATTCTTGCTTCCTTAGGAGGTCTTGGTTACTTCCTTCTGGTAACCAACAGAATGGAGCCAAGATGAGTAACTTCTTCGGGCGTACTGCATCCCTGAAAGCGCATCGCACGGCCGGTGGATCTTGTGTGTTTATTTCCTACCGCGCGGGCAGACACGATCCCGCCAGCGGCGACAAGGATGCTGCTCGCCAGGTAGTGCGACTTTTAAACAGCCTGGGCGTTGCGGTGTATTTCGATGAAGAGGATGCGGCCCTCCAAGCGGCTAATAGCGGCGGAAACGATGCAGCCGTTGTGCGCTACATTGAAGAGGGTCTCGCCAGCTGTTCTCATCTCCTAGGAATCATTAGCAACAATACAAAGAAGTCCTGGTGGGTTCCCTGGGAGATGGGAAACGCCAAGGCCCGCACCATGCAAATGAGCTATCTCATCAGGGAAGATGTACTAGAATTACCAGCGTATATGAAGATCGTCCGACCGCTTCTTGGAACGGACGATCTCGTTAGTTGGGTTACTGCGATCTCTCGTATCATCGTGGAGAAAGCAGATTCTTCAGAGAGGATGGCGGCCGCTTCCGCAATCAGAACATTCTTCCCAGCGCAACGCACTATCATTAAATACGGGTAGCCGGCAGAATTTTTTTCGGTTTCGGGGAGTAGTATTACCGTGTTCGATACGTTTACGGAGCAATACTGTACAGGCGCCGTAATCCAGTAGTGATCAATTCGACGATCCGCCGTGGATCGGTAACAACGACGAGTTCGTCGTTCTCGCTGTCGTTTAGGCCATTGCGAAGTGCGGCGGAGACTCCGTTCTCACCCATCACTGCGAATTCAGCCCCCAATTCCTCGGGCGTCTTCATTTCGATCCCGTTATCAATATTTATCTGTTTAACTTGAATGTAGAATGGATTCCGCGGCTGCCCGTTCTCGTTCTCACCGGCGACCCATGCCGTGGTCAACTCCTCACGGGTTTGACCCCGCAAAGCCTCGCAAACCAACCGCGCAGCTCCTCCGAATGCCCCAACGAGGAAAAGCGGCCTTCCAGAGCGTAGGTCTAGAAGGGCTTCCTCAAGGACTCCAGGGTATCGTCCGACGTATCCAGAGAGCTTGCCACCAAGAACAACTCGTGCCGAGATGTCCGGAGCGTCGCGCATCGCCTCCCGCATTGCGGTCATGCCTCGT
>JAZDGG010000005.1:0-17236 GCA_043807225.1 bacterium | reverse complement strand
GATCATTCAGCAGGCCCTTGGCGGTGCCGGGGAGCCGATCCACTCGCCGATTCTCCCGGGATTTCTTGGGTATAACGCCACCATCCGCGGATTGGCACTTGACCCGACTGCCGCCGGAAAGCAACTCGATGCAGCGGGATGGACATGGCTGGCGGGGGACGCGGTACGAAAAAAGAGCGGGAAGGAATTGCGCTTTTCGCTGAGTACCGTTGATCGCGCTGAGTACACCAAAACCGCCGAACTGCTGCGACAATCCTGGATGAAAATCGGCGTTGGTCTCGAAGTCCGCCTTTACTCCAGCAATGATATACTCAAGAAGGTCATCCAGCCGCGAGACTACGAGGCACTGCTGTTTGGGGAGATTATCGGCGTGGATCCTGATCCGTACCCGTTCTGGCACTCTTCACAAAGCTATGATCCTGGGCTGAACCTCGCCATCTTTTACAACAAGCAGGTGGACCAATTGCTCGAAGAGGCGCGACAGACAAACGACCTCGAAAAGCGCCGGCTTATGTACCTACAGTTCCAGAATATTCTTGCGGATGAGGAACCGGCAATCTTTCTCTACAATCCCTACTATCTGTACGCTCTCCCAAAAAAGATGAAGGGATTTACCATCACGCGTATCAGTGTGCCATCGGATCGCTTCATCGGCATCGAAGGGTGGTACATCAAGACACAACGAGGGTGGAGGTAGGCCGCGGTGGCCGAGAAGAAACGCATCCCGCATCTCGAACGTGCCGAACAAGTGGTATCCCTGGTGCTGCGGTGGTGGAACTGGTAGACACGCAGCGTTCAGGGCGCTGTGGGCACAAGCCCGTGGGAGTTCAAGTCTCCCCCGCAGCACCAGGGACAGTACACGAGCAAGAGATGCGGGGCGCGATTCAGACAAGAAAAGAATGATGCAACGATCGAGTATGCTGCAACAGCGAAAAATCCACAACAAACGTGAACCCAAAATCCAACGCCAGCAACATGCGAAGGATGTGCTTCGCATTATCCCGCTTGGCGGCCAAGAGGAGATTGGCAGAAACTGCATCCTCTTTGAATACGGGAACGATATTGTGATCATCGACATGGGGCTGCAGTGGCCAGAAGAGAACATGCCGGGAATTGATTTCATCATCCCGAACATTCAGTACCTTCGCGGAAAGGAGAAAAACGTGCGAGGTGTTTGCATCACGCATGGTCATTACGACCACATTGGTGCCGTGCCATACCTCGTCGAGAAGCTCGGGAACCCTCCAATCTACGGCGCACCGCTCACGCTCGCGTTCATCAAAAAACGACAGGAGGAGTTCCCGCAAAAACCCAAGCTGCGGCTGATGCAGATTCGTGCACATGAACAGTTCCGGCTTGGAGTATTCCGCGTCGAGTTCATCCCTGTTGCACATAGCATCCCAGACGCAATGGCGGTGTGTCTGCAAACCCCCGTGGGAACCATTCTACATACCGGCGATTTTAAGATGGATCTCGCCGAAAAGGAGTCGCCGTTCATCCAATGGATTAAGCGCTCCGGAAGGGGAAAGATCACCATGCTCCTTGCCGACTCGACGAACGCATCGCAGACCGGCCGGCAGCTCTCTGAAGGGGAAATCCAGACCGACCTCGAAAAAATCTTCCAAACCGTCCAGGGAAGGATGTTGTTTGCGATGTTTGCCAGCAACGTCTCGCGCGTCAAGCAGGTGCTTGAATTGGCGCTGAAGTACAAGCGCTACGTTTTTGTCGATGGTCGATCGATGAAAGTCAATTTGGAGATCGCCCGCGAGCTCGGCTACGTCCACTTTCCCAAAAACCAGATTCGGGACGTTGCAGAGGCGAAAAAGTTTCCGTGGGAGCGATCGCTCATCCTCTGCACCGGCGCACAGGGGGAGGAGCGTGCGGTCCTAAACCGCATCGCAAATCGCGAACACCGGTTCGTCCGTATTGAAAAGGGCGACACGGTTATTTTTTCCTCTTCAGTCATTCCCGGCAACGAACGGTCGGTACAGCGGCTTGTGGATTCGCTCTATCGTGAAGGCGCCGACGTCATCAACTACCGGATGATGGACATTCATGCGGGAGGTCACGCCCGCGAAGAAGACCTCCGCGTTCTCCACCAGCTGGTCCATCCGCGGTACCTCGTACCGATCTACGGACATTATGCGTTCCTCCATGCGCACCGGAAGGTCGCCATGAAGAGCGGCATGCCAGAAAACCGCGTTCTGATCGCCGACAATGGCCAGATCATCGAACTTGATCGAAGGGGGGCGCGCCTCACAAAAAAGAAAGTGCCGACGGATTACGTCTTTGTTGATGGCCTGGGTGTCGGCGACGTCTCGAATGTCGTTCTCCGCGACCGACAGCAGATGTCTGAAGACGGCATGTTGGTCGTCATCGTGACCATCGAAGGGAGAACCGGGCGGCTTTTGGGAATTCCGGACATCATCTCGCGAGGTTTTGTCCACATGAAGGAAAGCAAGGGATTAATTCACGATACGCAATTGCGGATAAAAAAACTTCTCAAAGATCACGAGCCGCGAGTAGCCGCCGACGAAGCGGATATCCGCAATCGGATTCGGGATGATATCGGGAACTTCCTTTTTCACAAGACGCAGCGGCGGCCGCTGATCCTCCCGGTCATCATCGAAGTCTAGCATGAGGATGCCGCTGACTTTCCGCGAATGGCTGGTGCTCATCTGCGTCATTCTCGTTTTTGTGCTGCTCCCCTTTCTCGGCGGCGGCCGCGATGCGATTTCCCTCCCGATTGTTTTTGGGGTGTTGCTCTTGACGTTCCTCTTTCTTGCCGTCGATGATCGGTTGTGGGGAAATCAGCAATGCCAAGGGGGTCTATTTCGCTCGCCCATTGTGTGGCTTGGAGCGTTTCTGATCGTCGTCGCGCTTGGAATGTTTTTTTCGGTTAACCGGTACGAAACGAGTGTCGGTCTCTTGGAAGTGGTTGCGCTGGGAGCGTTCTTTCTTCTCGGATCACGGCTTGGCCATCAGCGGCGTGTCCTCGCGTTGGTGTTAATCGGCTCCGCCGCGCTTACGGCCGTCCTCGCCCTTGCGAAACTTCCGTCTGGAATAAGCTTTCGCATCGGCGGATCCCTCATCAACCCGAATGCCCTTGGCGGATACCTCATTTTGCCCCTGTTTCTCGCGCTTGCTGTCGCGGGAAGAATTGAGAACAGCATACTGCGCTGGTGCGTTCGTGGGAGCGCTGGGCTTTTCATTGTCGCTCTCCTGGTAACTTTTTCGGTCACCGCGTGGGTCGCCGTGCTCTTTGGCTGCATCACGTGGTGGTTTGCCGCAAAAAGACCCCTCCCCCGTCGACGGACCACTGGATCAGCGATTGTGGCCGTTGTTGTATTGGCGATGGTCGTTCTCGGCCTCCGGTGGATGCGCCTTGGGTCGTTCTCTCGCGCGGTATCGCTGACCGAGACGCTCACGGTTGCATCAGGCGAAACAAGTATCAACCAGCGGTGGAATTTTCTTCTTTCTACCTGGCACATGTTCCTCGACCGGCCATGGATCGGCGGGGGATACAACACCTGGGGCGTGCTTGAGCCCAAGTACCAGCGGACGGCGATGGAAAAACCGCTCTATGCACACTCGTGGTACGCACAGACGATTGCGGAGACGGGGGTAGTCGGCGGGGTCGTGCTTCTCGGATTCCTTGCTTCGTTATTTGCTGCCGTGCGGCGTGCACTTCGCGACCTTCCTCCAGAAGAAAAAATGTTCGGCTTCAGCATGGCATTCGGCTGCGCAGCAACGGCCATCCACGGCGGAATCGACTTCTCGCTGAATTTTCTCGCGGTCAGCGCTCCCCTTTTCTTCTTTGCGGGAGTGATCGCGGCACCGGCAAGGTCAGATGTTGCGGAAACCTCATTCCACCTCTCGTGGACGGTACGGCAGAAAATCGCCACCGGTATCGGTGGCTGCGTACTGCTTCTCGCGATGGTAACGTCGCTCTCGTTGTACTCCGGCAAGTCGCAAGCCGCATGGGCAGCACGGTATCTCGCGCCGAGCAATCCGGCAGAGGCGCGCGACGCTTACGAACAGAGTTTGCGCTTCAATCCTGATCCAAACGTGCGGCGTGATCTCGCGGAACTCATCTTTCGGACGCAGGCAAATTCTTCTGGAACTGAACAGGCGTCGGAGGTCGCTCTCCGTGCGTCGAAGGGAGATCCGTATGACGCCCGGACGCACAACCTTCTCGGCGAGATTGCGCTGGCAAAAGACGACCCGAAAACCGCAGAGCAGGAGTTTCGCCATGCGCTCGCCCTCGATCCGTACAACAACCCGCCATTCGCCCTCAATCTCGCGCTTGTGCTTTCGCAGGAACAGCGGTGGAAGGGCGTCCAGCCCATCCTGACCGGGTATCTCCGGCGGTATGAACATCATCGCCCAGGTCTCAATCCCGATCTGCCGCGCGAGCTTGCTCAGATGAACCAATACCTCGGTGAAGCGGCGTTGCAGACATCGAATACCGCCGCGGCACGGAAATACTTTCAACAAGCGCTCAAAGAAGATCCAACCTTTCCGCTCACGGACGCTGAGCGCGCGACGCTCGGCGAATAGCGTCGGCTCTGGTACAATGGAATCATGACAACAAAGGATATCGTTTTTTCCGGCATCCAGCCGACGGGAACGCTGCATATCGGCAACTACTTTGGCGCGCTCAGGCAATGGATCGCGCTGCAGGATCAGTACACCTGCTTCTACAGTATTGTGGATTTGCATGCACTCACGGTACGGCAGGATCCGAGAACATTCGCCGAGCAGACGTTGAATGCGGCGATGGATTTTTGTGCGCTTGGATTTGATCCGAACAAAGCGGTGCTATGCCTTCAATCTCAGATTCCGGAGCATACGGAGCTTTCGTGGTTGCTCACGACGCTCACGCCAATCGGAGAGCTGGAACGAATGACGCAGTACAAGGACAAAGCACGAGAACATTCCGCGAATGTGAATGCTGGACTCCTGCTTTACCCCGTCCTCATGGCCGCGGACATTCTGCTCTACAAAGGAACACTTGTTCCTGTCGGCGAAGATCAGGTGCAGCATGTGGAGCTCGCCCGCGTGCTCGCCAGGAAGTTCAACAATACGTACGGCCAGACCTTTCCGGAACCCAAGCCGAAACTGAACCGCGCGGCGCGCATCATGTCACTCACTGACCCAACGAAAAAAATGAGTAAGTCGCATGGAGAAAAATCCTACATCGCGCTGACGGATGCACCGAGCGTCATCGGACAGAAACTCGCAAAAGCAGTGACGGCAACGACAGGTGGCAGAAAGAATCCGGGGGTTGAGAATCTCTTCACCATCATGCGCGAAGTGAGCGATGCGAAGACCGTTGCACGGTTCGAGGAGCAGGAACGTGGCGGCACGATCAAATACGCTGATCTGAAAAAGCGGCTTGCGGCCGATCTCGCAGAGCATTTCGCCCCTTTTCGTGCGCGCCGCGCGGAACGAGCAAAAAACCCGAGGTCCGTCCTGGAAATTCTCGAAGAAGGGAGAAAAAGGGCCTCTGCGCTTGCACGGCGGACGATGGAAGAGGTACAAAAAAAGGTCGGACTGCTTCTCCCGTAGATTGACGAAAAAACAACTGGGAGTAATACTGGCACCTGGATTCTTCGTGTTCTTTTTCGCCATCCTTCCTGCGGGAAAAATCGGAGGAACTATGCAGGATCCCGATATCGAATCTCGACGCCATCGCGCGCAGTCAATGCGACGATACGCGAAAATCGTCGGGAGTTGGTTTCTCGCGCTTGGCGGGCCGGTCTTCTTCGGCGTGGGTCTCGCGGGTATCGTTCAACTCATTCGAGCAAAGAACATGGCCTGCTCCCTCGCCTGCATTCCCCTGCTCGTCGGCATGATCGTCGGTGCCTTTGCGGCTGTCTGCGCCTACCAGGCCGCATACCACTGGCTTGTCCGCCACAAAAGTGAACGGAGGGCCGATCGTTCCGCAAAGAGGTAGACGGCGTGATGTGCCGTCAACCGAGCACCTTGTTCTCAGCGCAGCATGCCTGCGCTGTTTTTTTCTACAAACCGAATGATCACAGAGATTCGAGAAGCGTGGGAGTAATGTCGCTCACCTCCGCAACGATAGCGTCCGCGCCAGCAAGTAATTCTGGGCTATTGAGAGAGTGGAGCACACCGATACATTTCATGCCGGCGGCACGCGCGGCTTGGATGCCGTGTAACGCATCTTCAAGTACGATGCACTGCTCCGGAGTGACGGAGAGCATCTTGGCGGCAAAAAGAAAAATGTCTGGCGCCGGCTTGCTGCGGGCAACGTCAGCACCGCCCACCACGGCATCGAATGTTCCTTGAAGATGCGCGTGTTTGAGAACATACTGGATCACATTGTGATCGGATGATGAAGCGAGTGCGCACCGTTTGTTCTTTCGCTTGAGAAACGCCAGGAGCTCGCGGAGTCCCTGGCGGGGTGTAATCGTGTCTCCGTATTCCTCGAACAGAAACCGATGACGTGCAGCAAGAAGTTCTTCTGGCGTTGCGTTCAGATGGAATTCCTTGATCAAAAAAGCGGCATTTTCGCGTTCGCGCATACCCATTTGCTGATCCTTCGCCGTCAGAATGTCGCCATGACCGCCAAAGGATTGGATGAGCCGCTCGTCAGCCCTCGACCAGAGGGGCTCGGAATCAACGCAGACGCCGTCCATGTCGAAGATGATGGCCTGGAAGTTCATCATGCGTTACACCCAACCAAGATGGCCGGTCTTTGTCGTCACGGCATTCCGGTTGAGCCGATCGGTAATTCCGGGGTGCTTCTCCAGCTCGTCCGCAAGAACGTTTTTCATTTCGAGGAGCCGTTTCTCTGAATCCGCCTCGAGTCGGATTGCGAGATACGGGTTCGTATTCGACGCGCGGACGAGAAACCATGACGTTGGATCATAGACGACACGGACGCCGTCAATGAGAATGGTCTTGTATCTCGCGGCAAAGGTTTTTTTGAGCGCTTCCACGATCAAAAATTTCTCCTCATCCCGGCACGGCAGTTTGAGCTCCGACGTTCGGATGGTTGTTGGAATGTCAGAAAAAAGTGACGAAAAGGAACCGCGTTGTTTCGATGCCAGCTCGAGTATCCGCGCTGCAGCAAAAAGGCCGTCGTCGAACTTAAAGTAGTCTTCAGAAAAAAAGATGTGGCCAGAAACTTCCCCGGCAAGGATAATGTTCGGGTTTTTGCGCATCGACCGCTTGATCGGCGCATGGCCGGTTTGGTGCATGATCGGCTTTCCGCCGTACGACGGGATGAGTTCCTCCATGAGTCGGGAGCATTTGACGTCATAGAGAATCGTCTTGCCCGGATGGCGGCTCAGGACATCGCGGGACAAGGCAAGCAGAAGATAATCTGCATCGACATAATCCCCTTTTTCATCCACACAACCCACGCGGTCGCCATCTGCATCGAGTCCGATGCCGAGATCGGCGTTGTGCTGTACGACTTGTTGACCGAGTTCGATGAGCGAGCTTGGCTCTTCGGGGTCGGGAACATGGTTCGGAAACGTCGCATCGACCTTTTGATACAAACTGATCACCTCGCATCCGAGCGCGCGGAAAAACGATTCGGCGAAAAGACCCGCGCTCCCGTTGCCGGTGTCGACGACGATCTTCATCGGCCGCGCGAGCGCGATGTGGTCGGTTGCATAGCGTTCATAGTCCGGGTAGACATTCCGCTGGTCAATTTTCCCCGGTGTCGCGGCAAGAAAGTCCTCCTTCTCGATCATCCTGCGGATGACCTGCAACTCGTCCCCGAAAACGGGATTCACGTCTTTTCCCATCATCTTGAAACCATTGTAGAAAGAGACGTTATGGCTCCCCGTGACGTTCACGGCACCATCGTAGTGATAGACTGCATCGCCAAAATACACGATCGGGGTGAGCGCGATGCCCGCATCGGTGACGTTGCATCCGGTGGAACGGACCCCGCTGATAAACGCCGCAGTGAGCTCGTCGGCAAACGGCCGCGATTCATGCCCAACCAATATGGTTTGTGCACCGTAACGGCGGACCATCAAGGTTCCGTACGCTTTGCCGATGTGCTCAGCAACCTCCAGCGTGATATTCACGCCGGGGAAGGCGCCGTACCAGCGCTCGTACTCCGCAATCGCCGTTTGTGAAAAATCCTTCCCGGCGACGCCGCGGATGTCATAGAGCCGAAAAATCGATGGAGAGACGTTCATGATGGTGGCTTCAATTCTGCGTCCGCGGTACCACGGGAGACGACCGCGGTTATTTCTCCGTCGCCTGGAGAACCTCGCGTTTCACGAAGACTGCTGCACCAGCCGCCCAGAGAATCCCGACGAATTCAATCAGCCAGCCAATGTACGGAAGAATGGTGAGGATGGTGAAGAGGACGGTGCCAACGATAAACGACCAGAGCACGGGTGCGGGCTTCTCTTTTCGCAACGCGCGAAAAAGAATCAAACCAAGCGAAAACCCGACAAAGACCTTTGCGAGATAGAGAAGCATGACGTAGAGCGCCACGCCAAGGAGGGCAAGCGGGATCCCGATGACGGTGAAGAGGAGGATGAGTGCGACGATCGGCGCGACAATCAGTATGACGAGTCCCCATCCGATGCTCTGCCAAGGCCTTTGTTGCATCCGTTCAGCAATCCGTGCGGAGGTTTTGGGGAAGAGCGAGAGGAGGATGAGTCCAACGACCAACAGCCCGAAAATGCTCACGAGCCGCCAGATGGAAACGAGGGAAGCAAGAAATGAGCGGACGCGGGTATCCTGCGGTGCGGGGAGTGTCTTGTGCGTCGTCCCAGTGACAAGTGCACCGGCATCGATGATCGCGTCGCGGTTTGTTCGATACTCCACATCCTTTCCGATCACGGCAGTGGGGGCCAACCGAAGCGTCCCCTCTCGACCGAGAAGAAAGCGGGCGTTCCCTTCGATGGTTCCGCGAACCGTTGCTGACGTGCCGTAGAAGTTTGCGTTTCCGGCCACCTGACCGCCAAGATCAATCGTGGAACCAAATGCCTGCAGACTCCATTCGATCGCTGCTTTGTCGCCGAGCCGGATCGTCTCTGCAAAAATTGTTGCGTTCTTTCCGACAGCGCCGTTGACGGTGACCTCCGCACCCGCGACGCGGATGTTTCCGCTCACCGGCCCTTCGATACGTATCGTTTGCGCCGCCGCAAGAATATCGCCGGTGATAGCGCCGTTGACGGTGACCGACTGCCCAGCAACGATCAGATCACCATGGACGGTGCCATTGATCTCCACATTCTTCCCAACGCGAACGAAATTATCATTGATGACGTCGCCCGCAGGGAGAATGACGTCGGTGACGGTCGTGGATTGCGCTTCCGCCTTCATCGGAAGCAGCACGAGAGCAAAGAGGACGAAAGCGGCTAGACGGTAAAAGCGTTTCATAGGATTGATAATAATCATCTTTTGTTAGTATACAGAAACAGCGGATGATTGCCTATCGAGCAATAAATCACCATGGTACACTATCGGTACAATGATGCTGTTTCTCCATACCTTTCATCCTTCGCCGGTGCTCGCGAGCATCGGTCCGTTCCTTGTTCGCTGGTACGGATTGTTTCTCATGCTTGCCGCGCTTGCCGGATACGTCGTGACGCTGCGGATCGCCAAGCGCGATGGATGGTCATCCGACGCGGTACTCTCGCTGTTCGTCCTCACCCTCCTCGCCGGCGTGCTTGGTGCCCGGCTCTACCACGTCCTGAACGAACCGATGTACTACGCCGCACACCCCTTGGAGATCATCAAGATCTGGCATGGTGGTCTTGCGATTCACGGCGGACTGATTGCTGGAGTGCTCGTGTTGTGGGGATTCGCGCGGCGATGGCGGCTTTCCCTCCTCCAACTCACCGACCTCGCCGCACCTGGCATCGCCATTGGACAAGCCATCGGCAGATGGGGGAACTATTTTAACCAGGAACTTTTTGGAAGACCGACGGAGCTCCCTTGGGGAATCCCGATCAATCCGGCGAACCGTCCCGCGGAGCAGACGACTGCGGAGTTTTTTCATCCGACCTTTTTGTATGAATCGCTGTGGGAATGTGCCGTTTTTGTACTGCTGCTCTATCTGCACCGTCGCCGACAACGCATGGGCAGGACGGACAGACTTCATCCAGGAATCATCACCTTTGCGTATCTTGGCCTTGCGTCCATTGGCAGGATGGGTACGGAGCTGCTTCGCATCGACCAGACCCCCCATCTTTTCGGCATCCGGTTGCCCCTGCTCGTGAGCGGAGCGCTCATTCTTGTCGCGATCGCCGGGCTCTGGTATGGTGTCAGGCGATCTTCGCTTCGCGTTGAGAATAAACCAGCGTGACTCTCATGCTCGCACCACACGATAGCAACATCTCCTCCATCCTCCAAAAGGAACTCGAGCGTCAGCGGAATGGCCTCGAACTCATCCCGTCGGAGAATTTTGTCTCGCTCGCCGTCTTGCAGGCGCTTGGTTCTGTTCTGACGAATAAATACGCCGAGGGGTACCCCGGCAACCGCTACTACGGCGGGACAGAACATGTCGACGCGATCGAAGAGTTGGCGATTGCTCGCGCCAAGCAGTTGTTCGGCGCGGAACACGTGAACGTCCAGCCGCTCTCGGGCGCGCCCGCGAACATTGCTGTCTATTCCGCGCTCATGGAACCAGGCGAGACGATTCTTGGGATGAATCTTTCGCACGGCGGGCACTTGACGCACGGCCACCCGGTCACCTGGATGGCAAAACTGTTCAATTTCATCCGGTACAAAACAACGTCGGACGGGCGTATTGATTTTGACGAAGTGCGTCAGCTCGCCAGACAGCACAAGCCAAAAATCATCCTCGCCGGATATTCCGCCTACTCACGAGAGATTGACTACAAACAGTTTAAAGAGATTGCTGATGACGTTGGCGCGATGACCATGGCGGACATTGCGCACACCGCGGGGCTCATTTCCGCTGGCGAGATGAAGAATCCTGTTCCCATCTTTGATGTCGTGACAACGACCACGCATAAAACGCTCCGCGGACCGCGCGGCGGGATGATTCTCTGCCGCGAAGAGTTTGCAAAGAAGATCGACAAGGCCGTCTTCCCTGGCTTTCAAGGCGGGCCGCACCAGCACAATATCGCGGCCAAGGCCGTCGCCTTCTTTGAAGCGTTGCAACCGGAGTTTAAGGATTATGCCCGTCAGATTAAAAAGAATGCGGTTGCGCTTTGTGATGTTCTGCAGAAAGGTGGGATGAACATCATGTTTGGCGGGACGGAGAACCACCTCATTCTCGCCGACGTCACGCCCTTTGGTCTCACCGGACGAGAAGCGCAGGTACTCCTCGATTCTGTTCGAATAACGCTGAACAAGAACATGATTCCTGATGATCCGCGCAAGCCCATGGATCCTTCGGGAATACGGCTCGGCACCCCAGCACTCACCACCCGTGGCATGGAAGAAGATGATATGCGGGTCATAGGGACGACCATCATTGATCTACTGAAACACCCGAAGGAAGATTCGGTGAAACAACGTGCGGAAAAAACAGTGAAAGAACTCACCGAACGGTATCCGCTCTATCCCGGACTTTCGTACACTTGATATTTCTCGAAAGAAGGAGTAGAAAATCATGGCATGCTATGTCTCCATCATGACGAACCAGTGGCACACCGTTCTGTACACCGGCATGACGAGCCGGATCGAGCAGCGAATTCAGCAACATCGGGGTCATGCAGTTCCGAGCTTCACTTCTCGGTATAATGTCAACAAGGTCGTGTACGCAAAAGTATTCCCAACACGAAGTGAGGCGGCTATAGCCGAACGGAAGATTAAGGGTTGGACAAGAAAGAAAAAAATCGCGTTGATTGAATCAATCAATCCTGAATGGCATGATCTCTTGACTGGAGATGCCGCACGCAGTTCACCCTGATAAACATCGTGGCTTAGCGATGCGTCCTAAAAACAGAATAACATCCCTGAGCACAAGCGAAGAGACTCACGGTGAACCTTGGGCTTCTCGTGAGATGCTTCGCTCCGCTCAGTAATTCGCCAAGACAATCATCTAGGGGGTTTATCCGCTCTACCCCGGACTTTCGTACGAATAAAAAACGAGCTCCTGGCGTCTCCCGCCGAGAGGCGAGAACGCGAGGAGCCCATAACGCTGCTCTCAGTCGTCTGCTGAACTCAATCGGGCAAACCATCTTCAACGATATCCAACACAATGCGACAGAGTCCGGTTGAATCGACGGTGGCACCCAACCCAGGGAAACGAATCGAATCGCCTTCAGGATATCCGACGAGTCGGCGATCTCGCACGATGAGGCCATAGCCCGGTTCATCCCACTCGGTCAGTCCTACAACATAGCTGTGATTGGGCTCCAAACAGACGGATTGAGAACTACTGTCGAGCCGGTTTCCAATCCGTCCTCCCCAGGTCAGAAACTGCACTTCCTGACTCTCGATCGGAGCGTTTCCGTACGCGGCTTCGAGCACGGCGGTATGCCGCGTATTGATCAGTCCATACGGGGAACGCTCATATTGGCTTAAGAGAATGCGCACCCGGTAGACCCGAAGACATTCCGCCGGACCGACTGACTTCAAATGACGGATAAGCGCATCCGTCGTTTCAACCGCCTCAGTTACCGGCGCCGCTATCACCGCACACAGTAAGAGCAACCACATCACCCTTTTGACCATTGGTCATCTCCTTGGTGGAAGAGAATATGCTCGAGATACGTCTCGAACAAGCGGTTTGTCTCTGAATTGAGACGAGCCAGGTATCCCCGACCAGTATCCCTGAGCCCCCGGACGTGATCCGGGGGAAGAGTCTCCTGAAGAAAACGGCCTACTCTTTGATGGAGATCCTTCGCCGCCGCTTCGCTTGGCTCAGGAATTCAGAGCTCGTCTCAACATTGTTAATGGACAACGCATTTTGGCTCGTTTTCACAAATACGTCAAGAGCAGGTACAATACAACGGCACGAACCTGCGAGAGTGCATCGCGATGCATTTTCCTCGGAACTGACAAAGAAATGATGGCAACGATTCTTGATGGACGGCGCTGTGCCGAGAACATCCGCACGGCCCTCAAGCCGCGGATTGCCCGACTCAAAACCAAACCTGGCCTGGCGATTGTTCAAGTCGGCGAAAACCCCGAAAGTTTGCTCTATGTTCGGTTGAAGGAACGGGCAGCGGCAGAACTCGGGATTCGTTTTGAAAAGCATCTGCTTTTGGCAACAGCGGAGCAACAGGAGGTGCTCGCTACCGTTCAGAAGCTCAGTGGACGCGGGGACATTCACGGAATCGTCGTCCAGCTCCCCCTCCCCGACTCCCTGAACACCGAAACGGTGCTCTCAGCAGTTGCGCTGGAAAAGGACGTTGACGGCCTGCACCCGGCGTTCCAGCGCGCCTTGCAACGCGGCGAACGGACACCGTGGCTCCCCGCGCTGCAGCAGAGCATTCTCTCACTCCTCACCGAAGGACGAGTGGTTCTTCGCGGAAAAACCGCCCTTCTGCTCGCAAAAAGCAAGGAATTCCGTCTGACGCTCGGGGCTGTTCTCCGCCGGCAGGGATGCAGTATTCTGGAGAGCGAGACGCTGGAGAATGCTGTGGAACAGCTTCGTTCAGCGGATATTGTTATCACCGCACTCGGCACGCCGCATGCGCTCCGCGACGAGAAACTCGAGACCGGCACAGTGTGCATCGACGTCGGGCTTGAGAAGCTCCCGGACGGATCCGTGGCGGGAGATTTCGCCGGCCCTGCGGATCCGCCGCACGTCGCGGCATACTCCCCTGTTCCCGGTGGCATCGGCCCGGTCACTGTCGCATCGCTGCTCGCAAACACGGTGGCTGCCTGTGAACATGCAACGAGAAAATCGCTCTTCACCCTGCGCGTGAGCCACGGAACGATCATGTGGCTCCTCCCCACCCTGGCGCTTCTTGCCGCCGCGTTTTTCTTTGGCGGCGCTGACTACCGTGGAAAGCTCATCCTCGTCTGCGGCAGTGCGCTCGCGAGCATCCTGTGGTGGTTCGTTCCGCCGCGAATCATCCGTGCGCCGTGGTGGCAGAATCCTGATCTTCTCTACCTTGCATTCCTCCTGCTTGCTGGCGCGTCGACGCTTTTCTCGTCCGCGCCGAGAAAGAGCGTGGAGGATTTTTCTCTGCTCCTGCTCGCCGGCCTTGCATTCCTTCTCGGCAGGATGGTACCGCCACAGCGGCAGAAGGATGTCGCGGCACTCGTTGTTCTTGGCGCTGTCGCGCTTGCGCTCTGGAGCGGGTGGTCGTTTCTCTACAATAACGCCGATGCTTACCCGCGGCTCTACGGACCGTTCAAGAATCCCGATGGGCTTGGCGCGGGGCTCCTTCTCCCTCTGGCGCTCAGTGTCGGACTCATCCGACTGGCGGAAAAACGCTGGAAGAAGATCGCCGCGGGATGTTGTGTGCTGATCTTGGGAGCAGCGATCGCATTAACGTCTGCGGTTTCGTCGTTCATCGGTCTTTTCGTCGCAGGAGCCGCCGGTCTCATAGTCTTCCGTCCAAAAGTGAAGAAAGGAATCATCGGCATCGTTCTCGTGCTCCTCCTTCTTGCTGCTGGTCTCGTGGCCATTATACGCGGAGTTCCTCTGCACGGATCAACCGGAACGTCAATCATCACCGGGCTGTCAAGCGTGGGGTCGGCAGGGAGTTTTTCTCAGCGGATCAGTTTTGTGCAGTCATCGCTTTCCATGCTCGCACACCATCCGGTTTTCGGCGTCGGTTTTGGCCTGTGGAGCGATTTTTTTCCGCAGTACGCGTCCAGCACGCTTGAACGGACGGAACTGGCACATGGGATGCTTCCCCAAGTCGCCGCAGAATTGGGCATCGCCGGATTCATCCTTTTTGCTGGTCTACTGATCGCCGTTTTCACTTCCCTCCTCCGGTGCGTGCGGAGCGGAACAGCGGGACCGTTTGCCCCATTCGGCGTCACAGGGTTGCTTGCGCTCGCCATCGCCGCCTGCATCGACATCCCGTGGTTCTATCCTGTTCTTCTGCTGGCGTTCTGGTTCTTCGCTGGAGTGTTTCTCGTTCCGGCGACGCAGGAATGGACACGGAGGCAGGTGGTGGTGCCATTTCGCGTGTGCCTGACGATCGTCGTCATCCTTCTGCTTGGCTACGGCATTGCGCGATCCATCACCACATACTATGTCGAAGCTGCTGAACGTTCGGCAGGAGGGGCGCAGAGAGATTTTATCGACGCAATGGCCACAGCAGATCTTGCCATGCGCATTCTCCCGACCCCGAACGAGGAACTGCGCATGTCGATCGTCCTTCTCACGCAAAGTTGGAGCGCTCCCGACAAACAGAAACTGCGCACATGGGCGGAACGGACGCTCCACGACAACCCCCTGCAGCCCGCAACGTATCTCCTTTTGGGCCGCAGCGTGCTCGCCAACGGAGATCGCGCGCAGGCCGCATCGCTCTTCCAGCAGGGATTGGGGCATGATCCGCATTTCGTTCCGGATCTTGCCATCGACCTGACCGGACTGTATCTCGGTGACAAACGCTACGAAGAAGCGCGCGTGCTTGCCAAAGAACAGATCGGTCGGACGGGGGAGAGCGTCCCAAACCGCGCGGCATCACTCGCTGCATTGGAGGTCAACAAAGCAAAAGCGGAAATCGCTCTTGGAAAAATGGAAGATGCTCGTTCTTCGCTCGAACAGGCGCTGCGGGACAACCCAGAGAATGCGGATGCGAAACAGTTGCTCAAAGACCAGTTTCACGTGGACTAACGATGTCCTTCTCCGTCGGCATCGTGGGGCTCCCGAACGTCGGAAAATCGACGCTCTTTCAGGCGCTGACGAAAAAGCAGGTCGATACGTCGAATTATCCGTTCGCCACCATTGATCCGAACGTGGGGGTGGTTGCTGTGCCGGACGAACGTCTCGAGGCACTTACAAAACTCAGCGCATCGGCAAAAACGATTCCCACAACGATTGAGTTTGTCGACATCGCCGGCCTCGTTGCCGGCGCGTCGAAAGGCGAGGGGTTGGGAAACAAGTTTTTAGCGAACATCCGCAATGTGGACGCGATCTGCCACGTCGTGCGTGCGTTCGAGGATGCAAACATTCTGCACGTGAGCGGAAAAATCGATCCGCAGTCGGATGAGCAGACGATTCTGTATGAGCTCGCCATGAGCGATTTGGAGCAGGTCAGCCGCGTGCAGGAGAATGCACAAGGAAAGGCGCGGTCGGGAGAAAAGGAGTCAGCAAAAGTGGTCGATCTCATGCACCGGCTCATGGTTGCGCTGGACGAAGGCAAGCCCGCACGGACGGTCGAGATGACCGACGAGGAGCGCATGATGCTCAAGTCGCTCAGTCTCCTCACGATGAAACCGATACTCACCGTCTACAACGTGACGGAAAAGAGCAATGTTGAGGTTGAGGGGGGAATATCCATCAATGGAAAAATGGAAGCGGAGCTCGCCGAGTTCCCACCCGAAGAAGCGCAGGGCATGCTCGCCGAGCTCGGTTGGCACGAGAGCGGCCTCGATCGCCTGATCCGTGCGAGTTACGACCTGCTGCAGCTCATTACCTACTTTACGACCGGTCCGGATGAAACCCGCGCCTGGACGATCCCCCGCGGCACAAAAGCACCACAGGCCGCCGGCGTCATCCACACCGACTTTGAAAAGGGGTTCATCCGCGCGGAAGTGGTGAACTGGAAAGATCTTGTGGATGCTGGATCAGAAGTCAACGCTCGTGCGAAGGGCCTCATCCGCATGGAAGGGAAGGAATACGTCTTTCAAGATGGCGATGTCGCGGTGTTTCATTTCAATTAATGCACCGTTTGGATAAGCCTGGGGGATGGAGTCTCGCTCATCGCGCTCAGAGTTTCAACGAGATAACTTCGCCAACCGGCTTTGGGGTCTGGGGGAAATTTAAGCGCCCTCACAAATACACCAGCGTTTCATTGCAATGAGAGCGCATATTTCCCCCAGCAGTTCTTTTCCGTCACTTTTCTTGCTGTCAAGAAAAGTGACAAGGACAGACTTCTCCATATTGAGACGGAGGAAAAAGGAGGGGTAGCGAGCGAACAGAAGAACCTCGCTACACACAATCCCTTGTTGACCAGCGGCGGATGAAGCGGGATACTGAAGCTACCTTGGCAGGCAGATTGCATGATGCGTTCTGCCAACGCTGTTCCGTGTGCCACAACGTACAATCGGAGGACGGGGTGAATCCGATTTTCGAAGGAGGTCGACGGTATGCAGAATGGACGGTGTCCGATTCGCGTCACGCAGC
>JAZDGG010000004.1:0-12499 GCA_043807225.1 bacterium | reverse complement strand
GGGGAGAGCGGGCAGCCGCACTTTTTGGGTGGAACCCTCTCATTCTCCTCTTTGCGATCAATGAACTGCACAACGATCTTCTTCTTGTGCTCTTTCTCGCGCTATCCATTTTCTTTCTGCAACGCCGACTCTTTCTGCTCTCTGGAACCGCTCTTTTGGTCGGCGCGCTCATCAAATGGATTCCTCTCGTTCTCCTTCCGCTCGTCCTCGTCCTGCTGTTTCGAGAACGACCGTGGCGGAAAGCCCTTACGTCGACACTGCTCTTGTGCGGTCTCGCCCTTGCGCTCTTCGCCATTGCCTTTCTGCCGTTTTGGGATGGTCAAAATCCCCTCGCGGGGTTATTTCGACAGTCGCTCATGAACAACTTCACCCTGTTTGTTGGCCAGGGGGCTCTCTCTCTTGGGGTATGGAATAATCTGCCGTCGGTGCTGACTCACCTTCAGGAAATACCAGCATCAGCGCTCGGCGTCAGCATCACCAAAACTATCGGCGTGCTCCTCTTTCTTGGTCTCACCACCACTACACTTCTTCGCGTCTGGCGGCGACGGTTAGCGTTCGGCGAAGCGGGCTTTTTCCTCCTGTTTCTTTTTATCCTTTTTCTGCTTTCGTGGATGCAATATTGGTATATTCTGTGGCTGTTTCCGTTCGCCGCGCTTCACCGAGGACTCCTTCGCATGACTGCGGGTTTTTCCATGGTTCTTCTCTTCGGTATGCTTCTTCCACTCATACTGGGCTACACCATTCTTCTTGTCGTGCTTGCGTTCTGGAATATCGGTCGACGCATCATCCCGAGTATTTCCACTCCATCCGGTAAAGAGTTATCGCTCCATAAAGAAGCCACGTAATGTTGCCACAAAGAGCATCGGAATCCAGCTCCGCAAGCATCCCATGGACATTTCTTCTTTGGGTTTTTCTTTTTCTCGCGGTGGTGACGACATTGGTTCCCGTCATCGATTGGGCACGTCGGCCCTCGGGAGGGGAGTTTACCGGGTTCTCGTACGAGTCCGTAGGAGACACGTTCGTGTATCTCAACCTCATTGAGCAGGCGAAGAACGGCGCGAGCCGCTTTTTGGACATCTACACATCGAATCCGCAACAGCCGGCTATCTTCCACCCGCTCTTTCTCCTCATGGGGAAGTCCGCAGCGTGGCTGCACCTGAGTCCACTTGTCACGTGGCATCTTTGGAGGGTCGTCTTGATTTTTCCACTCCTTCTCGTCCTGTGGATGTTTTTATATCAGTTCTTTGCGTCAATAAGAACAAAGAAGCTCCTCTTGCTTGCCGTGCTTTTTTTGGGATTGCTGGTGTCGACGTATGGGGAGGCGTCCCTCTTCACCAGCGTGCTTTTCTCGCCAAAAACGGTTCTGACGCACACGTGCACCTTCCTCTTTTTTCTGGCGTTTCTCCGGCTCATCGAACGCCCCCGAGCTCTCTGGATGGCGACGCTCTTCTTTCTCGCATTCCTCCAGGCGTTTAACGAGCCGTATGTGCTATTTCTCTGGGGAGTCGTCCCGATCGCGTACGGGTTTTTCGAGGTCCTTCGTGATCGACGGATGTGGAAGTCATTTCTTTTCCCCGTCATTCTCTGTGAAGGGTCGGTACTGTTGTCGGTGGCTGCACTTGGATGGGTCGTCCTTCATAACCCCATCCTCGCAGCTTGGTCACTGAATGCCTATGGACACCCGTGGAAGTGGGGAACGCTGCTCTTGTCGTTTGGGCCGCTCATTGTGCCCGCATGTGTGGGGGGATTCTTCTTTCGGCATGACTTTCGCTCCCAGCAACGATTGCGCTTTCTCCTTTTTTGGGCACTCGGTGCGGCCGCAGTCTCGCTCTGCACCGCGTATCCCTTTGCGTATCGGCTGCCCCCGTACCTCCAGCCGCCGCTCGCGCTCCTCGCTGCTCTGGGGATTGGAACGCTCTGGCGCCGCAAGAGGGCGGCCATCGCTTGGCAGGCAGTTGCTCTGGCGCTCTGTGGTCTTGGCATCAGCGACAACACCTACCACGTTGCGCAAAATATCACCGGAGCATACGATCGCACGGGGTTCCGATACCTCTCCTCGAATGAAGTTGCGGGGATTGCGTGGTTGCGTCGCACGTCCCCGACGAGCGTCTTTCTCGCATCGCCCGGGTGGGATACGCTGTTAGCAGGGCAAGCCAACCGCCGCACGTTCGTGACGCCGGGGTGGCAATCACCCCAGACGAAAGAAAAAGTCACAGTGGCGCTTGACGTGTATGCCGGGAAGATGTCGCCTCCGGACCTCTCTGCCATGATGGAAAAGAATCAGGTGGACTACATCGTGTTCAGCGAGTGCGAGAAGTTGAATGGTCACTGGCATTCAGCATGGGAGAACGACGTGTTCGATTATGACTACCACGAGAACTTCCATGCCGAGCAGTATCCGTTTCTTCGTACGGTCTATTCGAACGCAACGATGACGATCTACCAATACAGCCCATGAGGAACATCCTGCACTTTTACCACTCGCTCTCCATTCGCGATCGCCGGGTCGTC
Source organism: bacterium (assembly GCA_043807225.1). Classification (GTDB taxonomy): domain Bacteria; phylum Patescibacteriota; class Patescibacteriia; order CAZCGY01; family CAZCGY01; genus JAZDGG01. Next base: position 9,988 of record JAZDGG010000004.1, on the reverse strand, counting down.
TTTTTCGTTGTGCTGGGAGCCCTCTTGTTGAGTTCGTTGCCATATCTGTTTGGCCCGTTGCTCGCCGGACAGCACTTCACCTATCTTGGCATGTACCCGACGGGGCCAGGGGATACGAACGTCTATTTCTCCTTTATCCGCCAGGCGATGCAAGGCAAGGTGTTGTTTGAAAACCTCCACACCGGTGAACCGCAGCACGGGACCATCTTCCACCCGCTGTGGTTGATCCTCGGCTGGGGAGCTGCCCTCTTTCGCCTCTCTCCTGTTCTGCTGTTTCATGTCGCCCGTGCGGTTCTTGGCGGCATCTTTCTTCTCTTTTTCTACTATTTTCTCAGTTTCATTTTTTCTGACTCACGACGCCGGAACATCGCTTTCGTCCTCGCCGCATTTTCTTCAGGTATCGGCGTCTTCTTCTCGATCGGGTTGTCTATTTGGGATCCGATATCAGGAATGCTTCTCCTTCCCGCGGATCAGTGGATTACCGAAAGCAATACCTTTTTGACGCTCATGCACTCGCCGCTGTTCATTCTTGCGCAACTCCTCCTCCTCGTTCTCTTCTGGCTTTTTCTCCAAGAAGCAACGATCAAAAACTTCTTCCTCGTCGGCGGGTTGTTCTTGCTCCTCGTTCTTCTCCATCCGTATGATCTGCTTACGATCGCCATTGTGTTGCCGTCGTTCATTCTCGTGCGGATTCTTCGAGATCCGACCTTCACTCCAGAAGCGCTTCGTCGCGCTTTGAAGCGCCTCGTCCTTTTGGCCGTATGCGCAGTCCCCCCAATTCTTGCGTATCTTGTTGCAGCAAGGAGTGAGGTTGCCATCGGCGGGTGGATGAAACGAAACATCACGATGTCACCACCAATCCACAGTTACCTCCTGGGATACGGTCTGCTTCTCGCGTTTGCCGTTGCCGGATTTGTCGCTTTACGAAAGTCTCGATCGCCATTCCATTTGTTTCTTCTTACATGGGTTGTTGTGAGCGGCCTGCTGCTCTACATCCCCATGCAATTCAACCGGAGGATGTCGAACGGCCTCCATGTGCCAATCGTGATTCTCGCGGCCGTCGGCATCGATCTTCTGTGGCGATGGGTGCGGACCATACTCCCGAGACGCGAAATGCTCCGTACGGCCGTCAGGGCGTCGTTTCTGTGGGTCGTCGGCATCGGCCTCTTTTTTACCACAATCACGCTGACCGCAAACGCCATTTCGTGGGAGTGGAATCCGGCCGAATCGATTTATTACCTGCCGCGCGGAGTTGCCGATGGCATGGATTGGTTGGGAAGCCACGCTGATCCACAAGCGGTTATTCTCTCGCATGCCTACAACGGGAATATTTTCCCCGCGCGTACAGGACTTCGAGTATATATCGGACACGGACACCAAACCGTCGATTACGAAACAAAGCAGCATCTGGTCAACACCTGGTTTTTTCGCACTGATCGGGATGATGCCGCAAAAGAACACTTTCTCAACAGCAACAACATTGCCTATCTCTTCTTCAGCCATCTCGAAGATGCGCTCGGAACGTACCAGCCAAGCGAAAAGCCGTATCTCGAAGCGGTCTATACCAATTCAAACGTGACGATCTATCACGTCCGGCGCTGACAAGCGCTATGGTTGTACAAACGATCCGATGGTGACCACAGGGCCAGCATCCTGTGTTGTTGTCCGCTCGAGAACGGCGGTGAGTTTTGCGTCGAGCGTCAGGTACCCCTTGATGCTCTCGGCAGCAACACGAACGTGATACGTTCCAGAAGGAAGCTTTGGTACGATCCAGCGATAGCGAACGGTGACCGGAACACCCGAAGGCCATTCGGTGGTGGGGAGGATACCGTAACCGAGCGCATACGATTTTGTCGCGTGCACCACTCCATGCGAATCCACGTACTCAACACGCAAATGGTACGTCGTCTCGGTCGAAGCCAAAAGCTGCCACGTGAGCGAAAGGGGAATCGTCGATACCGTTGTTCCGCGCACAGTGAACGGTTCGACGCGGAAATTTTGCTCGGCGCTCGTTGCAATGAGAGAGAGTTGGGAATCGGTCGCCCGCGGCAGAGAACGGTTTGCGGTCGTTCCCACCGAATACAGCGCCGGTTCCGCATCGGTTGATTGACGGCGAAAGAGGAGGAAGGAATCCACGGCATCCGTTAGGACAAAGCCACGGTCACGGAGGAGGGATCGAAACCGGTTATCCCCACCCTGGAACGTCTCGGCATCAGATCCATATTGGACGTCATACATGAGGTAATCCGTTGTGTCATACAAAATGATGTCCGTCTTTTCTGGGAGCACATATGGCATCTGAGAAAACTGGCGGTGGCCGGTAAACACGTAGTTCAAACTCGCAAGCGTTTCGTGGCGGCCGAAGAAGGGGAGAAAGGCGTAGCTCGTGGCAATCCCTGATGCGGGTGAAATACTTCTTTTCAGCTCCTTGCCAATGAGCACTCGCGGATCGTTGTTGTCGCGGATCACCGATGCCACCGCCGCAGGACGGAACGCCCCCATCGTCAAGGTTCCGTACAGCGAGACGCCGAGGACGAACAATGCAAGCGCGGTCGCTGGTGTTGTGTCGAATATTTTTGCGATCCACCGCGGCGGGTGCGTTTGGCAGCGCTCCAGGCCGCCGATCAACGCCCAGAAGAGAAAGGGGACAAGGAGCGCAGGGTAGTGCGTCCGCAGCGTGATGTCATCCCCACCAGTATTCATGAGGAGCAGCGCAGCGAGCACGAACACCGATGGCACGAGCCGTCGCGCCCGGAGGAGGGGAATGCCGACGCTGAGCAGGAGCAGCGTGAGTACGAAAAGGATGTTCTGCGGCCGGAGTACTTGGGCAACGATCATCCATGGATGGGTGAGAAGAAAGCGCAATGCCTCATGCACGCTCGGCCCCATCCAGCTGTAGTAGACGAAAAATTTGTACTGCTCGTGATTAATGCTTCCCGTGACGATCATTCCGCCAAAAAAGGTGATCAACCCGATGACGATCGGAGCGATCCTCCAGCGCCACGAACGGCGGTTGATCCAGGCGTAGACCCCAAGGCCAAGAAGAACAAGGCCGACGTCCTCTCGTATCATTGCGGCGCCCGTGCACCAGAAAAGAAACCATGAAAAGCACTTGCGCTCATACGCGACCAGGGCCGCAAGCAGCAGCGGGATGGCAAAAACCAAAAGCTCGAACTCAAACGCGGAGAAATTCTGTATCAACGGCGAAAGGACATAGGCGAGAATGATCACGAGGCGCAAGGGTGGGCTTAATCTTTGTGCGAGGAGAAAGAGCGGAACCGCTCCAAGCGCAAGAGCAAGTACTTGCAGCACAAGGAGGGTCTCGGGTCTTGGGAGAAGGAGGTAGAACGGTACTACGGCGAGGAGCAGGGGGCTGACGTGGTCGCCGAAGTATGACGGCGGGTGGATGGAAAGGGCAAAAAAACGTCCGTGAGCGGTATTCGCCACGACCTGATGAAAGATACCGAGATCAATGGCATTGTATCCAAGCGCTGCATACTTGGTACAGACGAACACACTTCCTCCCAAGAAGAACAGGGCAACAAAAATGACGGCGACGATTTTTTCATATCGTGCCATACATCTATTCGTTCTCTGGAGGAACGTTTGCCCCATACGTCTTGTAGTCTACCCGATACAGCGTATTCGCGAAAACCAAACCCCGCCTGTACAGAGACACGCGGGGTTGTGGATCACGATAAGAGGTTTTCTATCTCACTCCCGAAACGTTGCTTGTCGTTCCAATGACGAAGTTCACAATCGCCCATGCGAGCAGGATGATGATGAGACCAACAATCGCTGCCGAAATAATCTTTTTTGCCTTTTCGACTTTCTCTTCGTTTCCCGCCGCAGTCATCCATTGGAACCCGCCGACGAGAATCATGATAACGGCGATGATGCCAAGCAGACCGAGAACCCAGTTGATGACGTTGATGACGGTTGCCTTGAGGTCGGACGTTCCGAGACCAATCGACGTCGCCGGGTTTTCAAACGAAACCGCGTAAGTGACTGCCGGGATCACGAAGACAACGGCCGCGAGCAATCCAACACTGAGCAGTTTTCTTTTCATGGTGAAATACCTCACCCCCTTTCATAGTAGCGCACGCGCTATTAGGTTGCTCCAGAAACGTTGCTGGCGGTCTTGAGGACGAAGTTGACGATGGCCCACGAGAGCAAGATGATGATAAGGCCAACAATCGCCGCAGAGATGATCTTTTTCGCCGAACCAACCTTGTCTTCGTTGCCTCCGGCGGTCATCCACTGAAAGCCGGCGTAGAGAATCATGATAACGGCGATGATGCCGAGAAGCCCGAGAATCCAGTTGATGATGTTGATGACGGTCGACTTCAGGTCAGACGTCCCCAAGCCGATCGACTGCGAAGGGTTCTCAAACGAGATTGCGTGCGCGGCGACAGGAAGAAGAAGGATGGCCGCGACCGCCAAACCCATACCAATTTTTCGAAGTTTCATATGTTCACCTCCTTTTCCAAAAGTTGTGTTGTGTTGATGCTATCCACAGGAACCGAGAAGAACACACCATGTATTCTCCAACAAAAACAGAGAAATGTCAAACCTATTTAGAGACGTTTGTCGTCGATTGAATAACGAACCAGACAATTGCCCATGAGAGCAAAAGAATGACCACGCCGGTGATCGCAGCGGTCAGGATCTGTTTTGCGCGTTCAATGCGTTTTTCGTTTCCCGCTGCAGTCATCCACATATATCCACCCCAAATAATCATTGCGACGCCGATAATGCCCAAAAGCCCCAGAACGGTACGGAGAATCGAAAGCGTTGTTGCTGAGAGACTTGCCGTGCCCAGGCCGATTGATGCGCTGATATCGTTGGGGTTCTGGGCATTCAGCGCCTGGTAGATAAAGCGGATGAGCGCGCCGCCGAGAAGAAGAAAGACAATACCCAGCGCCGTCCATTTCAGTATGTCTTTTGCCTGTGACACGCGTTTCTCATTCCCGCCCGACGTCAGCATCATGATGCCACCGTAGATGAACATGAACGTTGCTGCGACGGCGACGAGGCCGATAAGCCCGGTGGATACCTTCACGATAAGATCCTCAATGGTCGTTACGTCGGTAAGCGGGTTCGGCAAATCAGCGCGCGTCACCGAAGGGAGGAGCAGAAGCAGGAACGCAGGAAGGCAACGGAGGTATTTCATGGATACTTACATTTTACATGCTGCGATAAATTGTGTTGAGACGACTTGAAGATCCTGGAGTAACTTTACTGTATTTGCAACGGCACTGCCAGTTGCGGTTTGCACGCGCGCTGAAACCTCGTCCTGCGTTGTGACGCAGGGGCCGGCTGGACAGGTCATGCGAAACACGACGTTCCATACGTCGGTGCCTCCGGTGCGGCCTCCGCACGCAGTCGCTGCATTGATGACAATGGCATTATTGACGTCACGTTGAAACAGCGCCACCGCTGCGGTCGTCTCCGTCCCGTAGGTTCCGTGCTCGGTCAGCGGATATGCAAGCTTTTTGAGCATGTTTTGAAGATTTGAGACGTTCCCGCCGGTACACCCTTGGTAGAGAAACGTATTTTCGCAGGCGTACGTAAACCCGCCGAACCATGGTTTGCCGAACACCATCCGATCCTTATTCCCCGTGATGAGAAAGATCGCGGTGTCGACGATGATCCAGCTGATCAGGACGATAATGAGGCCGGTCACGGCCTGGGTGATGATGGTCTTCCCCATGTCGATGCGGTTGGAATACCCCGCCGCAGTCACCAGAATGACTCCGCCGACGATGATGAAGAAGATTGCAAGCGGCGCGGCGATTTGGACGCCAAACGTGTAGAGGTTGATGAAGAGTTGAACGAAATCTAAGAGCTGGCACGTTCCCTCGCACGTGCACGGGGGGAGTACCTTCCCCGGGGTGCAGGTGTTGTCGGCATGCGCGGTTGCCGGCACCAGAAGAAGAAAAACCAGAAGGAAGAAAATGCCGATACGTTTCATGGTTTGTTGTACGTTTCTTGCACTTGTCGTGCCGCAAGACTGAGCGCGGCGTTCACCTCAGTGCCGGAGTTGACACTAGTGATCAGCTGCTGCATGATCGTCTCCATTGCAGCATCGTCGTACCCGTGGTACCAGGATTTTGCAATCATCAGCTGGTCAACGAACGGCTGAAGATCCAGATCATCCCGCTGACTCGTGAGCAGCCCCTTGAGCGCTGTCGGCTTTTTCGTCGCCTCAAGATAGGATTTCACTTGCTGCGCATCCGTTTCGTAGAGCAGAAAATCCCACGCTTCATCCGGGTGTTCGGTTCGCGCAGCAACGGTTTCGATCCAGTAGTTCGCGTAATCGATCTGCGGCCCGGCGGTGCTGATTTGCGGCACTGGTGCAATACCAAAGTTGAGCAGCGGGTTCGCCCGACGAAGAATATCTGCCTGGTAGGAATACCCAATGAAGAAGGCGGTTTTTCCTGCGGCGAACGATTCTGCGGCATCGGGCTGGCTGTCGTTCCAGCTGTAGGTGACGCGCGCCGGATTTGCAAAAGAGGTGTAGAACGTCAACGCCGACGCACCCGGGATGAACTCCTTATCGTTCGGCGATGATCGGTCAAAGGCAACGGCCGTTCCGCTTGTGTCCACCATCTGCGTTCCTGATTGCATCATCAGGAGGGAGAGCAGATCAACCGAACGAGCGATGTTCTTTGCCGTTCCGAGCGCGATACCAGACTGGAGAATCGTCCCTTGCTCTTCTTTTGTTAGGCCGCCCTTTGTTGCATCAACCATATCCGTGAGTTCTTGCCACGTTTGCGGCGGGGCGATAATCTTTGCCGCATTCAGCAAATCTTTATTGTAGTACAGCGCCAGCGTGTCCGACGCGAGCGGAAGACCATAGATGGCATTATCGAAAAGAACATCATCGGCCACGACCGGCAGGAACGTTTGGTCAAGCAGTTCAGGGCGGATCGTCTCTTTGGGCTTCTCGACGACGCGAACATCTTTGGAGCAGCCACCACTGACGACCAGTGTTGGCAATTTCATCGTTGACGGCATGGGGGTAATCAGATCGCGGTATTTGCCGATTGCCGCATTCGGCAATGAGAAGAGATCAGGACCTTCTCCGCGTGCCCAGGCCTCGAGAAGACGCGTACGGTACTCTTCGTAGGTGAACTTTTTTACTTCAATATGTACATTCGGATGCTGCGTGCGATAGTTTTGGATGACGCTCGCATACACGTCGGGGCTGTCGAACACCGTCCAGTACTCCAGCTGGATTTGCGGAAGACTCTCCACAACCTGCTGCCCGCCGCGGCAACCGAATCCGACAAGGGTAAGCGCGAAAACAACGCCGACAGAGAACAGTGTTCGTTGCCAGCGTCCGAGTGACAAGGAAGGGGCCCTGGGGGTGGTGGTCATAGGTAGTCTTGTGATTCGAGATACGAGCGAAAGGCGCGGCCGATCGTTGGATGACGAAGACCAAATTCAACGTTTGCCTGGAGCCAGCCGAGCTTGTTTCCGGTATCGTAGTATGTTGCATTCTGTATTTCGCACGCGTACACTTTTTCCTCCGTCATCAGACTGCGAAGGGCGTCGACGAGCCAGATCTCGCCGTCTTTCCCTGGCCGCAGGCCCTCGAGATGTTTGAAAATCGTCGGGGTGAGGAGGTAGGCGCCGTGCGTTGCAAGCGTCGACGGAGCGTTCTCTGGATCGGGCTTCTCAACAATGTCGTTGATGGTGTAGACACGATCCCGAACTTTGGTCACGTCCGCGATTCCATATCGTGAAAGCTCCTCTTTTTTTGGGATATTCACGGCACTAATGACCGAGCAGCCGAACTCTTCATAGACGGCGATCATCTGCTTCAAGCGAGGAGGATCGGCGTAGATGAACTCGTCTCCCCAGATGACGACGAAGGGCTCGTTGCCGATCAGGTGTTTTGCGTTGAGCGCGGGGGTGCCGTTGCCGTAGGTCCCACGCTGGCGAATGTAGATGAAATTTGCGAGATTCGATATCCGTTTCAATTCCTCGAGTTCTGCAAGCTTCCCTGTCTCCTTCAGGCGCTTTTCGAGTTCGAAGGGATAATCAAAATGATCCTCAATCGAGCGTTTTTGCCAGCCGGTGACGATAATCACGTCCTCAATGCCAGAGGCAGCCGCCTCCTCGACGACATATTGGATAATCGGTTTGTCGACAACTGGCAGCATCTCCTTTGGCTGGGCCTTTGTTGCGGGGAGAAACCGCGTCCCAAGCCCTGCGACCGGAATGACCGCCTTTCGCACTTTTGTTTTCATGGAAAGATGCACAAACTCACTAGTGACTATACCAAGTTTCACGCTCTTTGTATAGAAAAAAGAGACAGGATATCCCATCTCCCTAAAAAAAGAAGGCCGTCCTCGTTGGGGATTCCCCCAAGAAAGACAGCCTTGTGGGCTTACTGGATTTCCTCCTCCCGTTTGTAGGTGTTTCCTCCAGCGACGAAGCCAGGAATGCGAAGTGTGAGTATCACCCGGTATCCGCTGTTGATACACCATGTGCGAATCTTGTCGCGCCAGGCCTCAAAGGTCGCGTGCCAAACAAGTGCGGTTTTCAGCGCATCAAGCTCGCCAACAACGGTGATCGTGATACGGTGTGTCTCTGGCCGGTAGACGATTGTTGTTTTGCCGGAAAAAACAAGGTCAGCGAGAATCGGCCTGAAGCTCTCATCGAGCTCGGCAACGCTCGCCGCATATGTCTGGACGGCTTCGAGCGCGCCATCCGATCTTGGATTGATCGGCGCAAGTGCTTTCGCGAATCTGGCGATCATGCGCCAGTCCGCGTTTCTCGCACAGGCGCGGGCAAGGATACCTCCGATTTCATCGTATCCCGGAGAACTCCAGCCGCTCGGTTTGCGACTGGCTGCGATGAGCCCCTGAAGCAGGCGAGGGAGAGAAGCAGACTTGTCGGTCGCGAGTTTGATGGCCTCGGAAAGGATTAACGCGGCGTCTGCGCGAATCTTCCACTTGAGAGTGAGGAGCCATGCAAACAATCGTTCCGCTTCCGCCGGGTCCTTCGTTGCAACCCATCGGCATGCGACTTCTGCAAGCATGGTCTTCTTCGTCTTCGTCAGGACGGGGAAGGTAACCGCGATCTTTCCCTCTCCATCGACGTGGATCGCGTGGCTATCAAGCTCATATCGGGTGCCATGTGTTGATACCCTTCCGAATAGACCCATCATCTCGTCGGCCCTGCGTTGACACGAGCGTTCCTCGGCTTCGCGTTGGGCGGGATAGTCCCTGGGAGTCTTGAAGAACATTGTGCCATCCACTTTTTCAAGAAAAGGCCATACGGTGTGATCGTCAATTGCGTGGAGGAAAAACGAAAGATACCGCTCTGCGGCCTCGTCATCATGGAGTTCACAGGCGAGCAAAAAGAAATCCCGCAATACTCCAATACGCGCTTCAGGTTCGTGACAAGCTGCGAGAACAAAGAGTGCTGGAATATCTCGTTTCTTCCGCACCTCCTCGACAACCGTGGCATACTGTTCCCTGGCCATAGGTTCCTCTCTTCAGCCGCAGCTGAAAATACACCCTTCCGCGGAAGGGTGAGGTTTGTCTGACCGCAGTCAGACGATGTGTGAAGAACAAGCCGGCGGACGACCATCGTGTCCTCCTCCCGGTCAGCACGACAGTAGCAGGTGCACGAGATTCGTCAAGGGAGGATTTCCACTATTGGCCCTCACCTGGTTCCAAGAGATCCGGCGGTATGCCGTTTTTTTGAATAATCCTCCGAAATATTTCTGCGGAATGGCGCGGTGCCCGTGCGAGCGTTTGCCGGTCCACCGCAATCAGGCCAAAGCGCGGCCAAAAGCCGGAATCCCATTCAAAGTTGTCCAACAGCGACCAGTGCAGGTAGCCGCGAACGTCCGCGCCGTCTGAAAGTGCGCGATGAACCGCAGCCAGTGTTTGCACGAGCAACCACGGTCGCTGGCGGTCGTGCGCATCCGCGCACCCGTTCTCGGTGATATAGATCGGTTTTTTATACC
>JAZDGG010000003.1:0-25602 GCA_043807225.1 bacterium | reverse complement strand
TGTCCGGTCAACTTGCCGCCGTCTATTGCGACACCACGGAACAACGCAGCACAACTCTTGCTGATACAGGGAGATCAAACGAGCAATCACAACGTTATTACCCACAGAGAACCCATGTACTCGCTCTATATCCTCCAATGTTCTGACAAGACGTTGTACACCGGTATCACAGTAGATGTGGGGCGGCGAGTGGAGGCGCATAACCATTCTCCGACTGGAGCGAAATACACCAGCTCACGTCGGCCGGTGAAACTTGTGTATACAAAACAATTTCGCACTCGCTCAAGGGCCTTGAAAGAAGAGCATCGGATCAAGCAACTATCGAGACGGGAGAAATTGGCAGTCATACGAAACAATGAGCGCCAAACTTAACACCGTCCGGCACTACACGCACTGCCTGCCCAAACATCCAACGCTGGACGAACGGGTTGCCTGGCACCTCCGCCACACTCGGAACTGCCAGTGCCGACCGCTCGGCGGGAAGATACTCCAAGAAATCAACAAAGGGGATTGAAGGCGTGAAAATGGGGGCATTGACGGAGAGCCGTTACCGAGCAGAAAACAGAATCGCATTTGGCAACCGCCGGCCAGGACCGACGGCGTAGGTACCGTCGAACAACAACGCCACCGAGCCACCGCCGTCGAGATTCATCGCATAGGTAGCGCCGAGCGACTTCATGATTGACGCCATATCGACAACGCTTGCCGACTGCGCAACGACCAAAAACCATTTTGTGCTGTTGTACCCGATGGCACCGCGTGTCGCTTTGAGCCGCTGCTTGTCCTCGATCGGCTCGCTGTCGACAACCACTGTGCCGTTTTCGACGAGCGACGGATAATTTGCCGCAGCCGCGACGACGTTTTTTTTCGTCCGCTGTTCGTAGTCGGCTACCGTCCAGCCGAAATCAACCGTGCGATGGAAATACGAGATGCCACCGTCGGAGGTCTGGACGATCATCGGGCCGGTATGAAACGGCAAAGCGTCCTCATTCATCATTCGGTCGAGTGCCGAGTTATAGAAAGGCGGCAGAAAGGCATTGATGCGGTTCGCGCAGCTTGGGTAATCAGGTGGGCAAAAGTACGAACCATGGATGCCGTAGACGGCATCGTTTTCAACTGCGTATGCCGCAAGCGGTTGCGACGTGCAATCCGCGTGGCAGTCGTTCGCGTCGGCGGTATCTGTCACCAAACGAAATGCCGAACGGTTCAGTCTACTGACCGTGATGGGGAACGACCCGCGATCCAGCACGAGCGTATAGCGTTGCAGTCGCTGATCGTTGGTGATCGGTTCGTTGAGGGCTTCTCCGAGCGGTATGGCCGCGAGGTTGGCGGCACTGATACCAACACCGAGCTGCGACATCACGCGATACGCATCAGCAGGACGGCCGAGTGCATACCGCTTGCGATCGCGCGGAAAGACGTACCATGCCTCGCCGTGTTCCTCCACCTGGAGGAGGACGTACCCCGAGACGCGATCCCGCAAGGAGTTGTCGCCGGCAATACTTTCGGTGTTTGTCGGGATGTTCGCCACATTCTCGTTGGTGATGCCGAGGCCGAGAAAACGCATGATGCTGAATGCGTCTGTTGGTCGGCCAAGATAGTAGCGTTTGTAATTGCCGGGGTAGACGTACCACGCTTCGCCGTTATGTTCTACGTCCAGCACAATCCGCCCCTTCATGCGCTCGGCAACAGTGGCTGCATCCATCGGGTGCGTCCATCCGCTCGACACAAAAAACCCGCAGAGAACGGCGAGACCGAGCACAATTCGTGTTTGTGTCCTCATGATGGGTGAGTATACCAAAAAAGGAGGGAAAGCAGAAAAAAATCGGATCAGCGTGTTGTTGCCGAAAAGCGGGGTTGCTGTATACTGAACCGCGTTGAGAAAAGAACATTCACACACAAACATGAAACTCTTTCAAAGAAACGACGAAAATAAATTTCATTCGTTGCGGCGCTTCAACATCGTCATGGCTGGAGTCCATGCGGCGCAGGGGGTTATCGTCCTAGCTCTCAGTACGGACTTTCAGCTCCCGGTCACGACGGCATTCGTGCAGTATGATCGCGTTCTCCAGCAACTCGCTCCCGTCCTCCACACGGCATTTTTTGTGAAACTTGGCCCGCTGGTCGCCCTCTTTTTCTTTCTTTCTGCGATCGCGCACCTTGTCGTTTCGCTCCCGCGCGGTTTTTCGTGGTATGCGCGTCATCTCAAACGTGGAATGAATCCCATGCGCTGGATCGAGTACAGCGTCAGTTCGTCGGTCATGATCGTTCTCATCGCGATGCTGGTCGGCATCTACGATGGCGTGAGCCTGCTGCTCATCTTCTTTCTGAATGCAATGATGATCCTGTTCGGCTGGATGATGGAACTCCACAACCAGACGACGAAAACGACGAACTGGACATCCTATTGGTTCGGCGTCTTGGCGGGTGCGATTCCGTGGATTGCAATTGCCGTCTATCTCTTTGGTTCGGGTGGAGAAACCGGGCGCGCACCGACGTTTGTCTATTGGATTTTTCTCTCGATCTTCCTCTTCTTCAATGCGTTCGCGGTCAATATGGTGCTGCAGTACAAAAAGATCGGCCGGTGGAAGGACTATCTCTACGGTGAGCGGGCATATATCATCCTCAGTCTTGTTGCAAAATCGCTTCTTGCCTGGCAAGTGTGGGCCGGGACGCTCCGGCCGGTGTGAGCCGCGCGTGGCGACTCTGCTCATTCGATGAACGAACGCACCGCGAATGAATACAAAATCATGCGTCATGGCCGGGTTGGTGATCGGATCAACCCTCGGAAGTCTTCTCCCGGATCTTTGGGGAGCTGGCTGGCTTTCGCTCACCTCCGTCCTCTTCAGCGGACTTGGCGGTCTCGTGGGTATTTGGCTCGGGTTTAAGGCCTGTTCGCAGGCGTGAGCACTTTGTCAAACGGCGCCTTTATTGTATGCTTGAAGAGACACGTATGCGCTTGTTTCCGCTTGGAACCACGACGATGAAGACCCTGTTTTGGTCCGGCTGCACGGGATTTCTTCTTGCGTCGTTTGGCATCCTGTTTGCATCAAAAGCCGGTGTTCCCGCAGCAATCAATTCCTTCTGGATCGTCCTTCTCGGTTTCTGCTGTCTTCTCGGCATCGCCCTGCTGAACTGGTCAATTGTCTTTGCTCGGCAGCCGGTCTTTCCGCCGTTTGCACGGCACGTGCCAAAAAAGTACTACGGCGTCGCGTTCTTGCTCCTCGCGCTCTTTGGCGTTGGTCTGCTCCTCTGAATCCGCTCGCAGAAACCTTCTTTTCTCTCACATGAAAAAGTATCGAACAACACTCATTCTCAGCGTTCTCTTTCTTGCGCTGATCAGCTTCCTCTACTGGCAGTACCGCCCGTAGTGGATCCGAGAATCAGCACGGCGAACACTCTTTGGCGGAATCTCCGTGTGCGTCTACTGCGCAAGTTGGGAAAAAAGGTCAGTCGGGGGCACCCACACCTTCCATTTTTTCGTGTTGTTGCTAGCATGAGCGTATGACCGAAGATTCCTCTTTGACCGCGAATCCTGACTTCGTCTTTTTTGATCTCGAGACCACCGGCTTTGATCCGCGTTCACACGAGATTGTGGAAATCGGCGCCGTGCGAACATCCGCGGATCTGGCGGATGTGCGCGGGGAATTCGAACGGAAAATCCAACCAGAACACATCGAGACGGCAATGCCCGAATCGCTCAAGGTGAACGGATACACGCCGGAACTCTGGGCGAATGCGGTTCCGCTTGCCTCCGCGCTCGCTGATTTCGCGGCGTTTGGCACTGGAGGAGTGCTCGCAGCGTACAACATCACCTTCGACTGGATGTTCTTGCACATCGCGCTTCTCGAGACGAAAACGCTGGTGACGTTTGACTATCACCGTTTTGATGTGTTCAGCATCGCGTACGAAAACGCACGACGAGAGAAGGAACATTTTCCCCTCGATATGAGAAGTATGTGCCGTCTCTTTGGCGTTCCCGTCCCACCGGATCCGCATCGAGCGCTTGCGGACGCGCAGACGGCGCTCGCGCTCCTCCGCGCTTTCCGCGGCACGCCATCGTCCGTTTGAAGGAAAAGGAAAAGCGCCCCGGGAAGGAGAAGAGAGGGGGCGCTTCAAGGTGTCCACGACTGGCGTCTAACCGCCTGTCGCAGGGAGTTGTTGTGCCAGTGCGGTGAGCGCACTGAGCAGCTTTTCGAGGATGTTGGCAATGACGCGGCCGACATCCGGAAAGAACAACTTCACAAGAACGAGTGTCAGAACGAGGAGAAAGATGTTTCTCATCGACGTCGTGTTAATGACCAGTCTGGAGGAGACTGCACACCGCGCGACCAACCGCGATGCGGACGTGACACCGTCCTTGGTTCCCCTCCACATGCCGAGGAGCGTCAGCGACACTTCGCGGCAGGTGGAGGAGAGTTCTTGTAAGGAGCCTTCCGAGCAGGACAGTATAGAGGCACACGGTATCCCTGTCAAGGGCGGGTATTCTCCACACGTCCCAGAATCGACAAATCCCCTGAGAATTGGTACAGTTTGTCTGCTTTTCCGAAAGGGTGTCGGGCTACCTCCGGAGTATTGTCCGAAAGCCATGAATCATTATGTCTACATTCTCTGTAGCGGAAAAGACGGGGATTTCTACACAGGGTATTCAAACAACCTTCAAAAGAGAATAAAAGAACACAGGCAAGGGAAGGTCTTTTCAACACAACGACGCTTGCCCATGAGGTTGATGTACTACGAAGCTTGTGGGAATGAGCATGATGCTCGGGCACGTGAATGGTACCTAAAATCTGGAATGGGGAAACGATATCTACGAAATCGCTTGAAACGACAGCTGCAGGAGAAAAATTCAACGGGGTCTCCCCGTTAGAGTTTTCTCACAAACCTTCTTTTACAATATAAAGTTGAGGAGTTAGTAAAATACTTTCTCGGAAATAAATGTCTTCTAAAAACTCTAACGGGGTGTGGCGCAGCTGGCAGCGCGCATCGTTCGGGACGATGAGGTCGTGGGTTCGAGTCCCACCACCCCGACCAACTTTCGCTCCTTCAGAGCTTCGGATGGCGCAGCCATCCAGTAGAGCTTGGTTCAACGAATTTTCAGACTTGATGCGTATGCTTATCCGTTCGATTTAATAAACAACTCGTATGGAAAACATTCTCTCCGTCGATGACAAGGCACCGGAATTTGTCCTCGACGATCAGCAAGGCCATCCGCACACGCTCTCCTCATACCGAGGACACTGGGTGCTCGTGTACTTCTATCCGAAGGACATGACCCCCGGTTGCACGACCGAAGCGTGTGCAATCCGCGATACGTATCCGAAGTTCTCACAGCACGACATCATCGTGCTCGGCATCAGCGCGGATAGCGTGGAGAGTCATGCAAAGTTTTCAGAGCAACACCAATTGCCGTTCCCGATCCTTTCTGATCCTAAAAAGAAAACGTTGAGTGCGTACGGCATTTGGCAGAAGAAAACTATTTTCGGGAAGACGCTCTTGGGTACCAAACGGATGTCGTTTCTCATCAATCCCGATGGCATCATCGCGAAGGTCTATGAGCACGTCAAACCCGCAGAGCACGCAGAAGAGGTGCTTGAGGACGTCGCGAAACAGCTGCAGGGCTCGGTGGCTTGACCTTCTACACGCTTCCTGTTAGCATGGTGCCCGGAGTTGCGACTGTGCGCTCCGTTTTTCGTCTCGACGATGACAGAAAAAGATTCCAGCGGAAAGTTCATGATTGCGCTGTTTCTCATCAGCGTTGTACTGGTCGTGGTGTACCTCTCCCTCGTTTCCCCGTCGAGCGGGCTCATCCGGGTTGACCGGATCACCGCGTCCGCAGATGCGGGAACAAATGCCGCATTGCGGAAGGGGGCTGTCCTCGGCGCCGCAACAGTAAAGGTGTTCTGCGAGGAACGTCCGAATATCTCTTTCGGTGACTGCGGGATGTATCTCGGGTCGTACTTCGATGGATCGACATGCCGACAAATCTACGGATGCAGCATCGCAAATGCGACGCTCCCGTTTTCCGATATCGGTGTCTGCGCTTCGTCCTGCCAGCCAGCTCCATAAGGCTGGCCGTCGTTTGTTGAGCCAAAGACGGTTTTGTGGTACCGTGTACATATGACGGCGATCAAACGTTTGTATTGGCTCCAATCAATTCTCCTGCTTGGCGGTACCGTGTTTGCGTGGGTGACGGTGTGGAAAGATTTTTCCCGTTTTGCGAGTTTTGAGGGAACGATCTTTAAACTCTCAGAGTGTGTCGTTCCAAATCCCGTCCTCACTCCGTGCTTCTACGGTGCGTTTGCCTTTCTGATTGCATTCATTTGGTCACTCTCCATCCTCAGAAGGAAAGAAGCGGGGCACCGACTCCCTTCGCAGAAAAAACTTCGCTGGCTTCTTGTTGCAAGTGTCCTCTTTGCTTGGGGAAACTTTGGGTATGTGGTCTATCGGTTCTATGCACCTCACGGCGACCACAAGGGGTGTTCTGGAGTGTATACGTCGAGTCCATTTGTCACCCCCTGTTTCACCGGATCGGTCATCTTTTTGGCAACGCTTGTTCTCGCGTTGATCCTGCTTGCGAAAGAACGGCACGGCCTCTCACTCATGCAAAACCCGACGTCGCCACAGTAAGTGCGGAAGTATTCGGCGTAAGGATGCTGCAGCAGGGAGGTGTTTGAGGTTGTTCGACGACAGACCCTTGGCGAAGTATCGAACGACGACATGACTCCGCCCTACAATCGTATGAGCGTTCCACCCCCCCAAAGCAGTAGTGTAACGCTGCTCCCATCTCCGGCGGCCCGGATTGGTGCACTTGCGCTCTTTCTTGCGGTTCTCGCGCTCTACCCCATTCTCAACCGACCTTGGGCGACAGTGCATTCGGTTGCGCTCCCTCTCGACAGCGTGATCTACGTCGTGCCGGTCTTTGTTGTTCCGTATCTCTTTTTCTTCTTCCCGTGGGCCATTGCGCTGATCCTTTGGTCGATTCTCCGTCGTCCTGCTGTGTATGAAAGACTCATCATTAGCATGACGATCGGGCTCTTGATTTCCTACGGCGTGTATGTGGTTTTTCAGACGGTCGTCGTTCGCCAGCCGATCGAGGGGAGCGACGTCTTCTCGACGCTGCTCCGCTGGGTGTATCAGTCCGACGCGCGGTACAATGCATTCCCCTCCACGCATACGGTTGCGACGGTTGTTCTTGTTGCCACGACCTGGCGGGTTGTCCATGCCTCCACCACGCGGATTCTTGTTCTCCTCATAGCCATCCTGATTCTCTGCGCGACCCTGCTCACCAAACAGCACAACATTCTCGATGTCGCCTTCGGGCTCATCGTCGGGACGATCGCTTTTCTCGTTGGTGATCGTGTTACGCGGGTAAGAGATAGCCGAGCCACCAGACAATCGCAATTCCAAGAATCACAAGACTGATCTGTGCGAGACTCTGCCGCATGCGCGTCTCGTGCTTGATCGTGGGGACCAGGTCTGCGAGCGCAAGGTACACAAAGTTTCCGACGATGAGCGCAAGAAAGACGGGCTCGACTTTGTGGTACATTTCGTAGGCGGTGAAGCCAAGGATGGCGCCAAGCGGACTGACGAGCGCGCCGAGGATGTTCCAAAGAAGAACGCGGCGTCTTTCCATGCCGCTGTGCACGAGAATGCTGAAGTCACCAATTTCCTGCGGGATTTCATGCGCGACAACGGCGAGCGCCGTGATAATGCCGATCTTCATGTCCGCGAGAAATGCGATGGCGATCACCGCTCCATCAAGAAAATTATGGAGAGCGTCGCCGACGATGACCAGTGGCCGTGCCGACCGAAGGGAGTGCGTACGCTCCGCGTCCAACACTGCTTCTCGTCCAACGTCATGCGTGTGATGGTGGAGGATGAGGAGCTTTTCAAGCCCAAAAAAGATCAGAACACCGACGAGAACGAAAAAGCTCGTTGTTTGTATATTGTTCGTTTGACGGAGTGCCTCGGGGAGCAGATTCAAAAATGCCGCGCCCAGAATGCTCCCAGCGGCAAAGCTCATCAGATACTGCGCGCCGCGCTGCAGAAGCCGTTTGTGCCACAAGAGCAGGATGCCACCAGCGAGACCGAGGAGACTAATGGCGAGCGTGATGAGAAAGATGAAGAGAAACGACGGTGTCATACCATTTCCTCCAAACTGGACGAGCGAGTGCGATGTTTACCGAACGCAACAACGTTCGGTAGAGCGCCAACCATAGTGAAACGATAATGCAACCGCATTCCTTCTGTCAATGACGGGCAGAGTGCGGCATTCATCCGTTGTGGACACATCTGCCTCCTTGTCAGGCGTTTTCTTTCCTGCAAACACTGCACGGATTTTTTGCTTGACGGCTGCTGATATCTGCGGTATACAGAGAATGCACGAAAAAAGCTGCAAGTGAGGACACAAGCAGTTTTTTCTTCATGCGATACGGGGACGTCGTGCATATTCACTCACGAGAATTCAATGTCAATATCAACGTCAGCCGAAGCCACCCCGCGACATATTGCCATCATCCCTGATGGAAATCGCCGGTGGGCCAGCGAACAGGGGCTCCCGGTCTTTGAGGGCCATCGTCGCGGCGTGGAAGTTTTTGAGGAAATCGGAGACGCTGCCCTGCGACAGGGAGTGCAGTTCGTCACTTTCTGGGGGTTCTCCACAGAAAACTGGCAACGATCCAAAAGGGAAGTTGCCTACCTGATGAAACTTTTTCGTTGGGTATTCACGACGAAGTTACAGGATTTTCATCGCAAGGATATTCGCATCAATGTTCTCGGACGCGTTGAAGCATTCTCAAAGGATCTCCAGCGGATGATACGGGATGCGATGGCGACCACAAAGGAAAATACGCGTGGCGTTGTGAATCTCGCACTCAATTATGGCGGTCGTGCCGAACTGGTTGACATGGTGAAGAGAGCCATCAAGCAACGTCTCTCTCCGCAGTCGGTCACCGAAGAAAATCTCTCGCGGTTGCTCTACGCCCCCGAGATTCCGGACCCTGATCTCATCATCCGCACGTCTGGTGAGCAGCGGCTCTCTGGGTTTCTCCCCTGGCAGGGCGTCTACAGCGAGCTCTACTTTTCAAAGAAATACTGGCCGGCATTTACGCCAGCCGATCTTGAAAAAGCCATCGCCACCTTTCGTGCGCGGCGACGACGGTTCGGGTCATAGTGCCACCCCGCTCTCCCCGGATGCGCCTCCGCGGTCCGGAGGATGTTTTTCTCATTCACTCGTGATACACTGGAGCAGAGGAATGTTGCATCATGAAACTCCAGCGGATCGATATCACCAACTTTAAGAGCATCAACCGTGCTGTCATCGACGCTCTCGGCCCGATAAATCTTTTCTTCGGGCCAACGAATTCCGGAAAGACTTCACTCCTTGAGTCGATCTTTTTTCAGTTTCATCATGACATTTTGACGCAGAGAAACGAGTACACGGAATTCCTCCACAGCAGAGCGAACCCGGCGGATACCCTTCTGCAACTGTCGTCGCGATGGGTTCTTGAAGAATCGGTTCCGGCGATCGATTTGCATCCGCAGGATGTCGTTGACTGCGAAACCACGATTCGCTTTCATGAAAACAAGATCCTGCCCGATGATCGGGTCATGATCAATGGGAAAGAAGAGGACAACCCCGATCGTCGCCGTGCCATCTCCTCCCACATTCGCGCATCGGTAAAATTCTCTTCAAGTAGGCGACCGGGCGACACGAAACATCCGTATTTTCCTGGAGAGGAATCGAATGACCAGCGTCGTCAGCGGTTCCTTGTCTCGCTGCAGGAGCTCAAACTCCAAGGAGATCGCTACCACGTGTTTCTGTCGCACTTGCAGAAACTCTTTCCGCACCTCGTCTACGGCGGTGATGCCGAAGCGGACATCCTTGAGTTTTTCGGCATGGGGTTTCTCGGTACTGCGAAACTCTTTGTCTACCTCTTTGACGCGCGCTATCAGCTCGTCCTCATTGATGAACCCGAGATCCACTTCTATCCGAGTTTAACGAAACGTTTTGTTGCCGTGCTGCACGAAGTGATCGAATCGCTCAACAAACAAATTATTCTTGCGACGCATTCACCGCTCTTTTTGCAGGAGCGTCGTTTGGGGAACTATTACCATATATCGAAATCAAAACATTTTGTTACCTCCGTTCGAAGAGTCGATGAGAACAATCTTCTCGAAAATCTCGACATACTGAATGCGCCGCCAGAGGCCATTCTCCAATCAGACATCATCATCTACGTTGAAGGGCCAACCGATATCGGCGTTGTGCAAGAATTTCTTGCAAAATTTCCCGAGCTTGACCATACTGACATAACGGTTCTCCATCTCGGTGGGGGAGCAATGGGGAACGTCAACGTCGAGCCGCTGGATTTAAAGAAACACAATCCATTGAGCTTTCTCCTTGTTGACAGCGAACGAACGTCGCATGGCAGTGCCCCGGATCCTGCGCATGCAGAGTTTCTCCGTCGGTGTACGGCTGCGCATCTCTTTTGCCTCGTGCTTGATCGGCGCGCTCTGGAGAATTACTTCACCCCACGCGCACTTCGGGTGGTCTTTCGAGAAAAGGTTCCCCGTGCTTTCGTGAACTCGCCCTACAAACCACTCGTGCGTCAAGGGTTACCATGGTATGAGAAGAAATGGAATCGTACCGTCGCTCACGCCATGACGCGTGAAGAGATTCTCGGCTTCCCCGATCTCCGAAAGTTTTTTCAAGAGATTCTCTTGGTTAACAAGCAGGTGCAGTAACGACCGGGCAAAGCTCTTCTGAGACCGCGAAAGCGGGACTGACAGCAAAAGCGCTTCGTGGTATATTCGAGAACAGAAGCATGGCCGAAACAAACTATAAACTTACCGACCTCTTCCGCGACGCAGTCAAGCGTAAGGCGTCGGATTTGCATCTTGTGGGAGGCGAACCGCCGGTCTACCGTATTGACGGAGAACTGCGAGTGGCAGACAGCACGCCGCTGACCGGAGAGCTCATACGCGATCTTGCGTTTAGCTTGCTCAACCCCCTTCAGGCAAGCCGTTTCGAGCGGTTCCTTGAACTGGATTTTGGCTACACAATGAAGGGACTAAATCGTTTTCGCATCAATCTCCGGTGGCAGCAAGGCCAGGTCAGCTTGACCGCGCGTGTCATCCCCGGCATCATCCCTCAGCCGGATTCCATCAGATTCACCGAGACCTTGTACAGTCTGACACACCTCCTCAACGGATTGGTACTCGTTACGGGTCCGGCGCGATCCGGAAAGTCAACGACGCTTGCAACAATGGTGGATATCATTAATACGGAGCGAAGCGCGCATATCATCACTATCGAGGATCCGATCGAGTTTCTCCACACACCAAAAAAGAGTCTCATTGAACAGCGAGAGGTGCATCTGGATACCCGGACGTTTGCGAACGGCATTAAGTATTCCCTCCGCCAAGACCCCGATATCCTCATGGTCGGAGAGATGCGGGATATGGAAACAATGCAAGCAGCATTGACCGCCGCAGAAACCGGTCACTTGGTCTTCTCCACGCTCCACACGCGGAGCGCGATCGAATGTATCGATCGAATCGTCGACCTCTTTCCGCCGCACCAGCAGCACCAGGTGCGCTCGCAACTGGCAAGCGTCCTCCGCTGTGTCATCTCACAGCAGCTGCTCCCAGCAGCGCGTGGGGGGTTGGTCGTCGCTCGAGAAATCCTGCTCAACACTTCTGCCGTTGAAAACCTTATCCGTGATAACGATCTTCGCCAGGTCTACTCGCAAATGCAAATGGGCATCCGAGAGGGGATGCGCACGATGAATATGGCGATCGATGAATTGAAGCAACTGCGACTTATCACCGAAGAAGTCGCGCAGAATCGCAAGGGACGTGAGCTTTTCGACCAGCGGTTCTACTAACATCGTCCATGACTGAAGAACGCTGGTTGGAAATTGTCGGGAGAATCAAAGACACCTTCACGGTCGAAGAGGAGTACACGGAACCCCTGACAGACGAGCCCGGTACTGTACGGGGCATCGTTTTTGCTGCTCCGACCGGAAAAATGAAGCTTGAGTATCTTTCGCAACCAGTCGTTCTTGGGACGCACGGCGTCGGATCAAAGCGAATCGGGAGTACCACCGCGGTAGCTTACGAATACTCTCCAACGGAGACGCGGGAATCGGTCAAAGCATATCGGTGGCAGGATGCTGCGTGGGCGGAAATTGACGCGGAAGCTCTTCTTTCCCTCCAGAAATAATGCAGGATCACCCATCCACATCCACCCCACCGAACGCTGCGTCTGTGGGTGAGCAGAACCCCGTCGACGGCAAACCCTCCGATCGCACACGAAGGCGCCCGCCCCTCGCTGCTCTGGCGTCGGGCCTCTTCCTCCTCGCAGGACTCGGTGCGCTCTTGTTCAGCGCATGGGGGATAGGTTTGACGTTTTTTGTCTTTCACTGGCTGTTGGGAGTGCTGGCAATCGCACAACGATCTTCTTCGACGTCAACAAAACCCCCCGAGCGGTAACCGCGGTCTGCGAAATTACATAAAGGCCACGTACAGCACCGAGCTGAGCGCGATGCCAATAATCGCCCCGACGAACGCCTCGAGCGGCGTATGACCAAGTTGCTCGCGGAATCCGCGAAAACGGGATTGGGTCTTTTTCGGTAAATCTTGAACGATGATATTCAGCGCACGGCTGTGGCTCCCGATATACCTGCGGAAACCGATGGCATCACGAACAATGATGATGCCGAAGATCGTCGCAAGCGCAAACGATGGAGACTGCACCCCTTCCTTGAGACCGACCACAGTGATGAGTGATGAGGCGAACGCAGTGTGCGCCGATGGCATCCCGCCGTAGAAGGTGAGGGAACGCCATGAGAACGTTCCTTCAGCAGCGCGCCAGATCAGCTTCGTAGCTTGAGTGATAACGCCGGTAATCAGAGGGATGATGAGGAGGATTGGAATCACGAGGAGTTGAGAAAATATTCTATTGGAGCATCCCTCGGCACACCGGTCTGCTCACCCGCCGAAAGAATAGAGCCAGTATACCAACTCTCGGCAAAAACAGAAATACCAATGGAGAACGGGAACATCCCCCCTGCAGAAAACGAAACGACGACCCCGAGCGGAGTCGTCGTTTGCTCGCACAAAGATTCTTACGGATGTGATGAAGAGGGGGGCGCCCCCGATGGTCGAAGCACCCGGAGGTAGAATACAGAAATGGCGAGCGTGAGGATACCGAGGATCCAGGGAACCCAAGCGTGCGTGGTGCCGCAACGCAAGGCGAAGTACAGGGCAAACGGTGCCGCCGTCACAATCGCTGGCCATACCCACCACCAGGGCGTGCGGCTTTCGCCAAGAGAGAGGTAGTAGGCAAAGAGGACAATACAGTACAAAAACAGGAGGAGCACCCATACCCACGCACGGATGGTCGTGCACGGGTGTGTGGCGGTCGTTGCTGAAGCCGCGGTATTCGTGTTGCTGTTTGTCGCGATGTTCGCGTTGGCGTTCACATTGGCTGCCGTATTCGTATTCACGGGCTGCACGGTCGTTGTTGACGATGGAACGTTCGTTGGGGAGGGCGTGGTATTCGTTTCCTTCGCGGCTACTCCACGGACGACCACGCCGACCGATGCGGTGATATCGCCGCTCGTTGCGGTGATTTTCCCGGTGCCACCTTTGTTGCCGGTAAAGATTCCGGAGCTCGAAATAGTGCCGATGTCACCCTCGGTCGTCCAGGCGAACGTGATGCCCGCAAGCGGCTCGTTCTCTTGCGTATATCCCGTTGCGGTGAACTGTTGGTCGGTTGCGATATCCACGAGCGTCGGACGGTCATTCGGGAGAATCACGAGGTGATCGAGTGCCGACGAGGTGATCGTCACCGCATGAGCACTCAGCGGCAGGAGGATGAAAAGAAGGACGATGACGCTTGAAAAAAGACGATTGTTCATATGCTGTTCATAAAGATGATTCCTCATCTTATCGGAGCAATCTTGGCTTGTCAAACGCCAAATCTCTTAACCCGACGTCGAGATCGGGCAGGGGGAAGTGTCCCCGTGCAAACACGTTCTGGATACCGCGCTCTTCAACTCACGAAGATACTCGCAATTCGCTCAGCGTAGTGGAATGGGATGGAGATCATGAACACGGCAAGAACGAGAACGAGCAAGGTCTGCAAGATGACGTGCCGGTGCTGGATGCGAATCCGAATTATAATCGTGAGGATGAGGGAGATTGAGAGGAAGAAAAGGAAAGCCCAGAAGAAGCGGATTGTCCAAACCGTCACGATTTGCCGCCAGTCGAGCTGCGAAGAGGGGAGCGTCACGACGAGCGGGGTTGGTTGCACGGTTTCTACTGGGATGACCGCCTGTTGCTGCGTCTCTGGTTTTACTACTTGGACAACCGTCGTGTCGAAGTGCTGATCAACGACCGCTTGCGGCGACGGCTGCGCCGTTTGTGCCGATGCAACTGACGGCTGCGGTTGGATGACCGTGATTGGCAGCGTCACGGATCCACCGGGGACCCAGGTCAGGTTCTCGGCGACCAGGCCGAATGATTCCGTTGCCGTGAGTGGGGTCTTTGGCGCGCGGAGTGTGAAGACAAGACGTCCGATCTCCCCGGGCCGAACATTTTTTTGAAGGAGCCGGGTTGGCCGGTAGGCGGCAGGCCATGAGGAATGCTGAAAAGCGCTTGTTCTCCCCGGAGGGTTCGTCACGTTGAGCGCAACGAACGCTCCGCGGTCGTTCCACCACGTTGTGGATCCGGTGTTCTTGAAATCCGCCCATACCGAAATCTCCGAGTTGGCGAGAAGGATGAATTTTTCATCACTCACGCCGACCAATTGCGCGCGATACTGCGCAGCACTCTTTGTTGCCGGTTGCGCGGCTGCAGGCGCTTGTTGCCCGGGCGTTGGCGCGGTACCGGTTGCCAAGGGTTGCTGTGCGATTCGCGGCGTTGCGAGCGGGGTACCGAAGTATTCGACCAGCACCGTCGTTTCTCGATCGTCCATCGTCCCTTCTAGAACGGCGACACCCATATCAACGTACGATGATTTGAGGATGTTGTTCCGGTGCGATACGCTCGCCATGAGCGCGCGATGTGCAGATTCCGCGGTCGTGAAATCCATCGCAAGATTCTCGCCTGCAATCGAGTACGAGTAGCCGGATTCTTTGATCCACTGCCAGAATTTCTTTCCGTCGGGACCGGTGTGATCAAAGTATCCGAGCCGCAGCATATCTTGCGCCTTCGCTTGGGCAGCACGGGTAAGGGTGGCGCTCAAACGAAGTTGCTTCGCTCCATTTTCTGCACGTGACGCGTTTGTAAGCTCAAAAATCTTCGACGCGGTCAATTCAGCAAACTGCGCTTCCGTGGGATACGAAACAAATAAAAAACCCGTCAGGAATACCTTGGCTGCGATTAACGCGGCGCTATAGACTTTCAGCGATCGGCTACGCAGTGCGTGCGGTCGGTACCCATTCGCTTCATGGGGGATGATCGCCAGCTTCGTTCCGCGGTGAGTCTTCGCTGAAAAGAAAAGCAAGCGATGATAGAGTCGTCGGGCTGGGTACATTATCAATAGATATTAACGAGGAGGAAGCGAACCAGGTTACCACTTGCCTCGCTTCTTGTCAACCCTGCGAGGGCAGCCCAAGCTTCTCCCGAACCTTCTTGACGATATCCTTCATTTTCCAGTCGGATTTCACCAAGTACTCCAGAACGTTGTGTTCCACCGCTTGTTTATTGTACGGCCAATCGCTCAGATTAGTCAGCGCAATCACTTTTGCCCCCTTGCCCCAAACATTTTCCCGAAGCTTCTTCAACATCGTCATCCCGTCCATTTTCGGCATGATGATATCGAGGAGAATACAGTCGGGTTTTCTTTTGAGAGCCTTGGCTAGCCCCTCTTCTCCATCACCCGCAGTAATAATCTCAAAACCTTCTGCCTCAAAGGTATACCGCAGTGCATCACGGAGTGGCTTCTCATCTTCTACGATGAGGATGGTCTTTGACATAGATTACGTTGGATTAATAATGATCATCTTGTCATTCATCTGGGTTGCACCGGCTTCGGCGCGACAAGAATCACTTGAGGAAGACAGCGCAAAACGCCGCTTCATTTTCTCAGTATAGCAAAAAAAAGACCGTCTGTACATCTCCGCCGTCAAGTGGTCTTTCGAGACCTTTGTCTTACTGAGCGGAACGCCAACCTGAGATCAACTTCAAGAAGGGTTTATTGATTTCTCGGAATCTGGAGAGCCGAACCCTGCCCTGCCGTCCTAAACTTGTTTCAGGAGCCGGATCGGGCAGCGCACGAAAAAAAGTTACAGCGGCTCGGCGACGACCACGAGCCGCCGTGCCGTCGAAAAGAGCGGCGCGCAGGTGAATAGGGTCAGCGTCGGTGTTAGCGTCTGTTGCAGAATCTCGACCGCATCAGGTTTGACTTCTTTTGTTATTGTGACGCGGTAATCGTATTCGACATTTTTCCAATAGAGGATGACCGTGTCGTCGGGCTTCACTTTATCGAGAAGGTAGAAAGTTTCGCTCGAAGGAGGGCGGTAGCGGAACCGATGCGCGCTCAGTACCATATTCCCTTTTTCTGGCGACGAAGATGTCCCGGGAATACGCCACGCACCGCGGGCCAAGACACGGTCATCGGTGCCTTCGACAACGGCAATATCGACGCCGATCTTTGGGATGACGAGGCGGTTTCCTTGGGGAGGGAGTTTGTGTGATTGGGCACCGACCTCATGTGGTTTCTGGCTTTGGGTGGGGAGCACCTCAAGCCGTGTCGCATACGGAAAACGCGTCACCGACGGCGGTGCAATAGTATACGTCAGAAGGGGAAGATACGGGTAACCGATGAGCACAAGACCGAGAACCAGTAAAAACCCAAAAAGCGCCTGCACGGCCCGGCGACGTTCCCACCATCGGGGGACCGGCTGCGCTGCGGGCGCTTGATGATGCGAAATCTTCTTAGGCAAGAGACGAGGACTTGCGAAAACCAATGACCGCGACAAACAAGAGGATGATGCCGCTCGTGAAAACGAGGTTATCGGAGAAATTCGCACCGGTCTCAGCGAGTGTTGACACTCCCAGCACGCGGCCGGATCGTACGGCAACTGGTGCAATCGCCTCAAGGGGGTCGCCTTCGGCGAACGAAACGTCTACGATATTCGAATGTGTTCCCTCAAGAGCGGTATCGGAAACATTGGTCGTGTAGGTGAATGTTTTCGACTCCTTTGCGCTGAGCGTTCCAACGGTCCACGTTCTTGATATCGTTCCATCTTCGAACGTCAAGTCTTCTGGTAAAAAGTCGCTCAGCGATACTTTCGTCGCTGGACCTTCGCCAACGTTCGTGACGACAATAGTGAAATCAACACTCTCTCCCGGATTGACTGTTGTGCGATGCGAAGTTTTTTTAATGGTCAGCGAAGGAGCTCCCGTGGTTACCCCAAGAACCTGCGGTGCGGTTACCTGGACGGTTGCCGTATCGATGGCTGGTTCAACCCCAACTGCTCTTGCGGTCGCAGTGTTCGTATAGTTTCCTGCAGATGCACCGCCATCGATGCGGACGCCATAGGTGATGGTCGTCGAACTTCCCGGTGCAAAGGATGGAGAAACGTTCCACGTTCTTTCTGTCGCGGGGAGATCGCTGAAAACCATTCCCGAAGGAAGTATGTCTGTGACCGTGAGGTTCTCTGCTGCTGCCGTTCCGGTGTTGCTGATCACCACCGAATAGGTCAGCAGGTCGTTTGCGACCGCTTTCGTTGTATTCACCGTCTTGTCAATTGTGATCTTGGGTGCGAGGAGCGTTGTTTGCTGCGGAGGGACGACAACCCGAGTCTTTTGCTTGTTCAGGACCGTGACGGTTGTTGTTTGGCTGGGGTGAACCGTCACGATGCCGCCATCAGTCATCGAAACGAGGTCATAGTTTTCGTTCCCGAGTTCTGCGATCGTGTGCAGTCCAGTTGGAACCTGGAGGTAGGTGACCGAGGATGACTCGCTTATCGACCGTTGGTCGCTGCCGTCGAGTGTGACAGAAAACGCCTGAGGATCGTTGACATCGGTGAACCCATCAGATGCAACAACATTCTTTTCAACAATGATCATGCCAGTATCTCGAGTGTTGGTAATCGTGCACGTCTTCACGTCACCCGGATTGAGGGTAAGAGTGCCACTGCTATCACAATCGCCGGTTATCACGGCAGTATACCCTGACTGATTGGTTTCATGGATCACGTAGCTGCCAACATTGAAACCATTCTGTACTCCGCTGTTGACTGGCGTATCGTTCACAAAGAGCGGGAAGTCGCTTGGTTGCAGAGATCCGCCGCTGACCACGCTCGTGATAGTCAGTTGTGGCTGGATATCGTCATTGGTTATCGTACAGGTTACAGAATCGCCGGAATGAAGCGTGACCTCATTTCCTGGCGGGACGTCAGAAGAGTTTTTCTGATCGTCATTTGTACAATTCCATGCGCTGGCCGAATAACCATTGGGACCACCCGTTTCGACGAGGGCATATGTGCCAGCGTCAACGTCGCTGCTGACACCTCCGAAACCCGAAATGGGCAGAGGACCAGCTGCGCTCAAGCTCCAGTCTGTCGGCACGGCAGTTCCGCCATGGTCATTCACGACACTTTTGGCAAGGGTGAGGTGTGCCGTCCCGGAAGAAAAGGGAAGGCAATATGGTGAGGTCCGATCAGGGTGATTGAAGGCATCGCTCAAAATGGCTTTATCGACGACGCCGACCATGCCGTCCTGGTCAAAATCTGCTTCGGGGTTATAGGTCGCATCTCCCGCGTATGTGCCGAACGATCTTCCAAAAATCGTCAAATCACCAAGATTGACCACGCCGTTCTCATCAATATCTGGACATTCGCGTGCGCGGAACTCATGCGCCCGTTGACAGTAAAGGTTTGACTCATTCGGTTCGGCAGAATTGAAGTACCCGCTGAGTATTTCTTTATCAACATCGTTCGTGCAGCCATCGCCGTCGAAGTCCGCGCGCGGGTCAAAGCGGGGATCACCCACGCAGACGCCATCTTGCGAGTAATGCTCGTTGAAAAACACGAGGTCCGCAAGGTCGGTAATGCCATTGTCAGAAATATCGGTACACAGGTATTGCAGTGCGACGTGTCCGGGCGTTGTGCTTCCAGTCTGTTCTTCATCCGCTGCGACCGAGCTTGTTGGAGCAAGAAACAATCCGAACGCTGTCGTCTGTGTGACGAGCGAGACGATTGCGACCGACGTCAGAAGCTTCCATTTCCACGAATTGTGCTGTTTGTTTAAGCGCCGCTTTCTGTGACTCGAAACCTTCCGATGTGTGGTCCTCATGAGGATAAAAATTAGTATTTCTTCTTAAAACTCTCCGGTTCTTGTGTTATCGCTGTGAAAAGTCTCGACTTTGACGACAGACAACACTCGGGGAGTTACCTACTCTTGACTCTACGATGTTTTTGAGAGGATTGTCAAGTCGGCATAGGTAGCCCTGCTCTTGGTTTTCAGACTGTGCTGCGGAAGATGAACTACCCCAAAGCCCGCTCTCAACCAGAGGAAGACGTGCCTTTGGTTGAAGAAGCGAGCTTTTTCTCGTTCAAATCACCTGTTACGATCTTGGGCGCATGCGGAGCTTGACCAAGCCGATGCTAGTAAGAAGCACCATCGCCAGACCGGCAAAGAAGAGGAGGAAATCATTTGCGGATGCACCGGTCGTCGTGAGCGCGCCAAGCACTTTTGGCACGCGGACATCAACGGTTGCTTTTGCGGTGATTGGGTCGAGATCCTGCGCCGTTGCAATGACGGTATTCGTGTGCTTGCCGGCTTTTACGCTCTGGTCAATCACCACCTGGTACGTGATTGTTCGCGTTTCTCCGGCTAATATCGCCCCAATCATGAAGACCCGTTTCGCTGAACCCGTATCCTTGTACGTGAAGTTGGCGGGGAGCGTATCCGTCAGCCGGACATCATTGGCCGACGCGTTACCGCTGTTCGAGATTTTGATCACGTACGTTATGGTCTCTCCCGGATTGGCGGTCGTTGGCTTTGCCGTTTTGGAGAGTGCCAGTGTGGGCGCTGCCACCCCTGCGGCGACGATCGGTATGCGAACTTCCAACGGAGCGCGAGCCGTCACCGGATTGGTCGCGTCCGCTTTTGCTGTTGCAACGTTGTCGAACGTCCCCGCCGCAATCGTGAAGGCGATCGCAACCTGATAGGTGATCGTGGTTGACTTCCCCTTGTCCAAATCGCCAAGAGGGAATGTCTTGGTTGTCCCGCCGCCGTCAACGAAGGTAAAGCCCGCAGGGAGCTGGTCGGTCAACACGACGTTCACGGCCTTGTCGTTGCCGGTGTTGGTCACAGTGACGGAGTACGTCGGTTGATCTCCCGGATTGGCGAATGGGAGGTTGACGGTTTTGCTGATTCCCAGAATCGGTGCAGCGGTGATCGTCGTCAGTTGCGACGTGGTCACCGGCGCGGTTTCAAGGGCGACGATCGATGCGAGGTTGACCACAACCGTTCCGCTTCCGAGATCAGCGCCGGTCGTCACGGTGACGGTGACGGTTCCGGAATCTCCTGGCACATGGTTCCCCAGGTTCCAGGTGACCACGCCGCCGGGATTCGCGCCCGTATGCGCCCCGTTCCCCGAAGCGCTGACAAACAGCAACGTGGTCGGGAGGGTATCCGTCAGCACGAGGTTGGTGATCGGGCTGTTGCCGGCCGCTTTCCATGCGAGCGTGTACGTCACGAACGCGCCAGGGGCAACCGGATCCACGGAATCCGTTTTTGTGAGCGTCAGCGTCGCCGCGCTCGCAACCGTCGTTGTCGCCGTGCTTTCATTGCAGAAGGAGAACGGCGTTTCATCCCTCAGTTGTGCAGATTCAGTGATCGGGCTTGTCCCGCAGATCTTTGCCGTATTGGAGAGCGACGTGCCATTTGCTAAGGGTGATGCCACCTTCACGATGAAGGTGAGCGTTCCGTTGTCGCCGGGGACATGATTCCCAAGATTCCATGTGGTGATCTTCGTTGCCGCATCAAAGGTCCCACCGTCCGATGCAGAGACAAACGTGGTATTCGCCGGAAGGGGGTCGGTGAGAACGAGATTTGCTATCGGGCTGTTTCCGCCGATCGACCACTGGAGCGTGTAGGTCAGATCAGTCCCCGCCTGGACGGGATCCGGTGCATCCGATTTGACGACCGTCACGACCGGGGAGGACGACACGGTGGTGATTTCGGTATCGTGGTCGCAGACTTGGCTCGGAACTGTCGCAACAGAGAAGAGCTGAACATCTGGGATTCCACCTTCGGAGATGCGTCCGCATGCCTCGGCCATATTCGAGAGCAAGGTGCCGTTGATGAGCGGCGTAGCGACATGCACGACGAGTTGAACATCCCCGTTTGCTCCAGGGAGTTGGTCGCCGATGCTCCACGTCACCGTCCCGCCAGCTTCTCCGCAGGAGATGCCGCCGGAACACGACACAAAGGAGGTGTTTGCCGGAACATCGTCCGTGATGGTGACGTCGTACAGCGGTGTATTCCCGATGTTGTGCCAGTGAATGGTGTAGGTGAGCGTTCCACCAGCGGGAGCCGGATCAGAACCGTCCTCTTTCATCACATCAATTTCGGGATGATTTTGGCGATTGGTCACGGTGATGGTTTTGGATTCATTTGATCCGACCGTCACCACGTTGGACGGACTGTATCCCGCAATGATGAAGTCCGCATTCGGTGTCTCGGCTGCGATGTACTGATCCGGATCAACCGTAAAGGTCGCCGGTGCTCCTTCTTTGAACTCTTTTGTTGTGCCATCGAGCGTTACAAAGAATAGAGTCGCATCAGTAACGTCAGTCCCGTCCCATGCACGCACATCTTTGATGATGGTGATCGTTGCCGGTTTCTGCTTGTTGACGACGTTCACGTTCGTTGTGCCGTTCTTTGTGACGGTGATATTGCCGCCATTCGTGATCGAAACCAGCGCATAGTCAGCATCCGCAACTTCCGCAACAGTGTGTGGACCCGTCGGAATATTGCTATACGTGACGGTCGTTGATTCGGTGATCGGTTGATTCGCAGATCCATCAAGCGTGACGGCAAATCCATGGGCATCAGTGACATCCGTTGTGCCATCTGGAGCGACAACGTTCTTGTGCACAACGACTGTGCCGGTGTCTCGCGTGTTTTCAATGGTGCACGTGCCGCCCTCCTCGCCGCTGTTCAGCACGATTCCGTCGCGGGTGAGCGAGCAGACACCCGAGGCACCGGTCAGGGTGTAGAGATCGTCGAACGCGGACGATTCTGTCACGGTCAGCTGCGTGTTCGTGGGAACAAGCGCGCCGTCGCCATCGTGGTACGCACCATTCCCGTTGAGCGCAAAACTCCACGATCCTTCGTTTGCCGGGCCGCCACCGACCATGACTTTGTCGAATGTGACGCGGGTGAGGTTTCGCGTGTTCGTGAACCAACAAGTTGCGCCCGCGGTCGTGAGTTCCACCGACAGTTGTTCGCCAGTTCCGCTGCCGATCTGTTCCGCATCACGGTAACAGACCCACGCTGTCGCATTGTAGTTCGGGTGCTGGTCCTCCGAGACGGTGTAGGTGGCCGTCGAGAGCGTTCGGCTTTGACCCATAGCGATGTTCTGCTCGCCGCCTTGGATGTCGTATGTCCAGCCGTTCGGATCGGTTTCGTCCACAACTCCATCACCATTCGTATCGAGATATTTGTGGATCGTCAGCACACCCGTATCGCGATGGTTGATAATCGTGCAAGTACCGCCATCATCACCCACATTCAATTCAATCGCGCCGTTATTCGGATTGATCGAACAAATACCAGAAGCGCCGACCAGCGAGTAGCCAGTGACCGGATCCTCCGTCACGACATACGAGCTGATCGGAAAGGCGTGACTGTTGCCGGAGTGATAGATGTTGCCATCGACATGGAAGTTGAATTGTGCCACATTCGCACCCGGTTCATTGTCAACGACTTTGACAAAAGAAACATTTGCGGTGTTGCGCGCGTTGCACAAGGTGATCGAGGTCGTGCCGTCCTTCGGAACAATGACATCAGCCGGGAGTTCCGTTGACTCCGAATGATTGCAGTCAACGGTCGTTGTGGCACTGCCTGGATACCAACCGACAAAATGGTAGCCGGCAACGCTGTTTTCCGTCACAGTATGCACGCCGGTTGTGACGCCACTCATGGTTGTTCCCATATTTTGATCCACTGTACCCGCATCAAGTCCCCAGCGGAAACCAAGGCCATTGGCGACCGTATTGCCACCTTCAAAGATCCCATCGCCGTCCGTATCAACCTGTTTGTTGACGGTGATTGATCCGGTATCGCGCGTGTTGTGATAGGCACAACTTGCTTGCTGTCCTGCGGTTACGTGGACATTGGTGCATGTGTTTGAAACCACGTGGTAATCGGTGAAGGGACTTTCTGTGACTGTGTAGTCGCCCGCTGGCAGGTTATTAAAGAGATATAATCCATTTGCCGTGTGGATGGTACCAACACCATTCGGATCGGGATTGATGGTGAAGGAAAACGTATCTGACGAAGCGCTACCACTATCAATAGCTTTGGTGAGCAGAAGTGAACCGTTCGGTTGTATGGTTACGCTTGTATCAGCCGTTGCCTGCACCGGATCGGTTTGATCCGAATCCATCGTGGCGATGTTGTGAATGATTGTTGTGCCGAAGGGGAAGGATGTATTCAGTGTGCCGTGAACAGTTACGGTACCACTTGTGCCGACCGGCAGTGTTCCGATGTTCCAAACATTATTTCCAGACGTGGGAGGAGGCGTGGATGAACCGAAAACAAAGTGGCTATCATACGTTTCTGTGATCGTGACGTTCGACAGATCTATGTTCCCGAGATTGTGATAATTCAACGTGTATATCAGAGAGTCGCTAGGGTTCGCTGTAGATTTATCCACACTCTTCTCGAGGGCTTGACGTGGAGTGACCGGAACGACGATCGCATTAGCAGAATCTTCGTTGTAGTGATAGCTTCCTCCTGATTGATCAACTACAGTATAGAAGAAGCTCAGTGTTCCGGCGGATAATGCACGGAAGTGAAAATCCGATTGCACATGATTGCCGTGATTTTGCGCGTAGATATCGTCTTCAATGACGCCATCATTAACATAGTTCGTCTGAACCGTGTCCAATGTCGTTACATTTGGGTTATACGTCAATTGGGGAGTAATGTTCGGATATGTTGACGAGGTTTCGTATTCAACATGAACAGTGAATGGCTGGCCAACAAGCGGATTTGGTGGGGTGACTGACGAAGAGAGAATATGATTTCGATTTTGGGAATTAATATGCTCAACGGACAGCGTCTGCCCTGTGCTTGCGTTTGGCGCATCGGGTGATGATGCGGTTACCGTAAACGGACGGCTCGTATCAAAGGCGGGATTGCTTGGGCTATCCGGGGTTGCAGCTGGTGTAATTGAGACAACGTAGAATGAATCTTTCGAGGAACCCGGGTTAATCGTGTTCAGCGGGAAGAGTGCCGTTGAGACAAGCCCAAGATAAGCATTGCCAGTGCCGGAACCCCAAACAAAATTCGTTTGTACACCCGCAGCAGGCGTACTACCGGTGTTTGTCACTCTTGTTTGGATGAGGAACCGGTGGGGTCCCGTTGAAACAGGTTTATTGCTGTCCAAACCAAGCCTGTCCCACGAACGAACCTCAACTGAAAGGGTGGTAGATGTGGTTGCAGCTTGAGCGGTTGCCGCAACAAGAAACCCCACCCCGCTCGTTTGGACGAGCAGGATCGGGAGAGAGACAACGCTGAGGATCCGGAGGGATCGTTTGCGTAGCTGTGTGAACGTGTTCATGGTCGTGATAATGAAAAAGGTCAGCAGCAAGATACAAAACTGAATTGAGCATCAGAACCGGCGACTCCCAGCAATAACGCTTTCGGTGCCGACGATGCACATTCGTTTTCTAACTTTTTGTTGACCCTTTTTCTTTTTCCTCCAAACTGTACAAAGAACACGCGGGGAAACTCCCCAAAGAACTGAACCGGTCAATTGACCAGAAAGAACGTGATTGGTGACACTTGCCAGAGAAGGTTTGCCTGCTCGGTGTCAAGAAGTGCCGACGACCCATTGTACCTGCCGAACTGCTCTACTGTCAATGACAAAATGCGCCCATCCTGTGGATGAAATAGCCGATCGGGCGCGAATATATCGCCTTTCGTCTTCATCGATTCTTTGGAATGCACCCCTTCGCTTCCCCGGAGAAGATTGTGCGACACAAATTGGCCCATTCTCCTTTCTATGAGCAAAAAAGGGATGAAATCAGATCCAAAGAAGTTTTTCTTGGAACTTGGTATACTCAACGACGAAGCATCAATTCCCATGGAAACGGTCATTGAGCAATTGATTCGCGACGGCTATCTCACGACTCCGTCGATTATCGACGCTTTTCGAGTTGTCCACAGGGAGGATTTTCTCGGCGGTGAGGAAAAAACGAACGCCAACCTCGACGTACCGCTCCCCATTGGGTACGGACAAACAAACTCTCAGCCGCTTACCGTCGCCTTGATGCTTGAACTGCTGCAGCCAAAACCTGGCGATCGGGTGTTGGATGTTGGTGCCGGTTCCGGATGGACTGCGGC
>JAZDGG010000002.1:0-8304 GCA_043807225.1 bacterium | reverse complement strand
GCATGAATCGCAGACGAGTCGTGGTTGCAGCAGATGCGGCTCTCTGTCGCATTCTCCGACGACCACTTGAGTCAGCCCTCTATGAAGTGATCGAGACGACATGCGGGTTTGCGGCGCTCCGGATGCTCGAAGAGGATCCGCTGGACTACGCGGTGCTTGACGTTCGTACCCCGCGTCTCGGTGGTTGTGACATCTGCCGCCGTTTTCGATCCTCGCGTGCTGGCGCGAAAACCATCATCGTTCTGTTGGCCGATCATGAGATGATGGTCGATCGGGCCATACAGAAAGCCGTTGGCGCGAATGACGTCATCGCCATGCCGTTCAGCACACAAAGACTCCTGATTGCGCTTCGCTGGCGCTCTCTGGGGATTGATCATCCAGCATGAGCATTGGCAGCAGCCACAAAGACGCCACCCGCGTCTTTTTTCTTCCGCGCGGGCTCCACACCGGTATTGACGAATCTCAACGATTGGTCTACAAGTTCCATTGTCTCTGTTCTTTCAAGAATAGAAGAAAAGGGCACCGATGATTCCAAGCAGAACACCTCGTTCTCAGACCGAAAAGGAGGCATCTGATGCAACCATCTTCGTCCTCGGGTGATTTGAACGCACGGCAGAACCCGGGAGTCGACCCGAATCCTCCACTTTCAGTCGGGTGGATCATTTATGCGTTTGTGTTCATCGCGATGGGCATTGCTGCCGTCCTTGTTGTTCTCACTGGTCATTAAGCCAAGGCATTTCCGTTGGCTCTTCTTGTTGGCACCTCAGAGATTTGAACCGCTTTGAGCTCTTGCTCGGGCGGTTTTTCTTATTCAGACGATGAACCTTTTAACGAAAAGGTTAATGACAAATATTGCGTTGACCCATTCTTTACGGGTTGTTCCTCATAGTAATATTCGCAAGTAGCAGGGTCGATCGGCTATTCTTTCACACTCTACTTGACGAAAAACGGCCGAGGATGTACAACAATCCCTGTTCGTCGCGTTCCTTTTGGTCTCAACGAGGAGGTGGCATGTACGGGGAGAAGCATCCGGAAGATGAAGCAGTCTACACGCTTCAAGGAGGACTTGGGAAGCCAAGCGGTAGGGTGTCAGTCACACGGAGGGAGCTTGAACAAGCTCGCCGTACCGGTCAGCAAATCGTCCGCACAGTGACCAGCGGAGACTGGGATGCTCGTGTGGCGGTTGATCTTGAACGGGCATCACTGGCGCTCATGGCCGACGACAAGCGCCTCGGGAGGAAGTAGCCGTTCCCAGCACGCAGAAATATTCGACGAGCCACCCGGCTCGTTTTTCCTATTTTCCAATAACTATCGAAGAATAGGGTTTCTTTCCAGCCGCATTTCACGGATGACCGAAAGCGGCCATCGCTTTCCTATGAGCAAGTCTTTCAGCGCTTGCCGGCTCGTGGGATGGGTCAGACGGCCGACGATCGTCCGGAGGTTTTTTCGTTCAATCCAACGGAGCTGAATGTTCGCTTCGCTCCGTGACATCATTGCACCGATCGTCCCGAGAAAGATATAGCGGAGGGAATCCGAAACGGACGGCCGTGAATAGATGTTATGGTACACGCCGATAAGCGAGCGAAGCGTGACGGAATAACCGGTTTCTTCACGGAACTCGCGCTGTGCGGCCTTGAGAATGCTCTCGCGCGGCTCGACGTGCCCGACGGGCTCCGCAAATCGGCGTCCTCGCTTGTGCTCCTCGATAAATAGAAACCGGCCGTTCTTTTCTGCAAAGACCGAGACGATCAGTCGGACGTGGTGGCGGTCCGCGGGATGTGACTTTGGTTTCATCTCATAATCCTAGCACACTTGCGGAGGACTGAAGCGCGGCAAGAACGCTCCCGATATGCGTCTCCAGCGGCAGAGCAAGCTCCGCCGCTCCTTGAGTAATTTCTTCCCGATTCACCTTTGCAGCGAATGCGGGCGACTTCAGTTTTTTCATCACGGCTTCCACTGTCACTTCCGCCAACTTCTTATTTGGACGTACAAGCGCAACGGCGATGATGAATCCCGACAGTTCGTCAACCGCAAACACCGTTTTCTTCATCAGTGAATCGCGCGGTTCACCGGTATGGGGTGCGTGCGCGAGAATGCCATGGAGGATATCCTCCGACACTCCCCTTTTGCGAAGCATCTCCACCCCTTTCTGGGGATGTTCCTCAAGCGTTGGGTGGATTTCGTAATCAAAATCGTGAAGAAGACCAACAATTTCCCATGTCCCCACATCCTCTTTGTAGATTTCCGCATACCGGCGCATCGCCGCTTCGACCGCCAGACCGTGCTTGATGAGGTTTGGATTCTTGGTAAACTCCGTCAAAATGGAGTAAGCGTCGTTGCGGGTCATATGGGTTGTTCACCAAAAAGGCGTATCACAGACAAAACATATCTCGGGGAGTATCCAGTGTCCAGTATCCAGACTTCAGATAGTATCCAGTATACAGTTTCCAGAAAAGAAAGCAGTATCCAGTTACCAGCGTTCAAAATCCAGATAGTGCACCGTATCCAAATCAGATTTCTCGCGACACCGACCGAATGATGGCATCCGGATCCGTGACGGCGTTGATGGAGGCGGTTGCTCTCGACAAGAAGCGTGATCAGCTGTATATTCATACGGGGGACGGCAACGTCGTTTTTTTGGCGTTTGACTCATTATCGTTAATGGATTTCAACGAACATGTTGCATCCAAACGCGAAACTGGAAGAGCGGACGTTCACCTTTGCACAAC
This sequence comes from bacterium, assembly GCA_043807225.1. Lineage (GTDB taxonomy): Bacteria > Patescibacteriota > Patescibacteriia > CAZCGY01 > CAZCGY01 > JAZDGG01. The sequence continues at coordinate 5,575 of JAZDGG010000002.1, read as the reverse complement.
AGACAGTACGATATTGCCAGAATTTACCAAAAACCCTTTCGAACCTGGAAATAGCGAAGCAATTGGTGCGATCCGCCGGTTCGGTCGGCGCGAACTACATCGAGGCGAACGAGGCGTGCAGCAAAAAGGATTTTCTCCATCGAGTAAAAATCACGAGAAAGGAGGCAAAGGAGTCTGAATATTGGATCCGTCTGACAATACCAAAAACTGAAGAAGAGGAGAGTCAAAGACGTTTACTTCAAGAAGCATGCGAACTACGGAAAATATTTTCGGCAATTCTCATCAAATGCGAATAATACACCGCATTAGATTATTTGAGCACCTCTTAAGATATCAGAACTGAATTCTAGAGTTTGGTTGCTGGATACTATCTGGATACTGGAAGTCTGGGTACTGGGCTCTGTGGTCCCCACATTTCCCAATTCGGATCCGCTGTGACGATTTGCCATGGCCACCGTTTTCTCTTGGCGAATGAAAATGCGCCGCGTGCGGCAATCATCGCGGCATTGTCCGTGCAGTAGGCAAGCGCCGGTTGATGGTAGGTTGTCGTCGGCAGATTCTTTTGAACGGCATCCGAAAGTTGCTGGCGAAGTTCTGCGTTTGCGGCAACGCCACCAGCCAACAGCACAGATCGGCATCGATATTCCTTCGCTGCACGGAGTGTTTTTGTCACCAAGACGTCCACAACCGCTTGTTGGAACGATGCCGCAACGTCCGGCGCAGAAAAATGTATTGGTTTTGCCTTCCCCGGGATGCCTTGCACGCGGTAGAGAACAGCGGTTTTTATCCCCGCAAAGCTGAAGTCCAGCGTCTTGGAGCTGATCATTGGTCGGGGGAAAGCGAACCGGGCAGAATTGCCCCTTGTTGCGCTGTGAGCAATCGCCGGTCCGCCAGGATATCCCAGACGAAGAAGCTGTGCCACTTTATCAAACGATTCTCCGGCGGCGTCGTCGAGCGTCCTTCCGACACAGCGGTACGAAGCGCGACTGGACAGAAGAAGCAGCTCCGTATGTCCGCCAGAGACGACCAGGCAGAGAGCGGGGAAGCGAATCGGCTCGTTTGCCAGCCAGTTCGATACGACATGCCCCTCGATATGGTTGACGGGGATGAGCGGTTTCTTCCAGAGGTACGCAAGCGTCCGCGCCGCCTCAACGCCAACAAGGAGCGCCGTAACCAATCCTGGCCCCGCCGTGACAGCAATCGCATCAATGTTCCCTTTTTGTATCCGCGCCCGGCGAAACGCTTTGTCGATGATCGGAACAATTTTGACGCAATGTTCCCGTGCTGCAACTTCCGGAACCACTCCGCCTGTTTTTGCGTGCGTTTCCACTTGGGAGTAGACGACGCTCGAATGCACAACAAAACGGCTGCGGGTATAGTCCACAATTGCTGCTGCGGTTTCGTCGCATGATGTCTCGATTCCCAAAATCCTCATACGGCGATTGTAGCATAGAGCGAGTGGAGAGTATGCTCTTTCTCTTTCCCGATCACCATCCGCGAAATGTTTTTCTCCACGTGCGTGCACTTGAGAAGAAAGAGTCAGAGCGCGGTTTTTCTCCCGTTCCATATCATGCGAAGCTTCTTTCAATACCACACTGATTTTATGTGAACCAAGGACGCCCAGCAAATCGGTTTTTTCTCACTGCTCTTCGATACGCTGACAGGCCATTGACTTATTTTTCTCGGCATGCCATCATGCGTTGCTGGATCATCGTTGGTCGGCGAAACGAGGAGGTGTACACGATGTCCATTGCGCATTTCTCAGGCATTCTCGGGCGCGGTGTGGTATACGCCGCCCAGGAAACGTACGTCATCGAGGTAGGGAAGATGTACCAACCTGAAAGAGCTGGCACAACGAACCTCAACATGTGGATGCAGGGCCCTGGTGACATCCAGGAGATGGAGCCGGGCGAGTATCCGTTCATTGCCGTGTACGACCGCATGAAGGAGGCGGCCGAGGAAGCTGCGGCAGAACTCAGGGAGATCACGAATCGCACGGGAGGGAAGCCCTAGGTCTCATTCCTCCGATCAGTAAGCACATTCCCCGCCCGGGACGTCAATCGAGATACCGGCGGGGGTTTTTTCATCTCTCAGTTCTTGCCGATAGCACAAAGAGTTCTTCCGAATCACTTTCTGCGGAGGTGAATTTCTTCCCTTGTGCCTCGTTCCTCTCTACACCGGCGGAGCTTTTTGGCTCAAGCGTTCGTAGAGCGCAGAGAGAAAACAGATGCTGAGCGGGGTGATCAGAACGTACGAAAACGCCGCGGTGATCACCGAACCCGCTTCCCTCTGAAAGAGACGATCAAAAAGCGCGCCGAGAATCAGAAGGACAACGAGAATCACTACGCCACCAAGGAGGAAGGAGCCGAAAACACGCCACCAATTTCCTTTGATGTATCCCCAGCTCCGGCGGAGCGCCTGCGTCCCTCCCGTCTTTTCGTACACCACGACCGGGGCAGCGACCGAGAACATGATAGCCACATAGATACCCGGGAGGAGAAAAAGGAATGCGCCGGCGGTGGTCGCAAGAGCCGCGAGCAGCAGCACCCCTGTGACGGGAAGGATGATCCGGGACGACAAAGAGAGGAGTTGCGTCGCCGAAGACGATGCATCCCGAAGAGCAAGAAAAAGCGCTCCTTGACCCCAGGCGGTGAGGAAGAGATCAACAATAATGACGAGAGCCGTCAGGGCGAGGAAGGTGAAGATCTGTCCGACTGACATAGCGGCACTGGCGTCGAGGGTCTGGCTCCCACCGATCCGTGGGAGAAACGAAACCACCTCGTACGGAATAAAAAGGATCGCCTGAATGAGCACGAGCCGCTTCCAGTGTTTTTGAAAATACTCCCACATGCTGCCGTAGAGCGAGAAGATTTCCACATGCGGTTTTATTGAGGTTGGAACAATGGGTGACGTCGTGGGTTGGACTGGCGGTACGACGGGCGTGGGTGTCGGGGAAGTGTCCATAGGAACTTGGTGAATACTCAACAGCGACAGTGTACCGCGATCTGCGCGTCGTGTCGAAAGAGATCCGACGATCTGCTGTATCAGTCGGCGTCGTTATGGTAAGCGGTATGCGTGATCATCAAAACGGCACAGAGTGATTTCCGTGCTTTTCCCCTCATACTCACCCTTCGTTGTTGGATGAGCTGCGTTGGTACTTCGTCTTTGTGAGACCTACTCGCCCAAGACCCATTCGAGAAGCTCAATTTTTTCCTCAAGGATCTTATTCTTTTGTTCGATCTCTGACGAAATCTCCTCGCCCCGCTTTGAATCTTCCTCGACTCCCTCGTCCTCGAGCATTTCAGAAAGCTCGCTGTCGAGATCATCTTTTTCTGACTCGAGATCGTCGATTTTTTCTTGGATTGTTTCGGGTGTTTGCATATGATTTTCCCCCTCGTTTCTTTAGGATATCAAAACCACCGGGCGCGGACAACCCGCGAAGAGCACCGGTCGAGCTGCTGTTCAGTACTGTCTACCGAAACGGGAGCAGCCTGTCGACCGCTTGAAGAAGATTTGGATACACAACTTCTTCCTGATGTCGTGTCCACTCGTCTCCAGTCAACCCCGCGACACCCGGACGGGCTGTACGATCATCGACATTGATACTGACGATCTTGTTCTTTTCTTCAGGGAATTGCCTCTTCAGCTCCTTGGCGATGCTGGGTTCGACGACAAGGATTTTTTCTGCCCAGCGCATCCGTGTCGGCGTCACCTGGTTCTCGGTCTCGTCAAGAATACCGGCAAAGTCGGTTGCGTATCCCTTTGTGCGTAAATACTCGGCAACGTATTTACTCCGGTTTCTTCCCCAATGACAAACGACCAGGATGTTCATATTGAGAAGAATGGATTCCCCCGTCTCTTCACGAGGACGCCTTGTTCCTGTGGCAGGAAATGACTTTGATGACAAGCACGAGAATGATGACGACGAGGATGGCGATGATGACGTAGAAAATCGTGCTGGAGGAATCCCCCGCAGTGTCCTCGGCCACCGCAGCGGTTACTGCGTTGGTTACCGCCACGTTCGCGTTGCTTGCGGTATTCAGATTTTCGTTTGCCGCCGGACTTGGGGCAATGAGGCCGGTGTTGGTGTTGACCGTATCGTCCGACGTATTCGTTGCACTATTCACATTCGTGGTTGCAACTCGATCGGTCGTTCCATAGAGCCGTACCGTTCCCGTACCGCCCGGTTTGAGACATTGGTACGCATTCGCAATCGCTGTCGTGTACGTCCCCGCCGGGAAGATCTTGTTGATAGCATAGTCGGCATTACACCAGGTCGCTTGGTACGGATCACACGCTCCGCGGACGGCCGTGAACGTCGCAAAATCCGCGCCGTCCTTTTTCACCGTTACCGGCAACGACGTTTCACCGGATTGCCAGTTGTACCAGAGCTGGATCTTTGAGACGGTCAAACTCTGCGGCAGCGTCCACGTTGATGTGTTGGTGTAGCTGCAGCCGCCGAGGTAGTTATCAGTTGAGTCAAAAACCATCGGATCATCCGTTGCCCGCGCAGAAAATGGTGCGAGAAGGAGCATCCCAAAAGTCACCCCAAGAATAATGCGTAGTGTTTTCATATGAAGTCTCATTGAGTGATTACTTGTTTCTAATGATAAGGTATTGTCCGTTGACGTGGTAGCCCCACGGGGAATCGTGTCCTGGGCAGCGGCGACCTGCCACCGGCAGCTCGCCGGGCGCTCATCTCTCACTTCGTTCGGCTTCGCTCCTGCCCTTCGATTCCCCTAGGTATCCGAGTGCTCATATTGCGTTGGAGGTAGTGTTGTAAAAGATAATGCATTTGGCGTGGTATGGCTTTACAACGAAGTAAGAACCTATTTTGAAAGAAATTATTGATTTGATAGCGGGGCGGAAGGGGGGTCTGGGGGGAATTCCGCCCCGCAGACCACAAATCTTAAAAATTTATTACAACGCCACTTTCACAAAAAGCCAGATATTTTTCGTTGCGCCCTTCGGGCGCGCGCCGCCATTTGGGTTAGGATAATACAATATCATTAAAACTTGAAAATCGTCCCATCTCAAGTGTCTTTTGATCAACCCTTTTATATTTCCAATCCTTGCCAGTTAATTTGCTTACTTCCTTTGTCCATTGTTCAGCTCGTTTATCTTTTAATTTTACCACCACGTCTTCTTGCCCTTTTGTTTCTACGACCCAAAATGTATCATCAATAGTTCGTAAGACAAAGTCAGGAACGTAGTTTTTTACAAATCCGTCCTGATCAATATAAGTAATCCGAAAACCTAGTGTTCGGTCATCGTTACGAATAAACGCCGCGACCTCGTCATCATTATCAATTATTCTTGCAAACTTTTCCTCAAGTTTATTCGATACAGGTGTGAGATTAAGCACCGTCTTCCGTGCTTCGTAAACCTCACCAGTCCAAGGAAATGGCGTGATATCGGAAGCTTTCAACTCATCGTCTGTGATTGCAATATCTTCTGATTCTGCAGTGAGATCGTTAATACGATCGACAAATACTTCAATCAGCCGAACACGCACTTGAGGATTATTGAGCTTTTTTAAATCTTCTAAAGTGAAGGATACCTTTTTGTCAAACAA
>JAZDGG010000001.1:0-6559 GCA_043807225.1 bacterium | reverse complement strand
CAAAGAGCCGTCTTCAAGAAGCAAGCCAAGAACGGCTGGGCTTCACCCCCGTGTATCGCGTGTTGGAAGAAATGGGTCCTGATCACAATAAGAAGTTTCGCGTCGGTGTTTTTCTCGGTGATGACATGATTGCTGAGGGCGTCGGGATGTCCAAACAGGAGGCGCAAGTCGAGGCCGCCATTCGCGCACTCGACGCAAAGAACTGGATGTAAGATGCCCTGGGTATTTCTTGCGCACGCTCTTGCCTTCGTCCTCATGGTCGCGGGGCTCATCGGCGTTGTTCTTCCCTACTTCCCGGGAATTCCGCTCATCTGGTTCGGCGTTTTTCTTTCGGCGGTGTCGACGAAATTCGCACAGGTTGATGTTCCCTTTCTTGCGCTCGTTGGCGTGCTTGCCCTCCTTTCCTACCTGCCGGAATACTGGTCAACGCGGTGGGGAATCAAAAAGGAAATCACGGTCACGCCATTTGGCGTTCTCGGGGGCGTTCTTGGTGGTTTCATCGGCTTATTTTTTGGGATCGTGCCCGCGCTCACCGTGGGGCCGCTACTTGGCTCCGTGCTTGGCGAGATGGTCACCGGGCGGGAATCGGTCTTTGTCCTCGAGACAGAGGCGCATACCATTGTCGGATTCATCGGCAGCTCGCTCGTCAAAGTGACCATGGGGATCATGAGCATCGGCTTGTGGCTCGTGAAGATCATTCAGTGAGCGTCCCCGATTGTTCGGGCATGCCCAGCATGGTAAACTGGTAGTGATTTTTCCATTCATCTTATTCGTGAGACGGATGTCGTCGTTTTTGCAGCGATGTATCTCAAAAAACTCGAACTCATCGGATTTAAATCCTTCGCACAAAAAACGACCCTGGAGTTTGACCGCGGGATCGTGTCGATTGTCGGCCCGAACGGGTCTGGGAAGTCAAACGTCGCCGACGCCATCCGCTGGGTGCTTGGTGAGCAGAGTATCAAACTGCTCCGGGGGAAGCGCTCCGAGGACGTCATTTTCTCGGGTTCCTCGTCGCGGGGGCGGCTTGGGATGGCGGAAGTCTCCATTCACCTCGATAATGCCGACCGGCAGATGCCGGTTGATTACCCAGACGTCGTTATCACCCGAAGGGTCTACCGGAGCGGCGAAGGCGAATACCTTCTCAACAACTCTCCCGCGCGCCTGCAGGATATCCAGCTCCTTCTCGCAAAAACGGGATTCGGGCAGAAGTCCTACAGCGTCATCGGCCAAGGAATGATCGACCACATTCTCGTCGCCTCGCCGGCGGAACGGAAGCAGTTTTTTGATGAGGCGGCCGGCGTCCGCCAGTACCAGATCAAACGCGAACAAGCGGTGGCAAAACTGGATCAGACCCATGAAAATCTTGACCAGGCGCGCATGCTCCTTTCGGAAATCGAACCGCACCTTCGTACGCTTACGCGACAGGTGCGGCGTCTGGAACGGCGCGGGACGCTCGAGACGGACCTGCAAAAACTCCAGCTCCAGTACTTCAGCCAGCGGTGGCTCGATCTCTCCCGTGGGCGAAGGAAACAGAATCGTATTGCGGACACGCAACAGTCGCAGCAACACAAGCAAGAAGCTGCACTCGGTTCCCTCCAGCACGAGCTGGAGAAGCTCGAACGGGAGAAATCCCGCCAAGAGGTGTTCCAGGACCTTCAACAGCAGTACAGCAGAGTTCTCGAACAGAAGAATGCCGTCATGAAAGAGCAGGCCATTCTCGAAGGCGCTGAGGAACTCGCTGCGGCAAAAAGCGGCGAACTCAACGTTGTTTGGCTAGAGAATCGACACCGCGAGCTCCTTCGTTCGCTTGCCGACCTTCACGAAGAAGTGACGACGCTTGAAGTGGAGATGAAGGCGAAAGAGCAATCGCTCCAAGGACAGCAACAACAGCACACGATTCTTCTCGATCAGCTGAAAAAAATCGAAGCGCGGTTGGAGCATCTCAAGCATGCGACGAAAGAACGGAGCATCGACCCAGAGGCGCTCGAAGCGGATTTTCACGTTCTGCACGAAGAATTCTCCGCATTTAAAAAAGCACTGCTCGAAGCGGATTCCGAACGGGACTTTCTGCGGCTAAAAAGAGAGATCACGCGTTTTGACAACCGGTTTGCCACGCTTCTGCAACGATTTGCCGAAGCGAAACAAGCAACGCGTGCAGAAGACGTTTTGTCGATCCACGAGGAGCTGTCGGGGGCATTTACCATGAAGGATACGCTGGTGAATGGCATCCATGAACTCACCCGCGATCTCGAACGGCGAAAAGAGCGGCTCATGCTCCTCGCCGAATCCTCCAAACGCCTCGAGGAAGAACGAGAGCGCACTGAGCGCGAGCTTGAGCGGCTTGCCCCGTCAGCAGGCAAGGGACGAACGACGGCGACGCAACGCCAGAAGCTCGACCAGCAAATCCGCGCGTTTGATGCTGATCTCCAAAAGCTCCGCGGACAGATCGTCGGCTTTAATCAAGCCGAGCAGAAAAAGAAAGAACGCCTATTTGAACTCCAAAAATCCTTTCGTGAAAAACAACACGAGCTCAACGGTACAACGGCGGAACTGAATGCTACGCGCGTCGAATTGGCAAAACTGGAGACGCGGCAGGATGACCTAAAAAATGAAGTGCAGACCGAACTCCCTGCCGGCATTGCCGCAGAAGTGACGCAGCTGACTGCGGACGACACACTCCCGCACACCGAATCCGAAGAAAAACTGCTCGCGGACATCAACCACCTGAAACATCAACTGGAACTCATCGGCGGCATTGATGAAAACGTCACGACGGAGTACAAAATGACCGATGAACGATTCCAATTTCTCTCGTCGCAAGTCACCGACATGGAGCACTCCATCAGCAAACTCCATGAGGTGATTACCGAACTTGATACGACAATCAAAACGCAATTCCAGCAATCCTTTCACGCGATCAATAAAGAGTTCGGTCAGTACTTTAAAGTGCTGTTCGACGGTGGGTCGGCAAAACTCGTTCTCCAAGAAACTCAACTGATCTCTGAGGAAGATGAGGATGATGGTGAGGAGACGGATGACGAGGAAGACAAAGGCGAGGAAACCGCAAAAAAATCCGCGGGGAAGAAAAGACCAGAAAAAGTGATCGCAGGCGTCGAAATCATCGCAACGCCGCCCGGCAAGCGCGTCACCGGCATCACCATGCTCTCGGGCGGAGAGAAAGCACTCACCTCCATCGCGCTCATTTCCGCAATTCTCTCAACCCGTCCATCCCCGTTCGTCGTCCTCGACGAGGTGGATGCGGCGCTCGATGAAGCAAACTCCCAGCGATTTGCAGCGATCATCAAGGAGCTCATGAAGCGGAGCCAGTTCATCACCATCACCCACAACCGCGCAACGATGCAGATCTCCTCCCTGCTCTACGGCGTGACGATGAGCGACGACGGCATCTCAAAACTCCTCTCCATCCGCATGGAGGATGCGGAGCGAGTGATCAAACAGCACGGGAATCGGTAAGGTAAACACTCCGCGCTCTTCGATGAGGAAAGATATCGTGAAGTAATTCAAACAGAGAAATCAAAAGAAGGGCGCGCCGTAGGCGCGCCCTTTTGGATCTCAATCAATCTCTTTCTATGCTTCTGACCCCGTCCTTCTCAGATGGTGGGCTGGCCTGAATTCAGTTGGGGTTCCGTACGGCTTGACACGCACGCGGTTTTCGTGTACCATCCCGCCCGTTGTTCGTTTCATTGCGTGGCAGCGGACGTGCGCGGAGACACCGTGTACAGCAAGCCACGCGCCGCCGAACCGGCATGAGCAGCAGGTGGACAGCCACGGCTGCGGAGCGTGCACGGTTTTGGGAGGAATCATGTCAGAGCAGGTCTCTTGCCTTCAATGCATTGGGTTGGAGGAAAAACGGGTGTTGGCATCGTCGTCGGATTCTCCGGGGGGAGTGTGCCTGAAGACGATGGTAGCTTATACGTTTCTTATTCTCATCGCATTCGTAGCAATTGCGCTCCCGATTTTTCTCGAGTCCAGACTTTCCCTGATGGCGGGTTGTAAGATTGTCGTCGGCATCTCCGTCACAATCGGTTGTCTCCTCTGCTTCCGGTATCTTTTCGTTCCATCGGTCTACTACGTCCAAACGGAGAGGAGCAGCGATACGTACCTGCACATCCACCGGGAGGAGTTTCGCAATGGCCAGCCGGAGTTCCGCTATGTCTATGGTGGAGTTCTCTGGCAGTTGTTCGGACTCCGGTCCAAACTTCTCCAACCCTGCGGGTCATGGAGGGTAGAGCGCACGCGGATCAGAAAATGCGCACTCAGCAAGTCTATCCGCACATTCATCTTGGAGAACGTCAGGGTTCGCATCTATGATGATCTCAACTTCGTTCATGGGGGTTGGTGTATCGAACACGTCCTCCGTTATGTGTCCGAGTACGAGAGTGCGTCTGCGGAAATGCAAGAGCAAACAAGACAAAACGGCCTTCTTCTTGCCGTCGGTGGTACCCTGCTTGCGCTGAAAATGATGAGGCCGGGCAGGCATACGCCGTCGGCCACCCGGAAGTTCCTCGCGGCTGGTCTTGACCTGCTGCCGAAAGAAGCCGGGCGCTTCATGCCAGAGTGGGAAAAAGACGCCGAATTGCGGCTTCCGATTATCCTGGCAAGGACGAACCAGGTGTAAAGAGGAAAACCCCACCATCATCAATCATGTTCCGTCAGCCGAGAGGCCGGGCTTACCCCTGGCCTCTTTTGCTGTTCACAGAATGTCATCCGTTCGGCTTAACTCAGTTTCTTGCGAATATTCTCAAGGAATACTCTTCACAAGGAACGGGCTTGACAAGAGGCGAAACACCACGTAGAGTCCGATATTCTGGTTGAGGCACGAAATCCTCATCAGAACAGCCGTTCTTTGACAAGTATCACCAAGAATACAAAGGTCGAAAGGAGGACCGACGTGGCAGGGAAAGCGAGAATTGCCATGGCGGGACTCATGGCACTTCTTTTCTTTTTCAGCCATGTTTCTCCCGCCAGCGCAACGGTTAGTCATTTCGTGTTTGGGCTCGGTACGAACCACGTGTACGATGTCTGCCAAAACGGACAGCCGATTGAAGGGGGAGTGAGTCCCGATTCCAGCGGAGTCCTTTGCTTCGACACCAACGAGGACGCAGAGGTGATCATCGCCCCGACGGGACAAGCGTGCCCGGATGCGACAGATAATCTCGTCCTCAATCCGGAGTTCGAATCCCCACTCTGTCTCGATCACTGGCTACTCGAAGACCACCTCGCGACCGGATCACTTGAATGCATTGTTGGGCCTTCTTCTTCGCACGCAGCAAAGATTACCTCCGGTCAGGCGGGTATCTACTACCAGACGCAGCTCGTGCAAAACGGCGTGCACCTCATCGAAGGAGAGCGATACCGCTTTCGCTTTCTCGGATGCGCGTTCGGTTCCCCGGATTCCATCGTCGTCGGGATCATTGATCCCGTCACCGGCCATTCCATGGGTCTCTGGTTTTTGCCGACACTCACGAGCGTCTGGCAACCCTTTGAACGCGAGTTCACCGCAAGCGCGACCATCGCAAATGCGAAGCTCAGCTTCTACGTTGGCTGGTGGCACGAGGCCTTTGGCATCGATTCTGTTTCTCTGGAACAGCTGCTGCCGACGGAATGTCCGACGGAGAACGGGGGTCTTCTCCGGAACCCCTCATTCGAGTGTCCGACGTGTCTCGGGAACTGGGATTTGGAAGATCACTTCCATTCGGCAACGCTCACCTGCGTTCCCAACGAAGGGGGCGGTCATGCCGCCCAACTCACCGTCGCCCAAGCCGGCGAGTACTACGACACGCAGATCCACCAGAGCACCGTCTCGATCGTCAACGGCCAATCCTACCATTTTCGTGCGCTCTGGAAGGCATCGCTCCCTGGTCGCCAAGCGGTGATTGGCCTGATTGACCCGAGGACGCTCCAGAGCGTCGGTCTATGGATCGTTTCGTACGTCCCGACCAGTTGGCAACCCATTGAAGCAGACTTTGTCGCAACGGAGACAATCCCCGATGCACAGATGAATTTCTACTTCGGGTGGTCAACGGGTACCTACACGATCGATGCAGTCGATGTGGAAGTCGATCAAGCGTTTGGTACGACAGCTGTCGAGTCTCCCCTGGATTGTCAAACTGGGGTTCCCCGATGCATTGCACGACCGAATCCCGCCACGTCATCGACGCTGATCACCTTCTGCCTTTCGGCATCTGGGTGGGTCACCGCCGACCTCTATGACGCATCCGGACGAATCGTTCGCCACCTCGCAGACGGCAATACACCCGCAAGTGTCGTGCAATTCCGATGGGACGGCGCCAATGACGACCATCATCAGGTGCATTCTGGTGTCTACTTTGCCAGAGTGGTGACGCATCTTGGTGCAGCGCAGACAAAACTCGTTCTTGTTCGGTAACGACTCTCTCGTGTTCTCTCATCCAAGAGGCCAGGACCCCCCCTGACCTCTTTTTCTATTCGTTAACAATCATCACAGACCCAAACGAACGGGTAGTGTTCTTCGGGTTTGGCAATACCGTATTTCACCGGGTTGTGGCGGATGTATTCG